>JAABQI010000258.1 GCA_011391545.1 Rhodoferax sp.
GTGCGCCGTTGACAAAGGTGTCGACGAACTCGCCTTCGCTCATGCGCGTTTCGGTTGACATCCAGCCCACGACCCAGACCACGATGCTCATACCGAGGAACAATGCGGACATCTCGCCCATCCACCAGCCCTTGGAGATCACCCCCCACAGCATGACGGCGAAGGTCAGGCCGAACAGAGCCATGATGAGGCCGCGTACGCGGGTCATTTCGGGCAGGACAGCTACCTCGCCCTCAGCCGACTTCAGGAAGTGAGCAATGTCGGCATCGCGCTGGTCGAAGAGCAGCGAATTACGGGGATCGGCCTTGACGCGCATTGCGTAGCGCATCACGAATGCGATGGACGTCAACAGCCCAAGTGCAAGAATGCTGACGCGCAGTAGCAGGCCGTCAGTGAAGGGCACGCTCGCCGCATTCGATGCGATGACGGTGGCAAAGGCGTTGAAGGTCGAGCCCATCGTGCCGACGCCGGCGCCAAGCATGATGACAGAGACGCCAGTCAGCGAGTCATAGCCGGCACGGATCATCACCGGTATCACCAGCGCATAGAAGGCAAGGCTTTCCTCGGCCATGCCATAGCTCGTGCCACCGGCAGCGAAGGCCGTCATCAGGATCGGGATCATCCAGATCTCCCGTCCTTCGAGCTTCTTCATCAACCAGCCGATGCCTGCGTCGATAGCACCTGTGCGCGTGACGACCAGCAGAAAGCCCCCGATGATGAGCACAAACAGCGAGACGTCGATGGCCCGCGCCGTACCGCTGACCGGGTCGTACAGGCCGGCGATGGGCGCCATCAACACATCGCCGAAGCCCTGTGGCTTGGGTTCGATCAGCGTGAAGGTGCCTGGCACCGGCGCGTCCTTGCCGAGCGCCTGATTGAAGGCTCGTTGGTACTCGCCCGCCGGAATCACCCAGGTCAGCACGGCCACCACGCCAATGAGGATGAAGAGGATGGTGAACGCGGAAGGGAACTTGAATTTCATGTCGACGCCCTGTTTGATGAACTGCTTTTTCAAAAAGTAGATTCTTGAAATCAGTGTATCGACCGAATGTGACCGAAGCAAGATCAAGGCGACTTCGGCCGCCCAAAATGGGCGTCGCGCAGTTTTGACGTGAGCCATCATGGTTTCACCAAACCTTACGCCGCGACCCACAGCCAGAGCTGGGTCTGTTGGCTGCGACCCGCCGTCGCTCAGTCCCGCACATCAAATCAAACGCTATCAGCTAACTGATATTGGCCCATCCACTTGCGAGCGCTGGCGGGACAGGCCGGCAATCAATGCATCGTTAGCACACCCGTCTGATCGCACAGCACCATCGTATTGAACCAATCCACCGGATGCGAGTAACGTCGCTTGAACATTGACCTTGCACGTCTTGCCGTCGGTGATGCAAATGAAACTGGAGATATTGCCTCGCAAGTTCAGCGTAGACCGCAGCGTCAAGTTCCAGTCCGAACGGCTCAGTGGCGTAAAGGGGACGAGCCATGCTCATTCATGAATTTCAACGCGGGCGCTACGGTGTAGTCTTGTTTTGTCTTCAGTTTCCATAGATTTTGAAGCATGGCAGCACGGATTTGCAGGCCCTGTCATTGGCTTAACGTTGACCGTTGTCATCGCACGTCAGATCGCCCAAAATGGGTCAAACGACTACCCGGCAAAGCTATCACCGGTATACTGATTTTTTTAATGGCCAACAATTGCGCCACATCAAAGCTGTCCAACTGATTTTTTAAACCATTCTTTTGGCGCCACATGATCCCGACTCTGCTTTAGTGAAGCGTTCTCCACTCTGAAGCGCGTCGGCGCTTGACCTGCTGAATTTTTCGTGCCAACAGGCGCAAATATCTTTGAAGGAATTTACTATGCCCGGTCCTCTCAAGCCGTGTTCACACAATTGGCTGTTCCTGCCACTGGTGGCGCTCACCCTAACGGCCTGTAACAAGGCAACAGAAAAGCCTGCGCCACAGCCGCCCGAGGTCATTGTGCAAACCATCGCGTCACGCGACACCCCGCTGTCGATGGATATCGTCTCCGAACTCAAGGCGTTTCGTGAAGTTGAGTTGCGCCCCCGGGTCAGCGGCCTGGTCACCAAACAGTATTTTCAGCCCGGAAAAAAAGTCAAGGAAGGCGATTTGTTGTTTAGCATCGACCCCCGCGCGTATGACGAGGCCATCATTGATGCCCAGGCCAAGCTGGCCGAATCCGAGGCGGTGCTGGCCCGGGCTCGCCAGGATGTCGAGCGCTACAAACCGCTGCTGCCTGACAACGCCATCCCGCGCCAGACCTACGACCAGGCCGAAGCTTTTGCCAAGCAAAACGAGGCCGTCGTGCAGGCGCGCCGCGCCGGCCTTGAGAAAACGCGGCTTGACCGCTCTTATGCCGAAGTGCGCTCGCCACTGTCCGGGCAGGTCGGGCTGCAAAAGGTGGAGGTGGGCGGTTTGGCCACCAGTGGCTCGACGGTGCTGGCCACCGTTTCCACAGTGGACCCGATCGCCAGCTATTTCAGCATTCCGGAAACCACTTACCTAAAAGCCGTCCGCGGCCGACTCAATGACAAAGACCAGCCGGACACACCCATCGAGCTGGTGCTGGCCGACGGCAGCATTTACAAATTTCCGGGGCGTATTGACTTTGCCGAACGCGCGCTCGATGCCGCCACCGGTACCCTGACCCTGCGGGCGATTTTCCCCAACCCGAATGGGCTGCTGCGCCCCGGCATGAACACCCGCATGCGCGTTGTTTATGAAGTGGCGCAAAACGCCCTGCTGGTGCCACAAAGAGCGGTCACGGAAATGCTGGGAAAAACATTTCTGACGATGGTGGTTGACGGTGAAAAAATTGAACAGCGCGCCGTGAAGACCGGTGCGCGTCTGGGTGATCAGTGGGTCATCACAGAGGGTGTCAAGGCCGGCGAGCGCATTGTGGTTGACGGACTGCAAAAAGCTCGCCCGGGGACGGTTGTGAAAGCCGTCGCAGCAGCGGCACCGGCGATAGCTGCTGCTTCGGCAGCCAAGTCTTAAGGGGTCAGCATGGCCAAGTTTTTTATTGACCGGCCGGTTTTTGCCATTGTCTCGGCCATCGTGCTGGTGCTGGCGGGCCTGATTGCCGGACTGAATCTGCCGATTGCCCAATACCCGCAGATCACCCTGCCCAATATGGTGGTGTCAGCTTTTTACCCAGGCGCCAGCGCCGATGTGGTCGAACAGGCGATTGCCCAGCCGATTGAAGAGCAGGTCAACGGCGTTCAGGGCATGCAGTACATGAGTTCCAAGTCAACCGGCAACGGGGCTTACTCACTGAACGTGACTTTCGGCCTCGATGTTGACCCCGACATGGCTGCGGTGCAGGTGCAAAACCGGGTGGCCCAGGCCAATGCCAGCCTGCCGGTCGAGGTGATTAGCGGGGGTGTCACCACCAGCAAACAAACCCCTGACACTCTGATGTATGTGGCGCTGGTGTCCCCCAAAGGCAGCTACGACGATCTGTTTTTAGCCAACTATGCCAACATCAATGTGGTGGAGGCAATCAAACGGGTCAAAGGTGTCGGCAACGTGCAGCTGTTTGGCGCCACATTTGGCATGCGGCTATGGCTCAACCCGGAGCGTATGGCGTCGTTGAGCATCACGCCGGGTGATTTGACGCAGGCCATCCAGGAGCAGAATCGTCAGGCACCGGCCGGGCAGGTGGGGCAGTTGCCGGCACCGCCCTCACAGCAATTTCAGTATGGCGTGCAGGTGCGTGGTCGCCTCAGCGAGGTGTCTGAATTTGAAAACATCATCGTTCGGGCCCAACCCAACGGATCATTTGTGCGGGTGAAAGATGTGGCGCGGGTTGAACTCGGCGCCAAGGACTATATCTTCCAGGGCAAACTCAATGGGCAGCCGACTGCGGCGTTCTCCATCAGTCTGACCCCCGACGCCAGCGCGCTTGAAACCGCTGATCTGATAAAAAAACAGCTCAACGAGCTGTCCCAGAGCTTTCCTTCAGACATGGCCTATGACATCGTGATGGACAACACAAAGTTCGTCAAGGCGTCGCTGCTAGAGGTTGTTCACACCTTCATCGAGGCACTGGTGTTGGTGTTGATTGTGGTTTTCCTTTTTCTGCAAAGTTGGCGCGCCACGTTGATTCCACTGCTTGCAGTGCCAGTGTCGCTGATTGGTACATTCGCAGCCTTTACCCTGCTGGGTTTCACCATCAACACTCTGACCCTGTTTGGCATGGTGCTGGCCATCGGCATTGTGGTGGATGATGCAATTGTGGTGGTTGAAGCCGTGGAACACCACATGGCGCGCGGGTTAAGTGCGCGTGATGCCACCATCAAAGCGATGCAAGAGGTGTCTGGTCCGGTAATGGCGATTGCGCTGATTTTGTCTGCCGTGTTTGTGCCGGTGGCTTTTTTGGGTGGCATTTCTGGCGTGATGTATAAGCAGTTTGCCATCACCGTGGCGGTATCCACCGTGCTGTCGGCCTTTGTGGCCCTGACGCTCACCCCCGCGCTGTGCGCCCTGCTGCTGCGGTCCAAAGCCAAAGGCAACGGCATCGTGCAGCGCTTTTACGATGGCTTCAACCACCAGTTTGACCGCCTCACTAACGGATACGGGCGTGGTGTCCAGACCATGATTCGTCGCTCAGCCCTGACGCTGCTGACGCTGGCCATGCTGATCATTGCCGCATTCTGGCTGATGACCAAGGTGCCAGGGGGGTTTGTGCCCTCAGAAGATCAGGGCTATTTCTTGGGTTCCGTCCAACTTCCGGCGGCGGCATCGCTGAACCGGACCACAGCCGTCGCCGACAAGGTGGATGCAGTGCTTGCCGACATTCCGGGGGTTGACAAACGGCTGATCATCAGCGGCTACAGCATGCTCAATGGCGTTAGCCAGTCAGACGCGGCTCTGGTGGTGGTCACGCTCAAGTCTTGGGATGAACGTAAATCTGAAGCTGAGTCGCTCAAATCCATTCTTTCCACCGCCTATAGGCAACTGGGCACCATCCCTGAGGCGACCTCGCTGGTGTTTAACCCGCCGCCCATTCCAGGACTGGGCTCGACTGGCGGTTTTTCGTTCAAGTTGCAAGACCGTGCGGGTGCGACGCCGCAAGAGTTGGCCCAGACGGCGGCTGACTTTATTGCTGCAGCGCGACAGCGTCCGGAAATTGGCAACCTGTATTCCACCTTTGATCCGCGCACTCCGGCGTTTCGTCTGGACGTGGACCGCGAAAAAGCAAAGAAACTCGGCGTACCGATATCGGACGTGCTAAGCGCCTTGCAAACCTTTCTGGGCGGCTCCAACATCAATGACTTCAGCCGTTTTGGCCGCACCTACAAGGTCACCATGCAGGCCGAGCCCAAGTACCGCAGCGACATCCAGGGCACCGACCAGTTTTATGTGCGCAGCGGCGATGGCAAGATGATTCCGCTGTCGTCTCTGGTCACGAGCGTGCCCATCAGTGCGCCACTGGTCACGCAGCGCTACAACCTGTATCGCACCGCCGAACTGGGGGGAGACGCCGCACCGGGTTACAGCTCGGGCGATGCCATCAAAGCCATGGAAGAAGTTGCCGCCACGGCCTTGCCGGCCGGTTATGGCTACGAATGGTCGGGCATCAGCCTGCAAGAGAAAGAATCTGCCGGCAAGGCGCCGATGGTGTTTGGCATGGCGATCATTTTTGTGTTCCTGTTTCTGGCCGCCTTGTATGAAAGCTGGTCGGTGCCTTTTGCGGTGCTGTTTGCCGTGCCGCTGGGGCTATTTGGTGCCATGACCGGGCTGTGGCTCACCGGCTTGACCAACAACCTGTATGCCCAGATTGGCCTGATCCTGCTGATTGGTCTGGCGGCCAAAAACGCCATTCTGATCGTCGAGTTTGCCAAGATGAAGCGCGAAGAAGGGCAGGATGTGGTCACCGCTGCCCTGGGTGCTGCCAAACTGCGGTTGCGTCCGATCATCATGACCTCGCTGGCGTTTATTCTGGGTGTGGTGCCGCTGATCATTGCCTCGGGAGCCGGTGCGGCAGCGCGGGTCTCCATGGGGGTGACGGTGTTCTCTGGCATGCTGGCGGCCACCGTGCTGGCCATTTTTGTGGTGCCTGTTCTATTTGTGACCGTCGAGCGCGTGGTTACCCGTTTTTCCAGGAAAGCCAAGTCATGAAGCGCACATCCCTCCTGGCCAGTGCCGTGGCCCTTGCAGCTTTAAGCGGCTGTGCGCTTGGCCCCGACTACCTGCGCCCTGAAGTTGACTTGCCAGCCACCTACCGTGACAACCCGGCCACGCCCACTGATGCGGGTGGTAAAACTCCGGCGTTTTCCGAGCAGGACTGGCGTCAGGTGTTCACCGACCCCAACCTGCAACAACTGATTGAAGAGGCGCTGACCGCCGGGCCGGACGCGCTGCTGGCCGCCGAGCGACTGCGCGAAGCACAGGCATTGGCTGGCGTTGCGCGCGCACCGTTGTTTCCGCAGGTGTCGGCATCACTCAACACCTCGCCCACGGTGCGTGCGTCAGGCGACACGGTCACCTCCAGTTTTCTGGGCGGTGTGGGCATTTCGTGGGAACTGGACCTGTGGGGCCGATACCGGCGCAGTGATGAGGCCGCCCGCGCCGACCTGCTGGCCAGCGCTGAAGCGCAACACGGCGTGCGGGCATCGCTGATTGCCGGCGTGGCCCGCGCTTATTGTCAATTGGTCACGCTGCGCGACACGCAGGCTGTGACGCAAAGCGCTGCTCAAACTCAAGAACAAGTGTTGCGTCTGATCAAACGCTTGTCTGCCAGCGGTGTGTCGTCAGCGGCCGAAGAGCGTCAACAAGAGTTGGTGCTGGCCAGCACCCAGGCGCGCCTGCCCGCGCTGCGGCGCCAGATCAACGAGACCGAGAACGCCCTGTCTTTGCTGTTGGGCCGCCACCCTGGGGCGTTTAGCACCCGCGCTGGCCTGAGCCTGAACCTGCCACAGCAGATTCCAGTCGGCCTGCCTTCCACGCTGCTGGAGCGGCGCCCCGACATCCGCCAGGCCGAAGCGCAGTTGGTGGCCGCCAATGCGCGCGTGGGCGAGGCGCGGGCATTGTTTTTTCCGACACTTTCGCTCACCGCCATGTTGGGCGGCGTCAGCACTCAGCTGTCAGAGGTGCTAGGTGGCGGTGCTCCGACGGTGGCCTCGTTGGGCCCGAATTTGCTGTTGCCGCTGTTTGCCGGCGGGCGCCTGACGTCGAACCGGGATGCTGCCATGGCCCGCATGGCGCAGGCGCTGGTCAGCTACCGTAAAACCATTCTTGGTGCCCTGGGTGAAGTGGCTAATGGCCTGACGGCTTACGACACCAGCACCGAACTGGTAGGCATTCAGCACCAGCGTGTGGCCATTGCGCGCGAGGCCTTGCGCCTGTCCGGGCTGCGCTTTCGCGCGGGCACCACCGGGTTTATTGAGGTGCTCGATGCCCAACGCCAGTTGCTTGACGCCGAGACCGAGCAGGCGCAAACCGTGCTGGACCAGCGCACCGCGCTGATCGGGCTTTATCTGGCGCTGGGTGGTGGCTGGAGTGCGGCGGATCCCGATGCCTCTGTGCTACAAATTAAATAGCTGTTAGCGCCTTACTGATAAGAGTTACAAGGCGATTTGTATCAAATAATCGCGGACTTATGACCTTGGGGCCGCGTGCCTGCGGCTGTTGATCGACCGCCAAACCCGGATGGCTTCTGGTTGCAACAGAAGAAAACGTGGTGTTTAAAATGGTCAAATGGCCTCTCCTTTGGGGAGACCAATTATGGTTCCGAGCTTTGCCGAACTGCGTGAAAATTGCATTCTTGCCCCCTCCCTGTGTCCACCATGTTCGAACTCGATATTTACGGAACCCTCGTTGCCGCCTCTGGTGTCTTGTTGCTCGGGCAGCTCATGCTCAAGCGGATTCCGCTGCTCGCCGCTTACACCATCCCGGAGCCGGTCGCCGGTGGCTTGCTAGTTGCCTTGTTGTTTTTGGCCGCACGCAGCACTCTCGGCTTTCAAGTGCAATTTGACAGTAGCCTTAGCGCCCCGCTGATGCTGACTTTTTTCGCCTGTATCGGGCTCAACGCAGACTTGGCCAGCCTGCGCCAGGGCGGTCGCCCGTTGATGACTTTTCTGGCGGTGGTGCTCGGCTTTTTGGTCTTGCAAAATGTTGCTGGCTTGATCCTCGCCATCGCGCTCGGCCAATCGCCCTTTTTTGGCCTGCTCGCCGGCTCGATCGCGCTCTCTGGTGGGCACGGCACCGGCGTCGCTTGGGGCAAGGTTTTTGCAGAAACTTACGGCGTCGCCTCGGCAGCGGAGATTGCCCTGGCCTGTGCGACTTTTGGGCTGGTGTTGGGCGGCGTTATTGGTGGGCCAGTCGCTAAATTTCTCCTGCGCCGGGTTGATTTGCCAAGGGCTGACAGCAAGGACAGTTCGGCTGAGAGTTCTTTCGATCAGCCCAATCAGGTGCGCCTGATTACCGCGCCGGCGCTGATCGAAACCCTCGCCCTGATCGCCATTTGTTTGCTCAGCGGGCAGGCCGTGTCAAAAATGCTGGCGGGTAGTCTGCTCGAATTACCGGCCTTTGTTTGCGTTTTATTCATTGGTGTCATTTTGCGCAACAGCTTGAGTGCTATTGGTTTTTACAGCGTTTTCGAGCGTGCGGTGTCTGTGCTCGGTAATGTTTCGCTCGCTCTTTTTCTCGCCATGGCGCTGATGACTTTACGCCTTTGGGAATTGTCGGCACTCGCCCTGCCCATCCTTGGGTTACTTTTTGGCCAGACGCTGTTGATGATTGGCTACGCGGTCTTCGTTACCTTCCCCGTGCTTGGCCGCAACTATGACGCAGCAGTGATTGCCGCCGGCCATTGTGGTTTTGGCCTCGGTGCCACACCGACCGCGATTGCCAACATGCAGGCACTCACCAACCGTTTTGGTCCGTCAAAGCTGGCATTTTTGGTCGTCCCGATGGTGGGTGCTTTCTTCATCGATATCGCCAACGCGATTGTTATCAAACTATTCGTCGCGCTGCCCTTTGTCTCCGGTTAAGCGCTAAGCCGGATTGCCGTGAAACGGTATCGCCCAAGAAATCAAAGGCGCACTACTTGCGGGCGGTGCGGAGCGCCAGAATCTGCGAGGTGTTCCATCTGCTGTACCCGATGTACGCTGGGCAATGCGCCTCATCGCGTTCATCACGCCTAGCGCCGATATCGGGCACACACTGGACCACATCGGGGTGGGCTCAGAACCGCCACATCTCACTGGCGAGGGGGCCGCCACTGTGGGATGGCTATGATGAGCAGAAGGATGACAGGGTACAAATTGACTCGGACCGGGGCAACCGACTGGAGTGAGGCAGCGCAACCCGAGTCAGACTACGAGGTCGATCAGCGTATCAATTGGTGAGTGAGTAGAACGGCGATTGGCTGGACTCTGGCCGTGGGGTAGCGCTGCGCAAGGTAAACGTTGCGCACCGCAAATCACCCTCTTGAATACAACACCTGGTGGTGTATTTGGCGCGCCAGGCGGAGAATCGAGGGTTTCACGCGGATTGAGGGCGCTTGCAGGACGCGGCTTGAGTTGGATGAGGCGATTCGTCGGCAGGTGGTGTTCGCCTTTGGCCGGGCCAACTTCCGCGCCTCGCCCAAATTGGGCATTGTGGTTTCTGGGGCGGTGAACGTGCTGAACATCGCCCCGAACCCAGCACGCTGCTGCAGGCCTGCTGCGCGGCACTTGACAATGAAGACACCCCGCGCGAGCAGCGCTTCGTCAAAGCCGTGGTCACCTGAGTGGCCGGCGACCTGCCGCGCGCGATTGCGCTGCGCGCGGAACAGGCGCGTGACCTGGCCTCGCTCAAGCTCGGGCAATACCCTCTGTTCAATTTGGACAACTCGCCGCGCATAATTCGCACTCGCTGACGCCTCCGACGGGCACTGCGTGCATGGCATGGCGGCCTGCGGCAGAGGGAGCCCTGGGCACAACATGCGCTGGCACATATCATGCTGACGCAGAGGCGCATCGGCGAGGGACTGAACTTCATGCAGTCGGTCAGCGGCCAATGGACCGGGCTGAATTCGTTCATGGTGACGCACAACTAGTGGCAGCTGGCGCTTGACGACGCGGGGGCTGTGCTGGACCAGCACGCGGTCGACATCGTGCTGTGCGGCGCTTTGATGGGCGGCATGATCGCGCTGGAAGCGACCCGACTGGCGCTCATGTGGCTGAATTTTCTATCGTGGCTGCTATCAGCGTTTGCTGATCCGCTTATTGGCCGGTGCTGGCACTGAAACCTCCAGCCGCACATCTTCCAGACCAGCCAGCCCGGCGCGCTTGCGCAGGCCCAGGCGCAGGCGTTCCTGCTCTGCGGCACCGAGCGCGCTGGGCAATTGCAGTTGCACCAGCAGTAGCGGCCGGTCAACAGCGATTGTTGGCGGCGCATCCAGCTTGGCTCCCACGCCCTGAAAACCGGTCGTCACGTTGACCTGCAGGGCCTGTGGAAACTGCGCCAGAATCTCGTGGTAAATGTCTTTGAGCGGGAGCTGTGCCGCCACCGACTGGCGCAAAGCCTGCAACTGTCCCTGCAGCGCCACAATGCGCGCCTCGCGCTCGTCCATGTCGGCACGGTTGGTTTGCAGCATCTCGTTGATCAGGTCCCTTTTGACGGTGTTCATGTCCAGCTTGATCTGGCCCGACTGCACCAGCAGCAGCTTGACGTCGGCCAAACCAAACTCGGGCAGGCGCTGCTCGATCACTTTGATGTCGGCCTCCGGCAGGCGGTCGCCGACCAGGTTGACGCGCAACTGCCTGCCCTTGAAATTGGGCTCTTGCGAAACCACCAAGACATTGGGCTTGCTGCGCAGCACCTGTTGCACAAAGCGCGCGGCATTCGAGTCAAACCACTCCCGTTTCACCAGATTGATAGCCAGAAACACACTTGGCACCACTGTCGCCAATACCACCAGCCCGATAACCGCGCGATGCTTGATACGTGCCTGGTCTTGTTCCTGCGTCAAGCTTGGCATGCGCATCACCCGCACCATCACCAGGGTGGCAATCGCAATGAACACGCAATTGATCGAATACAGAAAGAGCGCACCGCCAAAATAGGCCATGTTGCCAATCGCCAGCCCGTAGCCCGCAGTGCACAGCGGCGGCATCAGGGCAGTGGCGATGGCGACACCGGGAATCAGGTTGGATTTGACCCGACGGGTGGCCCCGATGACCCCGGCGAGACCTCCAAACAGTGCAATCAGCACATCCCAGATCGACGGCGTGGTACGTGCCAGAAGTTCGGAGTGCGCCTGCGTCAGCGGGGTCACCAGAAAATAGGCAGTGGAGGTCAGCAGGCTGATTACCGTGGCCAGACCCAGGTTGAACAGCGATGAACGCATCAGTGCAGAGTCGTTGATGCCGGCACCGTAGCCCATTGCCATGATCGGCCCCATCAGCGGTGAGATCAGCATGGCACCAATGATGACAGCGGTGGAATTGACATTCAACCCGATCGAGGCAATAAATATTGCAAAAATCAGCACCCACAGGTTGGTGCCGCGAAACTCGACACCACTGCGAAAGGTCGCATCAATTTCGCAAAAGTCGGCTTGGTCATGCCGCAAGTCAAAACGCGCCAGCCAGCGGCGCTTCCAATAGTCAATGGTCATACTTTATTTACCTAGCAGTTGACTCAAGCGGTCAGCCTCAAAATGCTCGCTCAAGGTGGCATCAATGGAGACGCCGTCCGGCTCATGGCGGTTCGCTTGCAGTGCCTCTAACGCTTTCTACAACATGGCAATCTGATGTTCGTAGCCAGCCGCATTGTCAATCAAACCACGTATGGCTTGGCCCAGGGGATCATCACTTTGAGTTACACAGTAGGCTAAAAACCCATTTTTGAAGCAGCCTCTTCATCTCTTCATGTTTCACATCGAGTTGAGCCTCAATGATACGCGCTGGTTTTCCGACTGCTTTGGCCCCGGCAGGCACCGGTTTGGTCATTACCGCATTGGAGTCGACCCTAGTACCGTTAAAAATAATAGCAGCTAGCTCTTATGAAATAACTAATACAGGACGCATTTGACTATAAACCCAGTGTGGTGTGTGTCGGTTAAGCGCTGCTGGTACTACCCGCAACCCCAAGCCAGTCGACCGGGACTCGACGGGAGATGGGCAGCGTCCACCGGCGAATCCGGGCCGGAAGGTCTTTCGGGTGCGTCGCCTGGCAACATAGAACCCCACAACAGCAATACAGCATTACCGGATGGCTTCAAGCTGAAACAGGCTCAGGCTCAGGCGCGACAGCGTTGCGACACTACTGTAAGATCTCGCAAGCCAAATAGGAAATGCCATGCCCATAACGATCACTATCATTACGATTGCCAACCGGCGCAGAACATTCTGCAGGTCGGAAGAGAGCGCTATAGACGATCTGCGAAGCAGTGTTGAAAAATACAAAAGAATATTTTCTCAAAAGACACTGGTGATTGGCACATCTACAGAAACTGAAATATTCGTATCAGCGTCAATTACCCGAATTGAGATTGATGGTGTCGCAGGTCTCGCTCAGATGCTTGCGGGAACTGGTGAAACAAGCATCAAGGCCATTGACGCAAGCGACTCAAGGCCAATGGCAGTCGCTACAAACGATTATTTCTCTGGAAGAGTTGACTTCTTTTTTGAAGGCGGGGACACACTCTCAACTTTGATTGAAAGTCCGCGCCCAACTACTCAAGCAGATAGAGTTGCAGAATTTACCAAACTGTTCGATCAGGGCGCCGTTCCCTACACCACGATCCGAGGTGGCCTGGGTTTTATGAATACAAACGTCATGACGAGGAGTTTGATACACGCCGCATCTCAGCAGTTGCCAATCACTGCTTGGAAAGCTGAACCATGTTGATTCAGTGGACCAATGAACATTGAAGACAAGCAGGGTCTTGTAGCACGCGCCAAGGCGTTTGCCTGTCAGGCACACCGGCATATTGATCACCGACGCAAGTACAGCAATCAACCCTACGAGGTTCATCTCAAAGGTGTGGCAGAACTGGTGCGTGGCGTCACGGATGACCCGCAGGTGCAGGCGGCAGCGTGGCTGCATGACTTGGTGGAAGACACCGCGTTGACGATTGGTGACATACGGCGCGAATTTGGCGAACAGGTGGCGTCGCTGGTCAGTGATCTGACGGACGTCAGCCGCCCAGGTGACGGCAACCGCGCACTGCGCAGGGCGATTGACCGCCAACACTTGAAGAATGCCGCACCTGACGCCAAAACCATCAAGCTTGCCGACCTGATGGACAACTGCCGCGACATCTGCCGACATGACCCGCGCTTTGGCCGAACCTTCTTAAAGGAGATGGTTCTGTTGCTCCATGTGCTGGTCGAGGGAGATGAGCAACTGTATCGCCGGGCCTGGGCCTTATGGACCCGCGAGGCCACAAGGCTGGGTGTCGCACTGAGCGGGCTCAGCAATCCGCCGGACGACACTGACACTGAAGGCGCCGCGACCAGTTCGGCTGCTGACGGCCCGACGCGTGATGGTCAGCGCGTGACTCGCCGCTTTACCCAGGTTTTTACCGCCAGTGACATTGCCTCAGGCGCCCTGTCTTTTGATGCAAACACATCGCAACGCAGCATCAAGACCGTCATGGAGCAGCGCTGTGTGGCCGTGGCGCTGCTGCTTGAGCGGGGCTTGAGCGTGGGCCTGGTGCTTTTGGAAGACCTGGCTGATGTGCCCGACCCCCCGCGCAAGCGGCAGTTTCGTACCGGGCAGGTGGTCGATGCCAGTGCGTCGCTCCCCGACGTTATTGAGGTGCTGACGCGTCAGGACGTCTGCGTGGTGGAAGCCTTTGGTGCACCCTGTGGCTTGATCTGTCGGCATGACATGCAGCACCCGCTGGTACGCATGTGGTTGTTCGGCATTGTGACCCTGATCGAGTTGACGCTGACACGGCGGATTGAGCGCCTGTTCCCCGATGAAAAATGGAAGCTCTTGCTTTCACCGGCTCGGCTGCGCAAGGCATTGGAGCTGCTCGATGAGCGCCGACGGCTGGGGCAGCAGTGCACATTGATTGACTGTCTGCAGTTGGGCGACAAAAGCAAAATTTTGCTCAACGACCCGGATTTTCCAGGCATATTTGCGTTTCCAACGCGTACTGCCGCCACTCAGGGCATGAACGAACTGCAATCGCTGCGCAACAACCTGGCCCATACCCAGAGCATCGTGGCAAGCGACTGGACGCAGATTGCCCGCATTGCGCGCGAGCTGGTTCGGGTATCTGAAACGTGGCTCGGCCTAAAGTTTGTTGACAAAAAACCTGATTGAGCGAGCAACAAAATGTTGAAACCAAATCAAAAGCAGGGGGTAACATCAAGTGCGCCCAAATTGGGTAAAAGTCACAAATTTAGGCAGGCCTGCATACCAAAATCGGGGTAGTTGAGGCTTGTTTGGCCCATGCTGAATTCTTTTGGAGAACCCCTCATGCTGATGAAAGTTGTGCCCATAGTGGCGCTGGTGCTTGGTATCGTCGCTTGCAGTTCCAACGAGGTACTTCGTGCACCGTTGGACCTGACTGTTGGACAGCAACTGATTGATCTCAAAAAGGCGCATAGCAATGGCGCTCTCAGCAATGCCGAGTACGACCAGCAGCGCCGCCGCTTAATCGATAACGTCAAGTGAAGGAACAGCTCATGAAAAAGCATATCGCTTACGGCGTGCTAATTTGTTTTTGCGCGTTGGTGATCAGCGGTTGTAGCAGCAGCCGAAATCAAGTTACTGTGCACGAATCAACCTCTCTTTCAAAGGGACAGGAACTCACCGACTTGCAGCGGGCCCTCACCGAGGGCGCTTTGACCGATCGCGAATATGAGACGGTACGCAAGATTCTGCTCGATCGCCCCTATTGACCGCTGCTGCTCCGACAATGGAACAATCCAGTCTATGACGAAGTTCGTGACGCTTCGGCGCCTCCTGGCGGTGGCGGTGTGCTGTGTGCTGTGTGCTGTGCGCCAGTGCACTGGCCGCGCCGCGACCGCGGATTGGACTGGCACTTTCAGGCGGCGGCGCACGTGGCTTTTCACATGTGGGCGTGCTCAAGGCACTGGAGGCGCTGCGGGTAACGCACGGTGAACATGAATGGAAGCGCCAGCCCAACGAATCAGAACAGGACTTCAAAGACCGCGCCAGAAGTGAAGCGCCGCCCGGCATGATGTTCTATTGCTTTCGATAGTGCTACAGTCCAACCGGGCTTAACGCCCCTGCGTATCACCTCCCTGTGCGCGGCTCGCAAGAGTTCAAGACCCAGCCTAATCCGCTGGGTTTTTTTGCCTGTCTGCTGGCGCTGCATTTAGGGAAGATGCCTACAGATTGCCTACAAGGACACAAAAGGGAAAGGGTTCACTACTAAGTAAATAGCAGCAAACCCTTACTGTGAATGGTGGGAACTGAGAGATTCGAACTCTCGACCTACGGATTAAGAGTCCGCTGCTCTACCAGCTGAGCTAAGTTCCCTTTATATTAATCAACAACTTACGAGTGTTTCGTTGACCAAACTATCGCGTAAACTGCTCACATCGCTGCTCGCGTTATATTCGAGAGCGCCACACGAGGGTGAATTGTAGCTCACGGAAAATGAAGGGCCGGGGCCCGTCTTTTTGGCTCTTAATCAGAGTTGCGTCACTTCAAATCAAAGCTGCATTTATCGCCAGCCAAGCTGGAAGGGGCTGTCGCGGTGGAAGGCAGAACTGACGTTTGATGAACCTACCCAGACAATACGCTTCAATGCAGCGGTGCAGGTGCCTGGTTTCTTATCGATTGTCCGCAAGTAATGCCGTTTTGGGCCTTCAATGCAGCGGCACATTTTCTTAGCGCAAGGGAGTCAGACTCCTCTGCCAGTTTCAGGTAACGTGCAGCGTACGTCGGGTCGCTTCGAAACCGGGACATGTCAACCCAGCAATTCATTCCAATCATGAGCCATTTGAAGTTCACCCCTTCAAGAAGCAGACAGCGTTCATCAACAACGCCGACTTCTGCGTTAACCTGTCTTGGGCGTTCCGTCTGAATTTGCATGGCAAGATTTCCTGTTCGCAATGATGGCGTTACGCTGCATCCGGGGGAGGCGAGCTTGAAAACAAGAACGGCACCCAAAAGTGCCGTTTTCTTTCTTCACGCCAAGTCAATTGGCGATTAAGCCGTCTTGGTAGCCTTCTTGACCGTATCGACTGCTTGTTTTGATGCAGCAGTGAAATTTGACTGGGCTGTTTCGACAACTCGTTGAGCTTCAGTTTGAGCGGACTTGAACGCGTTTTGACTGGCGCTCATTGCCTGGTTGAAAAATGCAACGGCTGATTCAGTTCCTTGCGGTACATTTTTCGTGGCGTTTTCCATCAGCGTCGTGAAGCCATTTTGTACATCAGCCATATTGGCTTGTGCAGCCTCGGCAAAATCAGCGCTGGCAGCAGCAATGATTTTCTGGAAATCTTGAGCATAAGCAGCGGTCTTCTCAGCCATGGGTTTGGCCAATTCAGCTTGCAGGGCTACCAACTCTTGGGCATCTTTGGCACCCAGAACTGCCTTGGCATGGGCGAATGACTCACCCAGAGCGGTCTTGGATGTGGTCATATTCAGGTCAACCAGCTTTTCGACATTGGCTTGGACTTTGGTGGCAAGCGCTTGCGTTGCTTCCAGGCTTGCTTTGGAGGTGGCGGCGAATTTTTCAGCAGTTTTGTTCATTTGAGTGCCCTTAATTAGGTGATGGATAGCGTTGTGACGGCTTTTTCAAACCTTTATGCTGCGGTGCAACATAAAGCAGATTGTAGGGATAAAACAATTGTTTGGGTGATTTTTGTTGCAGCGCAACAGAAATTAGGGGAGTCGGACCAATAGCTGATGAATGCAGCGTACTCGCCCATGCAAGGCCTGTGTCAGAACCACCTTCTGGACCTGGATTTGTGACGGTGGATTTTTATCTGCTCCTCGTCTGACTTGCCAGGGTTAGCGCCGCGATAACAGGCACAAAAATCAGACCTGTCGAGCCCACGGGCCTAATGCCAACATTTCTAGCGAGTGAATGTAGTGACCGAATCTGGCGCTTCCGAGCAATGAGTTCTCAATCATGCCGACACGTGCGGCCATGGCGTAGAACGCGCGCGCTGCGTCAAAAGGCTGACCCAGCACCAGCGAAGTGGTTTTCCCGAAAGCTTCAGCGAGTGGGGTCGCATCCGTATCCTGTAAGTGTTTCATCGTGCGCTCCTTCAGAGTAACCTCTGACCGTGTGCCGAACTGCGCGGGGCTCTTCGGCTGCGCTGGTCGTGCATAGTTGAAATTTGGTTCGTGGGCTTGCCCACACCGCTTGTGAACCGTGACTGACAGAGTCCAAGCCACGGGGGTTTTTAATGCCAGAGGTGAATATAGCGGTTGCTGCTCGGGTTGTTTGTGCGCAGGCACACACAAAAAAAGTCAAGTAGGTGGCCTGACGCTGCTCAAGAATCGCCCAGCGGATGAAACCAACCTGGCACGGCGAGATACGTTTATCGGTTTCGATAAAACCGGTCCCGTGTGGCTTAGAGGTGGCGATTCTGCAAGAGGGCATGCCAGAGGTCATTCCGCTGAAGCTGTGCAACCTCGGCTGGCAAGAGTCACTCGCGCAACTGGCAAATCTTGTTGAGCCGGAGATTCAGGGGTACAGAAGTGATGCTTGCCGTCAAAGTGTCAGTTGTCGGGCCAATGACCCAATGAGCCTGAAAAAGCGCACGATGCCGCTAAAAAACGATCACATCAGCAAATGCTCGCCCGCGTTGTCGCCACCCAGGGTGACGTAGTTGACCTTGCGGATGTCCATCAGTTTCTTGCCGCCTGAGTAGCTGATGGAGCTTTGCACGTCCTGCTCCATTTCGATCAGCGTGTCGGCCAGCTTGCCCTTGATGGGTTCCAGAATGCGCTTGCCTTCCACATGCTTGTATTCGCCCTTGTTGAAGTCGCTGGCCGAGCCGTAGTACTCCTTGTACAGCTTGCCGTCCACCTCCACGGTCTGGCCGGGGCTTTCCTCGTGGCCGGCAAACAGCGAGCCGATCATGACCATGGTGGCGCCAAAGCGGATGCTTTTGGCAATGTCGCCGTGGTCGCGAATGCCGCCGTCGGCAATGATCGGCTTGGTGGCCACACGGGCGCACCATTTGACAGCGCTCAGCTGCCAGCCACCGGTGCCAAAGCCGGTCTTGAGCTTGGTGATGCAAACCTTGCCCGGGCCAATGCCGACCTTGGTGGCGTCAGCGCCCCAGTTTTCCAGGTCGATCACAGCCTCGGGCGTGGCCACATTGCCGGCAATGATGAAGGTGCCAGGGATCTTT
>JAABQI010000259.1 GCA_011391545.1 Rhodoferax sp.
CGTGCTCTTTTATTTTTCAGGACAAGCGCTTAACGCCCGGCAACTCGCAGGCATAAATGGCGTTGCGCAGCGCGGCAATGGCCTCGTAGCGGGTAAAGCTGCGCCGCCAGACCAGCACCACCCGGCGCGTCGGCGGGTCACCCGCAAACGGCAGGTATTTCACAAAGGCATCTTCATGGCGTCTGGCTTTGGCCGCCATGGCTTCTTTGGGCACACTCAGGCGCGGCACCAGGGTGACACCCATGCCGGCGGCCACCATGTGCTTGATGGTCTCCAGCGACGAGCCCTCAAAACTCTTGCGAATGCCCTCGGTGTTGCTGGAAAAACGGGCAAATTCCGGGCACACCTCCAGCACATGATCCCTAAAACAATGGCCGCTGCCGAGCAACAGCATGGTCTCGTTTTTCAACTCTTCGCTGGTGACCTGTTTTTTGTCCGCCAGCGGATGGTTGTAAGGCACCGCCGCCATGAAGGGTTCGTCGTAGAGTGGCGCAACCGCCAGCCCGGCATCCGGAAACGGCTCGGCCAGAATGGCGCAGTCGATTTCACCGGTGCGCAGCATTTCGAGCAGCTTGACGGTAAAGTTTTCCTGCAGCATCAAAGGCATTTGCGGCGTGTGCGCAATCATCTGGCGCACCAGATCGGGCAACAAATAGGGGCCGATGGTGTAGATGATGCCCAAAGTGAGCGGTCCGCCCAGGGGATCCTTGCCGCGCTTGGCAATCTCCTTGATGGCGGAGGCCTGCTCCAGCACACTTTGCGCCTGGCGCACGATTTCTTCGCCTAGCGGGGTCACCGTGACCTCATTGGCGCTGCGCTCGAACAGCTTCACGTCAAGTTCTTCCTCGAGCTTTTTCACAGCGACAGACAGGGTCGGCTGCGACACATAGCAAGCCTCGGCCGCCTTGCCAAAGTGCCGCTCGCGCGCCACAGCCACAATGTATTTGAGTTCGGTCAGGGTCATGGCGCTATTTTCACCCAGAGCGCGCTAATCAGGCATCCAGGCACCACAGGCCCAGCACTGCTCGAAACCGCCTTCCACCAGTTCACCACAGGCACATTGCCAGCGCCGCTGCGGCACATGCTGCAGGTGGTACAACATTTCACGTGCGCGCGCTTCCTGCGCCGCGTCCTGAATCCAGACCTCGGGCAGACACTGGTCGGGCGGCAACTCACCGGCGACGCCGCTCAGATACTGGCGCTGCACACTGGCGTCAATGCCTTCTACCTTGAGCGCATCAGCCCACAGGGTGGCGATCGCGACGTTGGGGGCTTGGGTCAGTTTTGGCATAGACGCTCAAGCATACGCGGCTTTCAGATTGAGATTGAGGTTGATTTGCATCAATGAAATCATGGCTGGCATTGCTAGGATGCGCCAGAGAGGATCACCATGTTCGATTTACCCATCCGCAGCGTTATGGAACGCAAAAAATTCATCACCGCAGCACCCACTGACACGGTCAGCAAGGCAGCGCGCCTGATGGCCGCCCATGATGCGGGTGCCGTGCTGGTCGTTGAAGACCATCGATTGATCGGCATTTTTACCGAGCGTGACGTGGTGTTTCGAGTCATCGCGCTGGGCGGCGATCCGAAAGCGACCGTCCTGCGGGAAGTCATGACCGCCGAGCCCAAAACACTCGGTCCGACCCAGTGCTACGGACACGCCCTGGTGATCATGCAGGAAAACGGTTTTCGGCATGTGCCGGTGGTCGAAGACGGCAAAGCCATTGGCATTATTTCGTCGCGCAATGCGATGGACCCCGACCTGGAAGAGTTCGTCGCGGATCAACGCCGGCGCGAACACTACAGCTAAAGCGTCAGGCTTTTAAATAATCCGCCTTGCCGCCGAGCCAGCGCTGCACATGTTGCTCGGCCAGTGCCGGGTGCTGGTCCAGCAGCAGCGGGGCCAGGCGGCGGGCCCAGTCCAACAAACGGGCGTCTTCAATCACATCGGCAAAGCGCAGCATGGCATCGCCCGACTGCCGCGCGCCCATGAACTCGCCGGGACCGCGTAGCTCCAGATCGCGCCGGGCGATCTCGAAGCCGTCGCTGCTTTGTGCCATCGCCTTGAGCCGCTCGCGCGCCGTCTCGCCCAGGCGCGGCGCGTCGCCGGTGGCATACAGCAGCACACAAGCCGAAGCGGCGGCGCCGCGCCCGACGCGCCCGCGCAACTGGTGCAACTGGCTCAGGCCGAAGCGCTCGGCGTGCTCGATCACCATCAGCGACGCGTTGGGCACGTCCACGCCGACCTCGATCACCGTGGTGCTCACCAGCACGCCGATCTGGCCGCTGGTGAACAAGCGCATCACCGCATTTTTCTCGGCCACCGGCATGCGCGAATGCAGCAGGCCGACGCTCACGCCAGTCAGGGCTGCACTGAGCTGGGCATGGGTTTCGGTGGCATTGCGCAGGTCCAGCGCCTCGCTTTCCTCGATTAGCGGACAGACCCAGTAGATTTGCCGCCCCTGCGTCAACTGGTCGCTGATGCGGGCGATGACCTCGTCGCGGCGCGCCTCGTTCACCACCCGGGTGACGATGGGGGTGCGTCCGGGCGGCAACTCGTCGATGGTGGACACATCCAGGTCGGCGTAGTAGCTCATGGCGAGCGTGCGCGGAATCGGGGTGGCGGTCATCATCAGCAAATGGGGTTCCATGACCTGACTGCCCAGCTTGTCGCGCAGGGCCAGCCGCTGCGCCACGCCAAAGCGGTGCTGTTCGTCGATGATGGCCAGCGCCAGCTTGTGGAACTGCACCTTGTCCTGGATCAGCGCGTGGGTGCCCACCACCAAAGCGGCCTGGCCGCTGGCGATCAGCGCCAGCATCTCGCGCCGCTCCCTGGCCTTCTGGCTGCCCGTGAGCCAGGCCACGGTCACGCCCAGCGGCTGCAACCACCCCACCAGCTTGGCAAAGTGCTGGGTCGCCAGAATCTCGGTGGGCGCCATCAGCGCGCACTGCCAGCCTGCGTCCATGCATTGCGCGGCGGCCAGCGCGGCCACCACGGTTTTGCCAGCGCCCACGTCCCCCTGCAACAGCCGGTGCATGGGCACGGGGCGGGCAATGTCATGGCTGATCTCCGCCACCACGCGCTGTTGCGCCGCAGTGAGTTGAAACGGCAAGGCCGCCAGCAGGCGCTCCAACAAACTGCCGGCGCCAGCCGCAGTCAACACCGGCGCGCGCAAGCGGGCACGGGCACGGCGCGCCTGCAATTGCGAAAGCTGTTGCGCCAGCAGCTCCTCGGCCTTGAGCCGCTGCCAGGCGGGATGACTTTTATCTTCGAGCGTCTCCAGCGACACATCGGGCGTCGGGTTATGCAAGAAAGCAAGCGCGTGGCGCAACTGCCAGGCAGGCGGCAAACCGATGTCCTGCAGGTACTGCGGCGGCACGGTATCGGCAAGTTCCGCGCGCGCCAGCCCGGCTTGCACCGCCCGGCGCAAATAGCTTTGTGGCAGGCCCGCCACCGTGGGATACACCGGCGTCAGTGCCGTGGCAAGCTCACCGCCTGCGGGCTTGACCACCGGGTGCATCATGGTCAGTCCGGCAAAACCACCCCGGATTTCGCCGCGCACGCGAATCCGGTTGTCCACTGCCAGCGCTTTTTGCTGCGTCGGGTAAAAGGTGAAAAAGCGCAGCAGGCAGGTGCCTGTGCCATCGTCGAGCGTGACCAGCAGTTGCCGGTGGCCGCCGAGCTTGACTTCGGCGTGCGTCACCCGGCCCTCGACCTGCGCCACATCGCCTTCGCGCACGTCGCGCAGTCTGACCAGCCGCGTTTCGTCCTCGTAACGCAGCGGCAAATGCAGCGCCAGATCAATCGGCCGCACCAAGCCGAGCTTGCGCAAGGCTTTTTGCGGGCCGGTCAGGGGTTTGGCGGTGGCAGGCGGCTGTGGCATGCACCAATTTTGCACGCAATGAAAAAACGACGAGGCGAATGGATCCGTGCCATGATTTCATTATCATCACGCCATGCCCGCCAGCCCAAGCCTGTCCAGCCATCCCGTCGGCATGCACCATGCGCTGCTGCGCCATGTGCGCAGCTGGTGGCACATGCTGCACGTGGGCTCGGTGGTGCTGGTGCTGGCACTCAGCCCGGGCAGCTACACCCCGGCCTTTCGCCAGCGCACCGCCCGTCACATCTACACCAGCACCTGGCAGGTGATGCCCTGGTTCACCGCCCTCTCGGCCCTGCTGAGCCTGGTCTTGATCCGCATCGTGGTGGTCACCGCCCTGAGCTACGGCCTGTCCCAATATGCCTTGCAGATGGTGGTGCGGGTGCTGGTGCTGGAACTCATTCCCTTGTCGGCCGCCTTGTTTGTGGCCTTGCGGTCGGGTCTGGCCTTCAATGCCGGCGCCGTCGGCGAGGCAGCCAGGCCACTCGTGGCGCCAAAGACGCTCGACCTCGACCGCTTGCGCGACCATTTGACGCCGCGCGTGCTCGCCGATGCCTTTGCCGTGCTGGCGCTGGCCACCCTCAGCAGCGTGGTGATTCTGGTCCTGACCTACCTCACGGTCTATGGCTTGTCACCCTGGGGCTTGCCCGGTTTCACGCGCACCGTGGGCCAGGTGTTCGATCTGCCGGTGAGTCTGGGCTTTATCCTGAAGACCCTGTTTTTCAGTCTGGCAGTGGCCGTAGTGCCGATGGCAGCCAGTCTGGAAGCGGCGCAACATCGCGCCACCGATACCATTCAGCCCGGCGCCGTGCGCCTGTTCCTGGTGTTGTTTCTGCTTGAAGCGGCTTCACTCGTCGTCAAATACGTCTGATCATCCCAAAAATTTAGCATGACCGAAATCACCGAACCCAGCCCAGCAATGCCCCACATCGAGCGTCGCGCCAAGGGACTGCTGTTGCTGATTGCCAGCCTCGTGGCGGGCTTTGTGCTCTATGTGATGGTGGCCCGTGGCGTGTTTGAGAGCACCCAGCAATTGGTGCTGATTTCAGACGACTCCGAAGGTGTGATTGTGGGAATGGACCTGACGTTTTCGGGCTTTCCGATCGGCCGGGTGAGCCGCATCGAGCTGGCGCCAGATGGCATGGCCCGCATGGTGATCGACGTGCCGCACAAGCAAGCGCACTGGCTGCGCAAGTCCAGTGTCTTCACACTGGAGCGCGGCATGGTGGGCGACACCCGGATCCGCGCCTACAGCGGCATCCTGAGCGACCCGCAACTGCCACCCGACTCGGAGCGCACGCTGTTGCGCGGCGACACCTCGGCCGAGATGCCGCGCCTGATCGCGTCGGCCCGGGCGCTGCTGGAAAACCTGGAAGCCATGACCGGCACCGAGTCGCCCCTCAACGCCAGTCTGGGGCAACTCAAAACAACCACCGAGCGCATGAATGGCCGCTATGGCGTGCTCTCAGGCGTGATGGGCAGCGACGACAATGCCCAAAAAATACTGCAAGCGCTGGAGCGGGTCAACAGCCTGCTGACCAAGGCGGAGCGACGTGTGTTCGACAAGGGCGGCGTGGTGGACAGCACCCAGGCCACCCTGAGCAGCAGCAAAGCGGCGCTGGACCAGCTTCAGACGGTGCTCAGCGACACCCGCAACACGCTGAAAAACGTCGATGCCGTGCTGGCCGAAGCGCAGGCGGTGGGCGCCAATGTGCGCGTTGCCAGCACCGACCTCGGGGCCTTGCGCGTCGAAGTCGAGGCCAGCCTGCGCCGCCTGAGCCAGCTCACCGACGAGATCAACCGCAAATGGCCGTTTGCCCGCGATACCGAGATCAAGTTGCCATGAAAAAATTGCTGTCCCTCACTGCCGCCCTGCTGCTTGGTGCCTGTGCCAGCGTGCCACCTGCACCCGAATGGCAAAGCCAGTCTTTTGCGGCAATCCAGAGTTACACCGCCGCTTACCTGAGCGGCAACACGCGGGTGGCGGAGGTCGAATTTGAACGCGCCAAGGCCGAAGTTGCCCGCACCGGTCGCCCCGACCTGATGGCGCGCATCGAACTGCTGCGCTGTGCCACGCAAGTGGCGAGCCTGGTGATGACCCCCTGCGCGGGTTACGATGCCCTGGCACAGGACGCCGCACCGGCCGAGCAGGCTTATGCCAGCTTCATCGCGGGGCGCTGGGACACGCTGCAAGCGACACAATTACCCATGCACTACCGCGCGCTGGTGGCGCAAAGCCAGGCGCAAGCCAGCCAGACTGTCAAGCCGGAGCAGGGTGCAAACACCCCAAGTCAAACCAGACTCAATCAGATTGAAGACCCGTTGGCGCGCCTGGTGGCAGCGGGGGCGCTGATCCAAAGGGAGCCATTGAGCAGCGCCGACATTGAGCTAGCCGTTGCAACCGCCTCAGCTCAGGGCTGGCGCCGACCCTTGCTGGCCTGGCTGGGCGTGCAACTCAAGCGCCAGCAGACCATCGGCAACGCTGAAGCGGCGGCTGGCATCCAGCGGCGCATTGATCTGGCGCTGCAGAAACCTTGACGCAGTCAACGCTCAGCGCTGCTTAAAACGGCAGTTTCGGCATGCCTTTCATTCCCCCCATGCGCTTCATCATTTTCATCATGCCGCCGCCCTTCATCTTTTTCATCATGTCCTGCATTTGCTCGAACTCCTTGAGCATGCGGTTGACTTCCTGCACCTGCACGCCGGCCCCGGCGGCAATGCGGCGCTTGCGGGTGGCCTTGATGAGCTCGGGCTTGCGCCGCTCCAGCGGCGTCATGCTCTGGATGATGCCCTCCTTGCGCTTGACATCTTTCTCGACCCGTCCCATGTCCATCTGACCGGCTTTGGCGGCCATGGCGGCGGGCAGTTTGTCCATCAGGCTGCTCAATCCGCCCATTTGCTTCATCTGCTGAATCTGGCTCAAAAAGTCGTTGAGGTCAAACGAGGCACCGCTTTTGACCTTGGCTGCCAGCTTTTGCGCCGAAGCCAGGTCGACCCCCGCCGTGACCTGCTCCACCAGCGCCAGAATGTCGCCCATGCCCAGAATGCGACCGGCGTGGCGTTCGGCGTCAAACACTTCAAGGCCGTCGAGCTTCTCGCTGGTGCCGGCAAACTTGATCGGTGCGCCGGTGACCTGGCGCACTGACAAAGCCGCACCACCACGCGAGTCGCCATCGAGCTTGGTCAGGATGATGCCGGTCAGTGGCAGCGCTTCCTTGAAGGCCTTGGCCGTGTTGATTGCGTCCTGGCCCTGCATGGCATCGACCACAAACAGGGTTTCCACCGGCTTGATGGCCGCGTGCAAGTCCTTGATTTCACGCATCAGCACGTCATCAATGGCCAGGCGGCCCGCGGTGTCGACCAGCAACACGTCAAAATAATGTTTGCGCGCGTAGTCCAGCGCCGCCAGCGCAATGTCCACCGGCTTTTGCTCCGGGCTACTGGGGAACCACTCGGCGCCGGCCTGGGCCGTGACGGTCTTGAGCTGCTCGATGGCGGCCGGGCGATAGACGTCGCCAGACACCGTCAGCACTTTCTTGTTGCGCTTCTCGATCAAATGCTTGGCCAGCTTGGCCGTGGTGGTGGTTTTACCCGCCCCCTGCAAGCCCGCCATCAGGATCACGGCTGGCGGTTGCGCCGCCAGGTTGATGTCAGCCACGCCATCGCCCATGGTGGCGGCCAGCTCCTTGTTGACGATACTCACCAGGGCCTGGCCCGGCGTGAGCGAGCCCAGCACATCCTGGCCCAGGGCCTTGTCCTTGACACGGGCAATGAAGTCGCGCACCACAGGCAGCGCCACGTCGGCCTCCAGCAGTGCCATGCGCACCTCGCGCAGCATGTCGGCCACATTGGTTTCGGTGATGCGGGCCTGGCCGCGAATTTCTTTAACCAGGCGCGAGAGTTTGTCGGTGAGAGCGGAAGCCATAGGGTATTTTTCCGGCAAACGGAACCTGAGTTAATGCCAAGGATGGAAAGGCAGAATACAAAACGCTAAACTGCGACCATGATTTTAGCCAGTGCGACACCCTTCACTTTGATCCTGGCCCTGGGCGCATCCGCGGCCTATGCCGCGGCTGCCACGGGTGCTGCCCGGATCGGCAAGACGCTGCCCCGGGTGGCGATCTGGCTGGCTTGGTGTTTGCATGGGATCTTGCTGGCCTCGGGTCTGTGGGGCAGCGAGCCGCGCTTCGGTTTTGCGCCCGCGCTGTCCGTCACCGCCTGGCTGGTGGGGCTGGTGTATGCCATCGAGACCTATGTTTTCCCGCAACTCAAGACACCCTGGTTGCTTTCTGGCGCCGGGACGGCGACCGTGCTGCTGGCCTTGTTGTTTCCGGGCAGCCCCTTGAACACCACCGCCTCGCCCTGGCTGCCGCTGCATTGGGCGCTGGGCATTGCTTCTTATGGATTGTTTGCCATGGCCGTGGTTCACGCCTGGCTGATGACCCGCGCCGAGTCTCGCATGCGCCTGGCCACCAACGCCCCGGGCGGGCTGCCGCTGCTGACCATGGAGCGGTTGACATTTCACTTTGTCCATCTCGGGTTTGCCTTGTTGACGGCGACCTTGTTCGCCGGCTTTTTCTTTGGCACCCATTTGTATGGCGGCGGCCACGCCATCAAATGGGACCACAAGACTTTATTTTCGGTGCTGTCGTGGCTGGTTTTTGCGGTGCTGATCATCGGCCGCGCTCGATTCGGCTGGCGCGGCAAGCGCGCGGTGCGTTTTCTTTACACGGGTTCAGGTCTGCTGCTGCTGGCCTATGCCGGCTCGCGCTTTGTCATGGAAGTCGTGCTGGAGCAAAGCCTGTGAGAGGTGTGTTGCTTTTGCTGCTGGTGCTCGCCGGAGTCTGGTTCTGGCGCAGTCGCGCGTCATCCTTGGGCCAGCCGCCGTCACCACCGCCCGTCGAGCCGCCGCTGACCCTCGACACCGTGGCCTGCAGCCGTTGCAGCGTGCATATTCCCCGGGCAGAAGCAATTCAGGGCAGGCACGGGGTTTATTGCTGCGTGGAGCACCTGCACCGATCGGAACCCTGAACGATGCTGTCCGCGCGGGCATCCACCTGGTTTGGCCTGAAGGCGCCAGAGGCCAACGCCGATTTGGAAGGCCTTCCCGACGAGTTTGAGCGTTTGTGGCGCGGCTTCATGACCGCCCGCGTCACCTTGGGAGGGGTGCTGGTGGCCCTCCAGGCTGGCCTGTATGGGCTGGCCGCGCAGGCTCCCAGCCTGGTTTCCCTGTTGATTTGCACCATTTACCTGATGGCCACTCTGGCCGAGCGCATCATGGCCGCGCCCAGACAACTGGGGCCCCACTTCAACGGCTCGTGGCTGCGCATTGTGGGGGTGGACCTGCTCGCGTTTGCGGCGCTTCAGACGCTGCAGGACAGCAGCGTCAATTACACCCCGCTGTTCGCCCTGCCGGTCTTGATGGCCTCCATTCTGGGTTCGCAGCTGATGGCCATGGCCAGCGCCGCCGGCGTCACCCTGCTGCTGTTTGGCTATGCCGGCTGGCTGTCTTTGCAGGCACCCTGGAACACCAGCGCGCTTTTCTCACAGGCGGCGCTGACCGGCGCGGGCTGTTTTGCCATTTCATTCATCGCCCGCCAGATGGTGACCCGGCTGGCCAGCGTTGAGTTGAAGGCGCAGCGCAGCCAACTGGCCGCAGCCGTGCAGCGGCAAGTCAATGAGCTGATCATCGAGACCTTGGGCGAAGGCGTTCTGGTGGTCGATGCAGAGCACCAGGTTCGCTCGGCCAACCCGGCTGCCGAAAAGCTGCTGAGCCCCCCACAGAGCGACTTGAACCAGCCGCTGGATCTGGCCAAGGCACCGGTATGGCAGGATTTGCGCCAGCTGATCGATGAAACCTTTGCGACGCAGTTGGCGCAACAACGGGACATCAGCGTCCAGCATCAGGGCCAGGGTGCCAGACTCATGTCGGCGCGCACCCAGCTGACGGTGCAACTGAATCCGGACGCGCAGGGCATGTGCGTGGTTTTCTTGCAGGATCAGCGGGAGCTGCAGGCCCGCATCCGCACGGAGAAGTTTGCCAGCATGGGGCGCATGTCGGCCGCTGTTGCCCATGAAATCCGCAATCCCCTGGCTGCCATCGTGCAGGCCAATGCCCTGCTGTCGGAAGATGTGTCCGACCCGGGCCAGCAACAGTTGACCCGACTGGTCCAGCAAAACGCGCTGCGACTTGAAAAAACGGTGCATGACATCCTGCATATTGCCCAGCGCACCAACATAAGCCATGCCGCCCAGGCCGACGCCATCGACCTGGCACAGGCGCTGCCGCGAATTTGCCGGGACTGGCAAACCCAGGTCGCCAACAAATCCGACATTGCGGTGCAAGTTCCCACCTGCGCGGTCTGGGTCTGGTTTGATGCCGAACATTTGCGCCGGATTCTCATCAACCTGCTGGACAACGCCCAGCGCTACGCCAGCCCTGACCCCGAACCGATTCAGATCAGCCTGCACAGCGGCTTGGCTCCCGATGCCTCACCCAGTGTCTGCCTTCAGGTCTGGAGCGACGGTGACCCACTGGACGCCTCGGTCGAGCAGCATTTGTTTGAACCTTTTTTTTCATCCGAGAGCCGCTCCAGCGGCCTGGGGCTTTATATTTGCCGGGAACTGTGCGAGAGCCATGGCGCCAGCATGGCCTATGAACGCAATAATCGGACGTTCGGTCAAACGATTCAACCAGGTAACGAATTCAGCGTGATGTTCTGCAGCCAGCCCCCCAGCAATCCAGCCACCAGCAGCCAAGCGGAAGCCGCGTCATGACCGCCTCCAAATCCAACGCACGTATCCTTGTCGTGGACGACGAACCCGATCTGCGCACGCTGTATGAACTGACGCTGTTGCGCGAGGGTTACCAGGTCGACACGGCGGGCGACTTGCAGCAGGCCCGCAAGCTGCTTGCCGAGCATGGTTTTGATGTGCTCATTACTGACATGCGCCTGCCCGATGGTGTCGGGTTGTCGCTGATCACAGAACTCAAGGCCGCGCAACGCAGCGAGCGCTGCGTGGTGATCACCGCCTATGGG
Source organism: Rhodoferax sp. (assembly GCA_011391545.1). Lineage (GTDB taxonomy): Bacteria > Pseudomonadota > Gammaproteobacteria > Burkholderiales > Burkholderiaceae_C > Rhodoferax. The sequence goes on from JAABQI010000259.1 coordinate 10,925, forward strand.
TCGGCAGAAAACGCGGTCGAGGCCCTCAAGGGCGGGGCCTTTGACTACCTGACCAAACCGGTTGACCTGAAGCAATTTCGCCGTGTCATTGACTCGGCCGTGAGCAGTCCGGTGACATCGGTTTTGGCCATGCCACCGACCCTCCGTGTCACGCAGGGGGGTGCCGGAGCGCTGGGTCAACGGGCCTTGGACCGGCTGGTGGGCCAATCGGCCTGCATGTGCCAGATAAAGGAGCGCATCCTCAAGGTCGCCACCAGCATGGCGCCGGTGCTGGTCACCGGCGAGTCGGGCACCGGCAAGGAGCTGGTGGCTTATGCGATTCATGCCAACAGTCACCGCGCCAAAGGCCCCTGGGTGGCCGTCAACTGCAGCGCCATCCCCGAAGCGCTGCTGGAGGCCGAGTTCTTTGGCGCCAAGAAGGGCGCCTACACAGGCTCGCAAGTGGACCGTGAAGGTTTTTTTCAAGCGGCCAGCGGAGGCACGCTGTTTCTGGACGAAATTGGCGACCTGCCACTGGCGATGCAATCCAAATTGTTGCGCGCCATCCAGGAGCGCCGGATACGGCCGCTGGGCTCGACGCAAGAGGATGTGGTGGACGTTCGCATCGTCAGTGCCACCCACAAACAACTGGCGCAAGAGGTGGAAAAAGGGGACTTCCGGCAAGACCTGTTTTACCGGCTCAATGTGATCGACATGGTGATCGCGCCGCTGCGGGATCGCACCGAAGACCTGCCTGAATTGTGCAAGGCCCTGCTGTCACGCATCGCCGACGAGGCCGGTATCGCCACTCCGTCACTGCAGGCTGACGCATTGGAACAACTGGCCAGCCTGCCGTTGGCGGGCAATGTGCGCGAGCTTGAAAACCTGCTCCACCGCGCCGTGGCGCTGGGTGACGGAAAAAGCCTGCAATTTGAGCCGCCGAGCCAGTGGCGGCGCAGCCCTGGGCAGTCTTCTGAAAGCCAGTCCGCGCTCGCGGATGCCGAAACAATTCCAGCCGACCTGCAACAGTACCTCGATGAGCTTGAACGCAACATTCTGAGCCGCGCCTTGCAGGCCACCGACTTCAACCGTACGGCTGCCGCCACACGCCTGGGCCTGAGCCTGCGCCAGATGCGCTACCGCATTGCCCGGCTGCGCATTGATGCGCCCAACCAGGATGATGCCGTTGTCGCGCCCGACTGAAGCCCAGCCAAAACGCCCGCTCACCGACACGCTTTGGCGTCAGGGCTGGTACCGGTTTGCCGCGCATCAGGCCTCGCCCAATTTTGGTCCGCGTCCGCCTCAGGCGCACATTGACCTGGTCGTGTTGCACTGCATCAGTTTGCCGCCAGGCCATTACGGCGGGCCGGAAGTTCTGCAGTTTTTCAACAACCAGCTGGATTGGCAGGCACACCCCTATTTCGGTGAAATCAAGGGCGTGCAGGTCTCCGCCCATTTTTTCATCCGGCGCAACGGCGAGCTCTGGCAGTTGGTCAGCTGCGATGACCGCGCCTGGCACGCCGGCGCTTCCTGCTACCGGGGTCGCAACAACTGCAACGACGACAGCATCGGCATCGAACTCGAAGGCCTGGACGGCGAGCAGTTTGAAGCCGCGCAGTATGAAACCCTGGGCAGTTTGTGCGCTGCCCTGATGCAACACTACCCCGTGGCCCACCTGGCGGGCCACGAACACATTGCCCCGGGCCGCAAGGCCGACCCTGGCCCGGGCTTTGACTGGCTGCAGTTGCAAAAAAACCTCGGGCTTGATGCTCGGTATTTACCCCTAGCCATGCGCGCCAAGACCCGTTCTCCGGATCTTTCAAGCCAAGCCTTGCAACGCTGAACAATGACAGCGAAACAAGATCAGGCGGACATCAAGCGCTATCAAAACCTTTGACAAACGCATCACGGCGCCGAATCAACCCGGCCTCAAAAACACTACCGGTAGTGTTTCTCCCATAAAAACCCACTACATATAGTGATAAGCTAGGGTCTCCGATGACGGGCCGCAGACTTTCAGCGCGACCCCATCCCCTCTTTCCATCCCCATTTCAGCAGAGGACGCCATGCAGACTGCCCAAGCTATTTCCACTTCCAACTACAGCAACACACCCGTCAGGCCAGAACCTGGTGAACTGTCCATGTCCACCCCTGTGGCTTTGAGCCAGTACCAGATCATCCGGCGCAACGGCGCCGTGGTGTCCTTCGAGCCCAACAAGATCGCCGTGGCCATGATGAAGGCCTTTTTGGCCGTGCATGGCACCCAGGGCGCCGCGTCTGCCAGCGTGCGTGAAACCGTGGAAGTACTCACGCAGGCGGTCATTCGCGCCCTGCTGCGCTCACGCCCGGCCGGTGGCACCTTTCACATTGAAGACGTGCAGGACCAGGTTGAACTGGGACTGATGCGCGGCGGGCATCATGAAATTGCCCGTGCCTATGTGCTGTACCGCGAAAGGCGCACACAGGAACGCGCCCAAAAAGTGGTTCAGCAAGCCCCCGCCGCACCGGTGTTGCATGCCATGGACAAGGGCCAGCGCGTGGTGCTCGACCTGGCGCGCCTGCAAGGCATCATTGTTGATGCCTGCAGCGGCCTGGGTGCCGAGGTCAAGCCCGAGCCCATCATGGCCGAGACGCTGCGCAACCTGTATGACGGCGTGCCGATGGATGAGGTCTACAAGGCCTCGGTGCTGGCGGCCCGCACCCTGATTGAAAAGGACCCGGATTACACCTTCGCCACGGCACGCCTGCTGTTTCACACCATCGCCAAAGAAATCCTGGGCGAAGACGTGGCGCAAGCCGACATGCCTCAGGCTTACGTGGACTACTTTCCGCAGTTCATCAAACGCGGCGTTGAGAACGAACTGCTCGACGAAAAGCTGCAGCAATTCGACTTGGCGCGACTGGCCGGCGCCCTCAAGGCCGAGCGCGATTTGCAATTCGATTACCTCGGCCTGCAGACCCTGTATGACCGCTACTTTTTGCACATTGGCAAACAACGTATCGAACTGCCACAGGCATTTTTCATGCGTGTCGCGATGGGCCTCTCGCTCAATGAAATCGACCGCGAAGCGCGCGCCATCGAGTTCTATGAAATCCTGTCCTCGTTCGACTTCATGTCGTCCACACCCACGCTATTCAACAGCGGCACCCTGCGCTCGCAACTGTCGAGCTGCTACCTGACCACGGTGCCCGACGACCTCGACGGCATCTACGAATCGATCAAGGAAAACGCCTTGCTGTCCAAGTTCGCCGGCGGACTGGGCAACGACTGGACCCGCGTGCGCGCCCTGGGCAGCCGCATCAAGGGCACCAACGGCGAATCCCAGGGCGTGGTGCCTTTCCTCAAGGTGGTCAACGACACGGCGGTGGCAGTCAACCAGGGCGGCAAGCGCAAGGGCGCGGTGTGCACCTACCTGGAAACCTGGCACCTCGACATCGAAGAGTTTCTGGAACTGCGCAAAAACACCGGCGACGACCGCCGCCGCACGCACGACATGAACACCGCCAACTGGATCCCCGACCTGTTCATGCGCCGCGTCATGGAAAAAGGCCAGTGGACGCTGTTCTCACCCAACAACGTGCCCGACCTGCACGACAAGTTCGGCATCGCGTTCGAGCAGGCTTACGTGGCCTATGAAGAGAAAGCGGCGCGCGGCGAAATCAAGCCTTGCCGCACGGTGCAGGCCAGTGATCTGTGGCGCAAGATGCTGACCATGCTGTTCGAAACCGGCCACCCCTGGATCACGTTCAAGGACGCCTGCAACATCCGTTCACCGCAGCAACATGTGGGCGTGGTGCATTCCAGCAACCTGTGCACCGAGATCACGCTCAATACCAGCGATACCGAAACGGCGGTGTGCAATCTGGGGTCGGTCAATTTGCTGCAGCATTTGAAGGACGGCGCAATCGATCACGCCAAGCTGCAAAAGACGATCACCACCGCCATGCGCATGCTCGACAACGTGATCGATATCAACTACTACGCGGTCAAAAAAGCGCGGGACTCCAACCTGCGCCACCGCCCGGTGGGTCTGGGCCTGATGGGCTTCCAGGACAGCTTGTATGAGTTGCACATTCCGTATGCCAGCAACGCCGCGGTGCAGTTTGCGGACGAGTCCATGGAGGCGATTTGTTATTACGCCTACCAAGCATCCACAGAATTGGCGCGTGAGCGCGGCAAATACTCCAGCTACAAGGGTTCGCTGTGGGACCAAGGTATCCTGCCGATCGACACCCTCGACCTGCTGGCACGCGAGCGCGGTGGCTACGTCGAAGTGGATCGCTCCAGCACCCTGAACTGGGACACCCTGCGGCAAAAAATTGCCAAGGACGGCATGCGCAATTCCAACTGCGTGGCGATTGCGCCCACGGCCACCATTTCGAACATCATCGGCGTCGATGCATCCATTGAGCCCTGCTTTGGCAACCTGTCGGTCAAGTCCAATTTGTCGGGGGAGTTCACCATCATCAACAGCTACCTGGTGCGCGACCTGAAGCGGCTGGGTCTTTGGGACGATGTGATGGTGATGGACCTCAAACATTTTGATGGATCGCTGCAACCCATCGACCGCGTGCCCGAAGAAATCAAGTCGCTTTACGCCACCGCGTTTGAAGTGGAAACCCGTTGGCTGGTGGAAGCCGCTGCGCGCCGCCAGAAGTGGATTGACCAGGCCCAGTCGCTCAACATTTACATGGCGGGCGCGTCGGGCAAAAAGCTCGATGACACCTACAAGCTGGCCTGGGTTCGCGGCCTCAAAACCACCTACTACCTGCGCACCCAGTCGGCCACGCACGCTGAAAAATCCACCGTCACTGCGGGTCGTATGAATGCGGTGTCATCGGGCGGCGAAACAGCGGGACAAAGTGGTCTGAGTGCGCTCGATGCAGCGGCCGCGGCGGCGCGACAACAGATGGCTGCGGTTCCTGCCACCGACGTCAAATTCTGTGGCGTCGACGACCCAACTTGTGAGTCATGTCAGTAGCCAGGCCAGGCGCTCATTCGATGCGATGCTGGCACGCCACAGTGCCGCACGCATGAGCACCAAGCCCCATCAAAATTCTTTCTATTTTTCACGCTAGATCTCATAATCCACGAATTGGAAATCACTATGTTGTCCTGGGACGAAGAAGTTACACCTACTGCCAGTTTGCCTCCCTCCCCCAGCCAGTCAGACCGGCTGATGGCTGAGCATTTTTCCGGTCCATCCGCGATGCTCGCAGAGGCGCCCATCACCCCCACGGCCATATCCTCTTTACCTCGCCCGATGACGCTTGCAAGCGCCCCGGCGGCAGGCACCGCGCGACGGGTCAACGCTGCCGACAAACGCATCATCAATGGCAAGACCGATGTCAACCAGCTGGTGCCATTCAAATACAAATGGGCCTGGGAAAAATACCTGTCGAGTTGCGCCAACCATTGGATGCCGCAAGAGGTCAACATGACGCGTGACATCGCACTGTGGAAAGACCCCAACGGCCTGACTGAAGACGAGCGCCGCATCGTCAAACGCAACCTCGGTTTTTTTGTCACCGCCGATTCACTGGCGGCCAACAACATTGTGCTCGGAACTTACCGCCATATCACCGCACCAGAGTGCCGCCAGTTCCTGTTGCGCCAGGCTTTTGAAGAAGCCATTCACACGCACGCTTACCAGTACATCGTTGAATCACTGGGGTTGGACGAAGGCGAAATTTTCAGCGCCTACAACGAGATCAAATCCATTCGCGACAAGGACGAGTTTCTGATCCCGTTCATTGAAGCCATCATGGACCCACAGTTCAAGACCGGCACGCATGAAACTGATCAGACCCTGCTCAAGTCGCTGATCGTGTTTGCCTGCCTGATGGAGGGCCTGTTCTTCTATGTTGGCTTCACCCAAATTCTGGCGCTGGGCCGGCAAAACAAGATGACGGGGGCGGCAGAACAGTACCAGTACATCCTGCGCGACGAGTCCATGCACTGCAACTTTGGCATCGACCTGATCAACCAGCTCAAGCTGGAAAACCCTCAGCTCTGGACCGCAGAATTCAAAGCTGAAATCAAAGCCTTGTTTGAAACCGCGGTAGACCTTGAATACCGCTACGCCGAAGACACGATGCCGCGCGGCGTGCTGGGCATGAACGCCTCCATGTTCAAGGGTTACCTGCGTTACATTGCCAACCGCCGCGCCACCCAGATCGGGCTCGAAACCTTGTTCCCCAACGAAGAAAATCCGTTCCCATGGATGAGTGAAATGATCGATCTGAAGAAAGAGCGCAACTTCTTCGAGACACGTGTCATTGAATACCAGTCCGGCGGCGCTTTATCCTGGGAATAACAGCGACATATGACCTTCCTCATTTCACAAAATTTTGATCCGGCTGCCGGCGGCAAAGTTTTGTTGACCCCTGTTCATGGTGCTGGGAACCAGCCCAACGCCATGGATCTCTTGACGCACAATGATTTGCGTGAAGTGCTCTTTGCAAATTGATCAAGGAGATAGACATGGCCACTGCAAAAAAACCGGCTGCGAAACCTGCTGCCAAGCCCGCAGCAAAACCTGCTGCACCGGCCAAGACGGCTGCACCAGCCAAGAAAGCTGCACCAGCCAAGAAGGCTGCACCAGCTAAGAAAGCTGCACCAGCAAAGAAGGCTGCACCAGCCAAGAA
>JAABQI010000260.1 GCA_011391545.1 Rhodoferax sp.
CGGGTCACCTGACCTACAGCTACGCCACCCACCACCGCCACACCTGCATCGGCGCGCGCGCCGGTTTTGGCGACCTGCTGATTGGCGCGGGTGCGCTGATGTGCGAGGCCAATGGCTTCGATCCGGGCAGGGAAAGCCATTTGCGCGAGCAGATGGTCGAGCTCATCACCATCACCGAGAGCTTTTTTGCCTGTGGCGTGGCCGCCAGCGTCTATGGCAAGGCCGACGAGCACAGCAAGACCTTCATGCCCGACCCGGTGTTTGCCAACATCGGCAAGCTGCTGCTGGCGACCAAGATCTATGACATGCACCGCATTGCCCACCATGTGAGCGGCGGCCTGATCGTGACCCTGCCCGGCCCCGACGAAGACCACAACCCCGAGACCGGAGCCAAATTGTCTGAAGTGCTGCGCGCCAACCCCGACGTGCCTTACGAGCAGCGCATCGAGACCGCCCGCTTCATCGAAGACCTGACGGCGGGCTACCAGGGCGGCTGGTACAGTGTGATCAGCCTGCACGGCGGCGGTTCACCCGCGGCCATGAAGCAGGAGATCTACCGCAACTATCCCATCGGCTCCAAGGTGGAGCTGGTCGAGCGCCTGCTGGAGCGTGGCATTGGCGCCGACGGTTCACCTGCGGCAGCGGCGCACGACCCGAACCGGGCCATCACGCAAAACCGCCAGCCCGGCAAATGCTGCGACACCGGCTGCACCACGCCCGGCCAGCCGGTGATGGTGGACTTGCCTGTGGTGAAAACGGCGATCAGGGCCTGACCACTGGCCAGCCCCGGCGCACCCACTCGCTCATGCCGCCCTGCACAAAGCGCACATGGGGGTAGCCGCGTTCACGCAGCGCTGAAAGCGTTGAACTGGAACGGTTTTGCGTGTTGCAGATCAGCAGCACCGGCATGTCCGTGGCCGTGGGGATTTCTGCAAGCCGTGTGCCAAGCTGGCGCATGGGCAGCAACTGCGCGCCTTTGGCCACGCCCGTGGCGTGCTCGCTGGGCTCACGGATGTCGATCAGGATGGCGCGGCCCGCTTCAAACTCGGCGCGCGCGACATCCAGCGTCACTGAATCCGAGGCGGCGGCTTGCGGGCTACAGGCGGCCATGGTCAAGCCCAGGCTTAAAACAAGCAGCGACAGGCTGCGGCGTGTGCATTTGAATGCGGGGGACTTGCGGATGCATGGGTGCGTTGACATTAGTGGCATGGGATTGGCCTTGAAAGGCATGGCGGGGTTCAATCATGGGCGAAGAATAATGGCAAGCGGGTGCCATGATGGGGCGTGAGGATTTATCTCCAGGCCGATGGCACCGCATTGCACTATTATCCTTTCACCATGGCCACCACCCACCTGCTGTACCTGCACGGTTTTCGCTCTTCGCCCGCCTCCAACAAGGCGCGCCTGATGGCCGCCGCGGTGGCCAGCCGCCACCCGGACGTTACCTGGCTATGTCCGGCGCTTTCAGCCTCGCCGAAACAGGCGATGGACGAGGTGCTGCAAGCCATTTCGGATTGGCCCAAGGACAGCATGGCCGTGATGGGCTCATCGCTGGGCGGTTTCTATGCCACCTGGCTGGCCGAGCGCCTGGGCTGCAAGGCAGTGCTGCTCAATCCTGCGGTGCACCCGGCGCGCGACTTGGCGGCCTACATTGGCAAAAACGAAATGTGGCACGACCCCGAGCAAAGCTTCTTGTTCGACCCGGCGTTTGTCGATGAACTGCTGGCGCAGGAGGTTGCCCGCATCAGCCGCCCGGAGCGCTACTTTGCCGTGATCGCCCGCGGCGACGAAGTGCTGGACTGGCGCGAAATGACAGGCCATTACCCCGGTGCCACCACCAAGCTGCTGCCCGCCGGCGATCACGCCATGACAGACTTTGACCAGCATCTGGATGAAATTATGAAGTTTTTGGCGCTGGTTTGAGGTCATGTGATGCCGCAGGAGATGTTCCATTTCGATTCCGCCGCAGCGGTGGCGGGCTGGTCGGCCATTGACGACCGCGTCATGGGCGGCATCTCCAGCAGCCATTTGCGCTTTGACGAAGGCGGCTGGGCGGTGTTCGAAGGCAACGTGTCGTTGGAGCGCAATGGCGGCTTTGCGTCGGTGCGTTCGCGTCCCTGCGCCTTTCATCTGGCCGGGGTGTCTGCCTTCTGGCTTGAAGTCAAGGGCGACGGCAAGCGCTACAAGCTCAATCTGCGCACCGATGACGCCTTCGATGGCGTCAACCACCAGGCGCTCTTTGCGCCGCCCGCCGGCCAGTGGCTTGGCGTTGAACTGCCGCTGGCGGCTTTTCAAGCCACGTTCAGGGGGCGCTTGGTCAGCGCTGCCGAACCCTTGAATCCGGAGCACTTGCGTCAGGTCGGGCTGATGATTGCCGAGCGGCAGTCAGGGCCGTTCAGCCTGGCACTGCGCGCCATCGGGGCGCGCTAGGCACTCAGTCTTCGACCACGCGCAAGGACCAGGGTGTCTTTTGCCAGGCCACGCATTCCTCGTTGAGCAGATAGGCCGACTGGGGGAATGAGCGGGCCCAGTCGCTTCTGAAACCCAGCACGAATTGGCGGGCGTTCTTGCTGTCCTGGCGCAGGCTGATGCCGGCCATCTCCGGGTCGCGGCGGGCGTGGCACAGGGCAACGGCCAGGCGCAATACCAGCAGTTGCTGGACGAACAACTGGTCTTCAAAATCGGCGGCCACCAGCTTGCGCAGTTTGCCGCGGTGGCCGAGCACCAGCAGGCCGAGTTTTTGCAGCTCGTTCAGCGCAAAGCCCATGGTGTCGGAGTTTTCCAGAATGTAGGCGCCGTGCTTGTGGTAGTCGCTGTGCGACACGTGGCTGCCGATTTCATGCAGTTGCGCCGCCCAGGTCAGCTTGCGGTTGACGCGCTCGTCCACCTCGCCTTGGGTGAGTTGCCGGAACAGCGCATTGGCAACCCGGCCCACGCGCTGGCCGTGGGTGGGGTCGGCGCCGAACTTGGCGGCCAGCCGCGCCACCGAATGGTCGCGCAAATCGGCGTATTGCTGGCTGGCGCCAAGCATGTCCTGCAACAAGCCGTGGCGCAGGCCGCCGGTGGCTTGCTCGAGGCGCTCGATGCCGAGTAGTTCGAACAAGGCGCGCAGCACGCTCAAACCGCCGCCAATGATGGGCTTGCGGTCGTCGCGCATGCCGAGCAGGCGCAGTTTGTCGGTGCTTTGGGCGGCCAGCAGTTTCTCTTGCAGCCAGTCCAGGCCTTCGCGCGTGACCGTGCCGGCAGGCCAGCCGGCAGCCACCAGCACATCGACCACGGCATTGATGGTGCCCGCCGAGCCGTAGGCCACGTCCCACTGGTCGCGCGTGTAAAGGCTCAGCGCCTCGTCGAGCACCGCCTTGGCGGCAATTTCGGCCATTTGAAAGGCGCGCTTGGTGAACTGGTTGTCGGCAAAATAACGCATCGACCAGGCGATGCTGCCGACCCGGTAAGACTCCATTTGCCGCGGCTCGCGGCCGGTGCCCAGAATGATTTCGGTGGAGCGCCCGCCAATGTCGATCACCAGACGCCGCTCGGGGACCCGGGGCAGGGCCTGGGCCACGCCCTGGTAGATCAGGCGGGCTTCCTCGCGGCCCGATATGACGTCGATCGGGAAGCCGAGTTTCTCCATGCCGGTGGCCAGAAAGGCGTCGCGGTTGCGGGCTTCGCGCAGGGTTTGCGTGGCCACGGCACGCACTTCGGATTCGTCAAATCCGGCCAGCCGTTCACCAAAGCGGGCCAGGCAGTCCCAGCCGCGCTGCATGGCCTGGTCGGTCAGGTTGCGGTCGTCGTCCAGGCCGTTGCCCTGGCGCACGGTTTCCTTGAGGTATTCACTGCGGTAGAACTGGCCGTGTTCGATGCGGCCAATTTCCAGCCGGAAGCTGTTGGAGCCCAGGTCGACAGCCGCCAGGCGCTTTGTTTTTTGCATGGTCAAAGGTTCAATGTCATCACAACTGCCAGCATAGCATCAGAAAGGGGCGGGAAAAAAGAGGGGGAACTGGCTCAATCCCAGGCGCGCAAGGCCCGCAAGAGTGGGCGCTTCTTGGCTTGGTGCCCGCCCATGCGTTGAAGAATGTCATCGAGCGTGCGAATGGCCTGCGTGATGTACGGGCCCTTGTTGAGCATGACGCACTCGGCGCGCACGCCCAGACCGGCGTCCGAAATCTCGGCGCGCGACGGCAGGCCGGTCTTGGCCATCAATTCCAGCACCTGGGTGGCCCAGATCACCGGCATGTGGGCGGCCTCGGCGCACCAGAGTATTTCCTCCTGGACTTCGGCCAGGCGCTCGTAACCGCATTCCACGGCCAGGTCGCCGCGCGCGATCATCACCCCCGCCATTTTTGTGGCCATGGCGGCGAGCATGAGCTCGGGCAGATTCTCGAACCCCTGCAGCGTTTCGATTTTCAGCACGATGCCGATGTCGTCCCGCCCCAGGCGCTGCAGGTGGTCGCGCAGCAGGTCGATGTCGGCGGGCTTCTGGACAAACGACAGGCCCACCATGTCGGCCTCGGCCACCACCGTCGTCAGGTCGTTGATGTCCTTGTCGCTCAGCGCAGGCAAGTTCAACTGGCTGTCGGGCAGGTTGATGCCCTTGTCGCCGCCAAGCTTTTCGCCACCCGGTCGCGCCTGGGTGATCTCGATGTCGAGCCAGTCAGCAGACTTGTGGCGGATCACGCCGCCAATGCGGCCATCGTCGAACCAGACGCGATGCCCCACCTTGACCTGGTCGATCACCTGCGGCAGCGTGACCGCGACCTGCGCCAGGTCCGCACTGGCTTCGTCGGCGTCATCGCCCAAGCCGGCGGCCTGGCCCAGGCCATCCCTGGTCAGGCGCAAAAGGTCACCAACATGGAGCAGCAGGGTGCCCGGCTGGCCGTCGATCTGGCAAACCAGGGTGGTGTGCTTTTTCTTGCCGCCACCGCCGCCGATGGAAAGAATGGTTTCGGGTGTCAGATAAGCGGTTTGCAAGGTTTCGGCAATGGCGCCCTTGTCGTCGCGCTGGATCACCAGCAAATGGCGCTTGGCGCCACGGGCATCCAAAAACTCGATGCTGGTGCCGGGTTTCAAACGCTTGAGCCACGCCTCCCAGACGCCCACGCTGGCGTCCGCATCGGGCGCCGCCTCCGTGCTGCCGATGGGGCGCAGGTGCAGGCGCGCCGGGCGAAAAACGCGGCCCAGCTCGTCCTTGCCGGGTTTGAGCTTGAGCACCGGGGGCCGCTCGGCAATGGGGCCGGTCCTGATTTTGGGGCCACCCAGGTCCATCAGGAGCTTGACCGGGTGCCGTGCCGCCTTGGCAGCGCGGCGCACGTTGGCCGCCATCCGTTGCCAGTCGGCGGCGCTGTCGTGCGCGCAGTTGATGCGGGCGATGTCCATGCCGGCATCGACCAGATCACGCACCATGTTGGCATCATCGGCTGCCGCGCTGGGCAGCGTCACCATGATGCGCACCGGCCGCTTGGCCGGGGTCTGGCCGAGCAGTTGAAGGGTGTGTTGTTTCAGCAGTTCGCGACTGCTGGTGCTGCCGGCAGGCTCTTCGTGAGACTTGTCATGCCAGAGCTGGCCAGTTAGGCGGTGCAGCAGGCCGAGCACCTTGTCGAGGCTGGCCAGCACATGCGACTCGGAGCGCCCCAGCGATGACAGCCCGAGCCGTGCCAGTTGCTCCTGCACCTCGCGCAAATCAACGCTGCGCAGGGTCAGGTAGTGCGCCAGGTTGCGGGCGCTCAGGTGGTATTGGGGCAGAACTTTGTCAAGTTCCCTGGCCAGCGCTTTTTCGCGCCCGAGCATGGCCTGGCGCAGCGCCCAGAGCTGCTCGATCAGCGTGACGCAGATTTTGAAGTCCTGCGGGTCGCCGCCCCCTGCTGTCGGCGGCGTGTCGGCTGCTGCCAAAGGCGTGGTGATGTCTTTGTAATTCATGTCGCATTTATAGCGGCCAATCATGACAAACGTGTGAAAAATATCAGCGGCGCATCAGCAAGCGGGAGCGCTGCAAACGCACCAGCTCAATCACGCCCTCGACCAGACAGGCGGGAATGGCCAGAAGCCGGAAGAAGTTTGTTTTGAGTCGCATGGACAGAGCCCTCTGGGTGGACGTTGAACACAGCTTAAGTTAACTGCGGAACATGACAGGATGGTGTCAGCACCTGCTGGTGCCTTCGTCAAAAATTTGTCATCGTTTTGACACGTTGGCTCCCTATGCTGGGCCACCATGCTGTCATTCCTCCACGCTTGTTTGCGCGTCCACTGTGACCCGCGCTGAACTGCCCGAACTCGAGGCACTGGCGCGCATCATCGAACTTGGTGCCGGCTGGCTGGACGCGCGCGTGGTGCGCCAGGTGAGCCTGCCCGGCGGCGCCACTTACCCGGTGCATGTGGTCACGCTGGGCAATCCGGCCAGCGATGTGCCTGCGGTGGGCTATTTTGGCGGGGTCCACGGCCTTGAGCGCATCGGCGCAGAGGTGGTGCTGGCCTACTTGCACAACCTGGTCATGCGCTTGCAGTGGGACAGTGGCTTGCACCGGCAACTGGAAACGGTGCGCCTGGTTTTCATGCCGATCGTCAACCCGGGCGGCATGGCACTGGGCACGCGCGCCAATCCGAACGGTGTCGACCTGATGCGCAACGCGCCGGTGCAAGCCTCCGAAGCCGTGCCATTTTTGGTGGGCGGGCAGCGCATCAGCGCCGGCCTGCCATGGTACCGGGGCGTCATGGACGCGCCCATGGAGCTTGAAAACCAGGCGGTCTGCGAGGTGGTGACGGCCGAGTTGCTGAGCCGGGAGTTCAGCCTGTCGGTGGACTGCCATTCCGGTTTTGGCAGCAGGGACCGCCTCTGGTTCCCTTACGCGCACAAGCGCGCGCCGATTGCGCATCTGGCGGAGATGCAGGCCTTGAAAAGCATCTTTGTTCAGTCGCACAGCTACCACCGCTATGTGATCGAGCCGCAAAGCCTGCAGTATCTCGCCCACGGTGACCTGTGGGATCATTTGTACCTGCAGGCCTGCGAACAGCAGCGGGTGTTTTTGCCCTTGACCCTGGAGATGGGTTCCTGGCTGTGGGTGAAGAAGAACCCGCGACAGTTGTTTTCGCGCCATGGCATGTTCAATCCGCTGATCGAGCACCGGCAGCAGCGCGTGCTGCGCCAGCACCAGTTGCTGCTCGACTTTTTGTCGCGCGCAGCGAGTGGCCACCGGCTCTGGCTGCCCACGCCTGAGAACCGGGCGCAGCACCACGCACAAGCCCTGCAGGACTGGTACTGAACCGCGATGAGCACCTGGATTTTTTTGCGCGGACTGACCCGGGAGAGCCGGCACTGGGGTGACTTTGCCGGTCAATTCCAGCAAGCCATGCCCGGGCAGACCGTGGTCATGCTCGACCTCGCGGGCAACGGCCGCATGAATCATCAGCGCAGCGACTGCCGGGTTGAGGACATGGTGGCCGATTGCCGTGCGCAACTCGCTTTGCGCCATATCGCGCCGCCTTACCGGCTACTGGCCATGTCGCTGGGCGCCATGGTGGCCGTGGCCTGGGCGCAGTCGCACCCCGAAGAGGTGGCGGCGCAGGTGCTCATCAACACCAGCATGCGCCCCTTCAGCCCTTTTTACCAGCGCCTGCGACCCGCCAACTATTGGCCGCTGCTGCGCCTGCTGTTGCCAGGAGCCGCGCCGCAGGACTGGGAGCGCGCCATCTTGAACATGACCAGCCGCGGTGGCCGTGAGGCGGTTTTGCCCAGCTGGCTGGCGCTGCGCCGCACGCATCCGGTGGCCCGGCTCAACGCGTTGCGCCAGTTGCTCGCGGCGGCCCGCTATGCCGCGCCAGCTGAGCCCCCGCGCACACCGACCTTGCTGCTGGCCAGCGCGCAGGACCGGCTGGCGTCGGTGCAATGCACGCTGGCGCTGGCCAGGCAATGGGGCTGCGCGCATCGCATCCACCCCGAGGCGGGGCACGATTTGCCCCTGGACGACGGCCCCTGGGTTGCGCAGCAGGTGCGAGAATGGTTTTTGACATCCAGCTTGAAAGGCCACATGCCATGAAGTCACATCCCCGCCATGATCCGCATCAGGAGCTTGAACTCAAACTGAGTTTGCCGGGTGCTGATCCGGCAGTCTTGGCCAGGCGGCTGGCGCGCACACCCGCGCTGGCGCGGCGCAAGCGGTCGCAGCAGTCCCTGTACAACATCTATTTCGACACGCCAGACCAGGCTTTGCGCCAGCGCGGCGTTGCCTTGCGCTTGCGCCGTGTTGGCAGCGCGGCCGATCCGCAGTGGCTGCAAACCCTGAAAACCAGCACCGGCGAGCGTTCAGCCCTGAGCCAGCGCGGTGAATGGGAAAGCGCGGTGGCGGGCCCGGCCTTGGAGCCGGCCGCGCTGGCGCACACTGCCTGGACCGGCATCGACCCCGATGGCCGTCTGTTTGCCGCGCTGGCGCCGTGCTTTGTCACCCGTTTCGAGCGCACCCTTTGGCTGGTGCGCCGCCGCGATGGCAGCGCAGTGGAAGTGGCGCTGGACATCGGCCACATCGAAGCCGACGGCAAACAGGCCCCCATCTGCGAGCTTGAACTTGAACTGAAGGGCGGCGAGCCCGCTGCGCTGTTCGAACTGGCCCACCAACTCGCCCAAGGCGTGGCGGTGTTGCCAGCCAACCTGAGCAAAGCCGAGCGCGGATTTTTGCTGGCGCAAGACGCGCTTGACCGGCCGCAGCGCGCGCGCGTGACTAAACTTGTTTTACCGCTGAACCGGCCCGAACTGGCGCAGCGCGTGCTGCGCGAGATGTTTGCCCAGTTCAGCCAGAACCTCGACGCCCTGCGCACCTCGGATGACCCCGAGGTGGTGCACCAGGCCCGCGTGGGCTGGCGCCGCTTCAGGTCGGGGCTGCGACTTTTCAAGAAAACGCTGGCAAATGCAGAGGCGCCCCCACGGCTCGATCTGCAGCCGCTGCTGGTTGGCCTGGGCACGCTGCGCAATCTGGATGTTGCCGTCACCGAGACGCTGCCGTCGCTGTCCAACACCTATGCCGTGGGCAACGCCGGGCGCTCGCAAGCCTGGCAAGCCATGCTGTCTGCGTTGGCACAAGCCGCCGCGTTGCAACGCCAGCGCGTGCGCGAGGCCATGCAGGCGCCGGCCGTGGGCGTGTGTTTGCTGGCATTCACCCAATGGCTGGAGCAGTTGTCCGGTCAGGGCAACACCCGACCTGTCAAAAAAGCAGCGCTGCAGCGTTGGGCCAGCCGCCGCATCACGCGTCTGCAGCATCGCCTTGAGCTGGCCCAAAAAAATGCTGTCACGCCGGAGCAGCAACACCTTGTGCGCATTCTCGCCAAACGGCTGCGCTATGGCGTTGAGGCGCTGCGCGAGCTGTTGCCCAAGCCTCTGGCCGACGACTGCAGCAAAAAGGCGACCCGGCTGCAGGACACGTTGGGCTCTTCCCGCGACGTGGCGCAGGCCAGTGCGCTGGTGGCCGAGCACGGCCTGGATCCTGCCATCCAGGCCTTCCTGCAGGGCGTTGTGGCCGGGTACACACTGTCAACGGCACCGGTTGCATGAGGCGGGCGGGGTCATGAAGCGATCGCCGTGGCGGCTGCTCGGCATCAGCCTGCGTCTGGGCCACTTGACGGTCCACATTGCCTGCGCCTTCGTCGTGGCCGGGGTGTATCCGGCACTGCGCATGCCAGCGCAACAGCGCTTCATGCGCTGGTGGTCGCGCAGCCTGCTCAAGCTGCTCAAGGTGCAGCATCACGTCAGTGGCCAGCCAGCGGGCGCGCAGGCACCGGCGTGTCTGCTGGTGGCCAACCATGTGTCCTGGCTCGACATCTTTGCGCTCAATGTGGTGACGCCGGCGCGCTTTGTTGCCAAGTCCGAGGTCAGTGGCTGGCCGGTGCTGGGCTGGCTGGTGCAGCGCGCCGGCACCCTGTTTATCCGGCGCGCGGTGCGCAGCGACACGGTGCACGTCAACGCGCGCATGGCCGGGTTGTTGCAGCAGGGCAGCGCGGTGGGGCTGTTTGCCCAGGGCACCTCGTCCACGCCCGGTCAGGCCGTGCAATTCCATGCGCCACTGCTGCAAAGTGCCGTGGCCGCGGGCGCCCGGGTTCAGCCCATCGCCATTTTTTACCACGACAAGCACGGCCGTTGGCACGAGGCGGCGGCTTTTGTGGATGACATCAGCTTCGTTGAATCGCTGTGGCAAATTGTCAGCAACCCCGGCATTCAGGTCACCGTGAGCTACCTGCCGCCGATCGACGCCTGCGGGCAGGACCGGCGTGCCCTGGCTGAGATGACCCAGTGCGCCGTGAACGCCGCATTGGCCCGGCACATGCAGGTTGGGTGAGCCGCAAAGGCGGGCCGGCGGCAAGGCAGCATGTCATCAAAGTGCCTTGAAATTGCCACAGCCACGTCATCTTGCGCAGTCACCATTGGGCTATCCAACCAAAGGAGAGCCCCATGAGAGAACTGCCCAATCCAACTTTTGCCCTGTCCCCGCTGTCCCTGCCCAGGGGCTTGCAGCAGCGCCCCGTTGTCTATTTCAAGGCCCCCAGCCAGCAGCCGGCGCCTAAACCTGAGCGCGGTGCGCTGGTGGTGTCGTGGGCCAGGCATCAGGATGAGGTGCGCCAGGTGCAGCGCCTGCGGTACGAGGTGTTTGCCAAGGAAATGGGTGCCCGCCTGAACACACCCCTGCCGGGCCATGACATTGATCTGTTCGACAACTATTGCGAGCACTTGCTGGTGCGCGATGAAGTCACCCGCGAAGTGGTCGGCACCTACCGCCTGCTGACGCCCGCGCAGGCAAAACGCGTGGGCAGCACCTACAGCGATCTTGAGTTTGACCTGACCCGCCTGCGCAGCCTGCGCGACCGCATGGTGGAACTGGGCCGCAGCTGCGTGCATCCGGACTACCGCCACGGCGGCGTCATCATGGCGCTGTGGGGCGCACTGGCTGAATTCATGCAGCGCAACAAGCTCGACACCATGATTGGCTGCGCCAGCATTCCCATGCTGCACAACGGCGTGATCAGCGGCGACGTCGCCGCCAGCATCTGGCAGCAACTCAAGACCACCCATCTGGCGCCCATCGAACACCATGTGCGTCCGCGCTTGCCGCTGCCGGTGGAGCAACTCGACAGCAGCCTGACGGTGGAGCCGCCGGCCCTGATCAAGGGCTATTTGCGTCTGGGCGCCAAGATTTTGGGAGCTCCGGCCTGGGACCCCGACTTCAACACGGCAGATTTGCCCATGCTGATGCGCATCGACGATATGCCCGCGCGCTACCGCAAGCACTTTCTGGGTCAGTAAGGCTGATGGACGGCACCCTGGCAGCAGGGTGTCAGAGCAACTCGGGAGACTGCACCGAGACGATCAGGGTTTGCAGCAGGGCATCACGCTGGCGGCTGTGCAGCCACCAGACGGCCCCTTTTTTGACCGGGCACTCGGTGTCGCTGAGCCCGATCAATTGGGCAATGGTTTGCCCCAGGGTGGGCTGATGACCCACCACCAGCACACACCCCTTGGCGTCTGGCCATTGAACCAACTCCAGCAACTGCGCCACCGTGCCTTCAGACCCGAGTTCTTCTTTGGTCTTGAACTTTCGGCCCAGGGCGCTGGCGGTCTGCTCGGCGCGGCGCGCCGGGCTGACAAAGATGCGGGTGTTGTCGGGCAACTGGCGGTCGAGCCAGCCGGCCATGCGCGCCGCCTGCTTTTCGCCGCGCGCGGTCAGGCGCCGGGCCATGTCGTCACAGCCTTGCGTCCATTCCTGCGCCTCGGCGTGGCGCCACAAAATCAGGTCCATGATGCAAATATAGCCATGAAATATGACAGTTGCAAGACAGGGCAGGGTGGCATGGCAAACCGCGCCGGCATGGTTCAGGCGCTCATCTGCCGGTCGGCCTGCAGTGCAGCCGCGCGTCCGCGCTGCAGGTTCACCGGCACCAGCAGCAAAAGGCCGAGCACAAACAGCACCGAGGTGCTCAAAATGGCGGTGCGCTGGTCGCCACCGGTGGCCCAGGTGATGAGACCGTAGCTCAAGGGGCCGACGATGCTGGCAAGGCGGATGGCAAAGGTCCAGAGGCCATAAAACTCGGCCACCTGGCGCTGCGGTGCAAACAGGCCGGCCATGGCGCGCCCGGCCGACTGGCTGCTGCCCATGCACAGGCCGGCAATCACGGCGGCATACCAGAAGTCGCCCTTGCTGCCGGCCAGCGCGGCGATGACGCAGGTGGCAATCCAGCCCAGCAGGGTAATAGTCAGCGCAATCTTGTGGCCGATGCGGTCCTGCAGGTAACCCCAGGCAAAGGCTCCGGCGGCCGCGGCAATGTTGAGCACAAAGATCAGCACCATGGTTTCCTGCTGCTTGAAGCCGATGACCTGCTCTGCATAGATGGCAGCCAGCGCAATGGCCACCGCGACACCGGCCTGGTAACACACGGCGCACGCCAGCAGCCACATGAAGTCCTTGAACTGCCTTGCCTGCGCAAAGGTGCGGTGCAACTGCAGCATGGCGGCCCTGAAGCCGCCTTGGCCGAGTGCTGCCGGGTTGGGCTGGGCCCGCTCCTTGAGCAAAACAAAGGTGACCAGCGCGGCCGAGCCGTAGATGGCCGCCGTGATCAGCATGGTGACCGGCACAAACTGCGACGCGCTCTGGCCCTGGCCCTGCGCCCACAGAACATAGGCCAGGCACAGCCCGAGCGCCAGCATGCCGCCAAAGTAGCCAAAGCTCCAGCCCCAGCCGCTGACCTTGCCCAGCGACTCGGTGCGCGCCAGCTCGGGCAAAAACGCCGCCGTCATCGATTCGCCCCAGGCGTAAAAGGTGTTGGACACCACGATCAGCACCACCGCCAGCGCCACGCTGCCGGGCCCGACCAGCGCCAGCGCCGCCGTGGCCAGCACGCAGCCCGCCGTGAACAGCATGAGCAGCCGTTTCTTGGCCGCGCGCAGGTCGGCATAGGCGCCCAGGCTGGGCATGGTCAGCATGACGATGGCATTGGACACGCTGAGCGCCGCCGTCCAGGCCAAGGTGGCCCAGGGCGCGCCGTCGGCCACACCGCCAACAAAATAGGCGGCGAAGACGGCGGTGATGACCACCGTGGTGTAGCCCGAGTTGGCGAAGTCGTACATGGCCCAGCCAAAGACCTCGCGCTTGCGCACGCCGGGTTGCAGCGCGTCCTGCGAAAAAAGAGCCATGCTTTCCTTTAGTCTGACCCGCAAGGGTTCAAATTCATTGGGTGCCGCCAATCGCCACAAGCCAGGCCTTCAATTCGGCAAAGGCGTTTTCTCTGACCGCCGCTTGCGACAGCACCAGGTCGTGCATGCCGCCTTCAATCGCAACCCGCTTGACCTGTGGCCCCAGGCCGGGCGCCAGGCGCTGCATGTCGGCCACATCCAGCACCACGTCGGTGGTCATGGCTTCAGGCGACCATGCCTTAAGCCAGCTGCTGCGCTGGGCGTGCATCACAAGCACCGGGCATGCGATCGACAGCCCCCGGGCGACCTCGGCATGGGCGCGGTGAATGGCGCGAAACCAGCCGGCATAAATCGGGAAACCCGCCAGGGGTTTCCAAAGCGTGTTGTAGTGCCATTCGCCACGATGATCGGCGTGCAGGCTCTGGCCGTAAGCCGTTGTCGCCACCGGAATGACCAGGTGCGGCCACCAGGCGCCCAAGGCTGCCAGCAAGGGCTCCAGATAGCGCTCCTGCCAGGGCGGCAGGTTCATGTCGAGAAAAGGGCTGTTCAGGAACAACGCATTCACTGCGGCGCGCTGCGCGCCACGGTGCGCATACAGGGCAGTCACCAGACCCCCGGTGGAATGGCCGTTGAGCAGCAGCCAGTCAACGGCTTCGCTCGTTTTAAGGACGTGGATGGCCGCATCGACATCGTCCAGGTACTCGTCGATGCTGCGGGTGAAATTGGGCAACTGGCGGGCGCGCAGGGCCCGGCCGTGACGGCGCAGGTCGATCGCATAAAAATGCAGACCGGCCTGGTTGTAAAAGTCGGCCAGATGGGTCTGGAAAAAGTAGTCCACATAGCCGTGCACATACAAGACAGCTTTGGAGCCGGCGCTGTTGCAGCGCCGGCGCACCAGCACGGCATCCGCCGGACCATCAGAAGCCGTGCGGCCGGTCAGGGTGGTTTGCTCAAAGCCAGGCAGCACATCGGGCGTCCAACTGGTCGGTTGCATAGGTGTCCCAGAAAAAATGCCAAGACGGGCATGTTAACAAGGGGCTGCGCTGGGCAGTCCCCCTGTCCCGCTTGGCAGGGAACCTATTTGAGCGATCAGTTCAGCAGCTTGCCCAGATTCATCAAGTGAACTTCGCCACTGTTCTCGTCCACGCCGTCGTTGTCGTTGACGATGATCACATCGCCATTGGCCAGAAGCGCCGAGCCTTCAATCTTCTCCACCACAGGACCCGCCGGGCCGCGCAGATCAGCCATCAGGTCGCGCACCAGAATTTTGCTCAGGGTTGCGCCATCAGCTTTGCCGGTGAGGTCGATGCGGTACAGGCGTTTGATGCGGGCATCCGGGCCACCCTGGTTGTCACGCTCGATCACCAGGAATTTGTTGCTGCCCAAAGCCGTGATGTCCGACAGGCCCACCCAGCCACCATTGGGGGATGCGACCGGGTCCAGCGGGTAAAACATGAATTGCCAGGTTTTGGCAACGATGTCATAGACGCCGACACGCGGCTGCGTTTCGCCCACCCAGGCGCGCTGGAAGGCGACCACCAGTTTGCCACCGGACTCGGCCACACCTTCAAAGCCAAAACGAACCTGCTTGGCGTTGATGTCAGCAGGCAACTGAATGATGTCTTCGATCACGCCACTGGCACTGACCTTGAAAATCAGATTGGCTGTTTTGACTGGGCGAGCTGCTTCACCCACAGTACCGTTGCCTTCAGACGCCACCCAGAAACCACCAGCGCTGGCGACTGAAATGCCTTCAGGGTCCAGGTTGACACTGCCATCGGTATTCACCATGGCTGCCAGGTCGGTGTCGTCAAACGCGTTGGCATCTGCAACATCAGGCAAACTGGCCGCCAGCGCAGCAATCTTGCCATTGGGGTCGGTGATCCTGATCTCTTTCTTCAACAGGGCAGGTTTGCTGCCGGTGTCAATTTCGAAAATCCGGTTGCCACGGAAGAAACTGTCATCCACACCATAGACCACGGTTCCTGTGGTGGCTGCCGCCAGACCTGAGAGCGCGGACCAAGGAATGGGCGTGCCATCGGCGCGGTCCGCTGACAGCAGGGTCGGGTAGGCGGCCGGTGCCGACTGGTACTGGTAAATGTTCAGTGAACCTCTGGCCAGAGCGGACCGATCGTCAAATTCACTGGCCGAGACGAGCAGGTTGCGCGAGGGGATGGCCAACAAGCCCTCAGGGCTCAAGCTGGCTGGCAGCACTTGTTTGTAAGCGGGTTTGTTCGGGGTGCTCATGTCATAGACCGCCACCACGCTGGAGCGCTCGGACGCAACGAACAGGTAGTCGGTGCCTGCAAAGCGGGCAAAGTCGGCGTTTTCAGGTTCATTGCCTTTGGCATCCGAGCGCTTGTCGTTGTAGTGACCGATGCGCGCCATCAGGTGCTCCAGCGAGTTACCAGCCTCATAGCCCACCGTGCCATCCGTATTGAACACCGTGTAACCGCGGCTGCCGCCGTTGAGGTCACCTTCGTTGGCTGTGACAAACTGGGTTTTGGAAATCCAGGTCACACCATCAGGTTCGCGCAAACGGTCGGCTTGTGTCTGGGTGAAGTTGACCTGGTTGGGACGCGGTGCATCTGTCAAATCGACTTTGTCGAGCGTTACTTTGCCAGCGCTGAAATGCTTTGTGACTTTACCTGAAGCCAAATCGATCAGAGCGATATGGTTGTTCTCTTGCAGCGTGACCACCGCGATGTTGTCGTCATTGATATCGACATATTCCGGCTCTGGATCGGTTGGGTACAGCATGCCCTCCAGGCCGGTCAGGCTCACGGTACGCGTCTTCCAGTTTGCCGGCGCACCCGCCACATCCACGATCACCAAACTGCCCGCGGGCAGTTGAGGTGGAGCCCCGTTGCCAAGGCCTTCATCACGCTCGTTTTCAATCACGACGGCAATGTATTTGCCGTCCTTGCTGCGGGCGATCGAATCCGGTTGGCCCGGCAGTGTGATTTCGGCAATGAGCTTGCGGCTGGCGATGTCAACAACGGCGAGTTTGCCGGAGGGGTTCACGAAGTCGGGTGAGGTGTTGACGGCGACCAGTGCGTTCGTGCCCAGCACAGTCACCGATGTCGGCTCACCACCCATGGCCAGTGCACCCAGTGCTTTCGGCGCCTTGACGTCAGTGATGTCAACAAAGCCGATTTCGCCCTTGGGGCTGTTGCTGTAAACCAGCGTCATGCCGTCTTCGCTGGCAGCAACGATTTCAGGCGCCGTTTCATCGTCGGTTTCGCAGGAGGCACCTACTTGCTGGCAGACCGCAAAGGTGGCAGTGCGGTTGAAAAACATGCTGGCGTTGGGTTTGGAGACTTCCGGTGCCACGGGTGCGGGGTCATCATTGCCGCCGCAGGCAACAAGCACGGCGCTCATGATGAGACTGGCGGCAAAAAGGCGAACAGGTTGGCGTGAGGTCAGATTTTTCATGTTTCAGTCAGGTTACAGGTTTGTGGAAAGACATTTGTTTGTAAACGCCGCGCGTGACAAAACGGTGACATAGCCAGCGCAAGTCGCGTGCGCTTGGCGATTGGCGGGAGATCGTGACGTTTTTGTGCAATTTCGAGGATGATTTCGTCGGAGGCGCTATCTGTGACATATTTGTGACATAAATAGCTGGCAACATCAGTGGGTGAGTGCCGCTTCCAATTCCCCTTTGTTTGATCTTTCGCGGGTCCGCCGTTTGCCACCGCAATCGGCCAAGGCTCGCCCCTTGGTGGGC
>JAABQI010000261.1 GCA_011391545.1 Rhodoferax sp.
TGTCCAACCTGCCCGCCTGCCCCCAATGCACCCTTGAAAATACCTATCCTGACGGCGACAACTTTGTCTGTCCGGACTGCGGTTTCGAGTGGCCCCGGGTGGCTGCGCCCGGAGTTGGCGAAGAGGCCAGCGGCCCGGTGAAGGACGCCAACGGCAACCCGCTGGCCGATGGCGACACCGTGATCCTGATCAAGGACCTCAAGGTCAAGGGCTCGTCCATTGTGCTCAAGAAAGGCACCAAGATCAAGGGCATCCGCCTGCCCGATGGCGCGGGCGACCACGAGGTGGACTGCAAAACCGACCAGGGCGCGTTCATGCTCAAGGCCGAGTTCATGAAAAAGGCCTGAACCACTAGGCAATCACGCTTTATCGCCAAATCCCCTCACCTGAAAACCACACCATGGCCACCATTTCCCGCTTCTGGGCTGACTGGACGACTGCCGATTTTGCGCGCCTGCGCGACAGCGGCGCGGCCGCGCGCAGCATCGCCGTATTGCCGGTGGCGGCGACCGAGCAGCACGGGCCGCACCTGCCGCTCAATGTCGATACGGTGCTGGTCGATGGCATTGTGGCCGCCGCGCTGCCGAACCTTGCCCCTGAATTGCGGGTCTTGTTTTTGCCCACCCAGGCGATTGGCTTGAGCCCGGAACATGCCCGTTTTCCCGGCACCTTGACCCTCAGGAACGAGACCATCCTGCGGCTATGGACCGACATCGCCGAGTCGGTGGCGGCGGCCGGCATCACCAAACTGGTGCTGTTCAACGGCCACGGCGGCAACGTCAGCGTGATGGATCTTGTGGCGCGCGACCTGCGCGCCCGCTTGGGCATGCTGGTGTACAGCGTGAGCTGGTTCAATCTGCCTTTGGTTGACGAGCTGGGCCAGGATGTCAATGCCCTGTTCAGCGCCGAGGAACACCGCTTTGGCATCCACGGCGGTGACATCGAGACCTCGATGATGCTCGCGCTTGACCCCGCCCATGTGGACATGCGCCAGGCGCAAGACTTTGCATCAAAGGCACAGGCGCGCGCAGCGCAGTTCGACACGCTGGGCAACGGCAAGAGCGCCAAGCTGGCCTGGCAAACGCAAGACTACAACGCCGCCGGTGCGGTGGGCAATGCGGCGAGCGCCTCGGCAGAAAAGGGCCATGCCATGGTGGGCGCCGCCGGCCGGGCGCTGGCGCGGCTGCTGGCCGAAATCGATCGCCTGCCGCCCGACACGCTGGTGGCGAAACCCAGCTTGCCCTGAGGCACATCCTTGTTCAAGCCGGGCTGAACACTGCCCATGAACGCTTACGACCTGTTTGCCCTGGGTGCCGCCGCCTGCTGGGCGCTGGGCAGCGTGATGTCGGTCACGCCGTCGCGCCATCTGGGCGCCTTCGCCTTTACCCGCTGGCGCATGGCCATGGTCGCCGTGATGTTGTGGGCGGTGGTGGCCGTGCAGGGCAGCTGGCACAGCTTCGACGGCCACGCCTGGGGTGTCATGGCGGTCAGCGGCCTGATCGGCATATTCATCGGCGACACCGCGCTGTTTTCGGCCATGAACCGCCTCGGGCCACGCCGTGCCGGCGTGCTGTTTGCCACCCATGCCGCCTTCAGCGCCGCTTTGGGCTTTGCGTTGCTGGACGAGCGCATGAGCGTCCAAGCCCTGCTGGGCGGGGTGCTCACCCTGGCTGGCGTGATGCTGGCCATTGTGCTGGGTCGCCACAAGGACGAAACCCATGCCTGGGAGGCCGACCATGGCCAGGTGCGCGTTGGCGTGGCGCTGGCCCTGCTGGCGGCACTGTGCCAGGCGGTGGGCTCGTTGATTGCCAAGCCGGTGATGGCGCAGCAGGTGGACCCGATCATGGCGTCTGCGGTGCGCGTCAGCGTGGCCACCGCCGCCCATGCGGTGTTGTTGCTGGCCGGTTTTCAGGCGGCGCGCGCTAACCAGGCGCCCACGGTGCGGGTGCTGGCGCAAACCGGCCTCAACGGCTTCATCGCCATGGGTATCGGCATGACGCTGGTGCTGCTGGCGCTGGAAAAAGGCGATGTCGGCATGGTTGCCATCCTGTCGTCGGTGTCACCCATTCTGGTCTTGCCGCTGCTCTGGCTCCAGCTCAAGCGCGCGCCGGCACCAGGCGCCTGGCTGGGCGCCAGCCTCACGGTGGTCGGCACAGCCCTGATCCTGTGGCGCTGAGCGACCCGGAATCCCGTCATTGAGAAGATGGCTGCTATTGCGAACGAAGTGAAGCAAGCCATGGCTTCGGGACTGCATGGACTGCCGCGCTGCGCTCGCAATGACGAGTTAGAGGCGATGCCCTAACTTTTTTGCTGCAGTGCAACAAAAAAGACTTGCGAAGCTGCGGGTTTTCCCTATAATTCAATCCATGCTGCACTGCAACATAATTGTTTAAGGCAGCTTTGCATCCCTCATTTCACCCTTAAAGGAACACACCATGTACATTACCGCCGACCAAATCACCGCCACCAACAAAGCCAACCTGGCCACCACCCTGGCCCTAGCCAACAAGACCTTTGCCGGTTTCGAAAAGCTGGTTGAACTCAACATGGCCGCCGCCAAGGCCCTGATGACCGAATCCCTTGAGCATGCCAAATCCGTGCTGTCGGCCAAAGACCTGCAACAAGCCGTTGCCCTGCAAACCAGCCTGGTCACTCCCTTGGCTGAAAAGTCGGTGTCTTACGGCCGTCACGTGTATGGCATCGCTGTGGAAACCGGCGCTGAATACACCAAAGCCGCTGAAGTCAAGGCTGCTGAAACGCAGAAGGCGCTCAATCAAGTGGTTGAAAGCGTGGCCAAGAACGCACCGGCTGGCACCGAGGCGGCTGTGGCTGTGCTCAAGAGCGCTGTGGCTTCCAGCCAGACCGCCATCGACTCGGCTCAAAACTCTTCCAAGCAGGCCCTCGCGATGGCTGAAAGCAACATGGCTGTCGTGACCGAACAAGCCCTGAACGCTGCTGCCACCGTTGGCAAGAAGGCCTAAACAGCCGCTTCTTTCGCGCACCACAAAAGGCACCCTCGGGTGCCTTTTTTTTAACTATGCGCCCTAGAATGCGAATTGATTAGAGCAATTACACATCATCAATTGTGTTTTCTTCCGCGTTGGAACTGACCTACAACATGGCCATTCTGGTGGCCATGGTGTTGACTTCGGGCTTGATCAGGCGGAGCCAGGAAACACCACAGCGTCAGGTGCTGTTGCAGGGCTTCTTGTTTGGCGCAGCCACCGTGGTCAACATGGTGGCGCCGATGGAGCTTGGGCCGGGCCTGATTTTTGACCCGCGCACGGTCACGCTGAGCCTGTGCGCCTTGTTTTTTGGCCCGCTGGCAGCGGCTGTGGCGGCTGCCATGGCGCTGGCTTACCGGCTGCTTTTGGGTGGTGTTGGCGTCACCGTGGGTGTGCTGGTCATCATTTCCGCAGCCGCATGGGGCTGGTATTTTTACCGGCGCTGGACCTGCGCCGGGCAGGCCGTTCGCTTGCCCCAGTTGCTGCTGCTGAGTGTCGTGGTGCACCTCACCGAGTTGTTGCTGTTCTCCACCCTGCCGGCCCCGTTCGGGTGGCAGACGCTGCAGAGCCTGGGTCTGCCAATCATGCTGGCGTTTCCATTGCTGACGGTCTTGCTCGGCAAAATGCTCACCAGTCAGGACGCTGTGGCTGAAACCGTGGCCGCCTTGCGCAAAAGCGAGCACCAGCACCGCAGCATCCTGCAGACCGCCATGGACGGCTTCTGGCTGACAGATCTGCAGGGGCGTTTGCTTGAAGTCAACCAGGCTTATGCGCGCATGAGTGGTTATACCGTGGCCGAGTTGTTGGGCATGCGCATCAGCCAGTTCGAAAGAGGGGAGTCCGCCGCCCTGAGTCTTGCGCGCCTTCAAAAGGTCATGGCAAACGGCTCGGATCGTTTTGAAACCCGGCACCGTGCCAAGGACGGCGGGGTGTTCGACGTCGATGTCAGTGCCCAATACCATGCGGTTGAGGAGGGGCGCATCGTCGTTTTCCTGCGCGACATCACCGAGCGCAAAAAGGCTGAGCATGCCTTGACGGAGTCCAAGCTTCTGACAGAAGCCATTGTGGAAAACGCGCCGATGATGATTTTCCTCAAAGATGCGAGCAGCTTGCGCTTTGTGGTGCTGAACCGTGCGGGCGAAGATCTGCTGGGGTATGACCGCAACGATCTGATTGGCAAGAGCGATCTGGACTTTTTCCCGCCCGGGCAGGCCGATGACTTTGTGCGCAAGGACCGGGAGGTTCTGGACGGCGGCATGGGCGTGCAGGACACCCCGCTGGAGCCCATCCAGACGCGCCACAAAGGTGTGCGGTTTTTGCACACACGCAAAGTGGGCATCCGTGGCGGTGATGGCCAGATGAAATACCTGCTGGGTATTTCCGAAGACATCACCGAGAGTAAAAATGCCCAGGAAAGATTGCTGCTGACGGCCAATGTCTTTACCCACGCGCGCGAAGGCATCCTGATCACCGATGCCGCCGGGGTCATCGTCGATGTCAATGAATCATTCAGCCGCATCACCGGTTATTCACGGGCGCAGGCACTGGGGCAAACACCCCATATTCTGAGCTCGGGTCATCAAACGCCTGAGTTTTACCAGGCCATGTGGTCGGCTTTGCAGCGTGACGGGCAATGGTATGGCGAGGTCTGGAACCGGCGCCAAAATGGCGAGGTGTATGCCGAAATGCTCAACATTTCAGCCGTTTCTGACGCCCAGGGGCGGGTGCAGAACTACGTGGCCCTGTTTTCGGACATTACCGCCATCAAGGAGCATGAAAAGGAGCTTGAGCACATCGCCCATTACGACGTGCTCACGGGCTTGCCCAATCGGGTGTTGCTGGCCGACCGCCTGCACCAGGCCATGACCCAAAATGTCCGGCGTGGCATGCAACTGGCCGTGGTCTATCTTGACCTGGACGGCTTCAAGAACGTCAACGACCAGCATGGTCACGGGTTGGGCGACCTGCTTTTGCGCCAGGTGGCCACCCGCATGAAACTGGCGCTGCGTGAAGGCGACACCCTGGCCCGTATCGGTGGCGACGAGTTTGTGGCCGTGTTGATCGATCTGGATGACGGCCCCAAAGTCGTGCCCTTGCTGAATCGCTTGCTGGCGGCGGCTGCCGAGCCGGTGCAACAGGACGGCCTGTTGCTGCAAACATCAGCCAGCCTGGGGGTGACGTTTTACCCGCAGACTGACGCGCTGGAAGCTGACCAGTTGCTGCGCCAGGCCGACCAGGCCATGTACCAGGCCAAGCTCTCGGGCAAGAACCGTTTTCACTTCTTTGATGCCGAGCAGGACCGCACCACACGGGGCCATTTTGAGAGTCTGGAGCGCATTCGACAGGCATTGGCCGACCGCGAATTCGTGCTTTATTACCAGCCCAAAGTCAATATGCGCAGCGGTGCCGTGATCGGTGTCGAAGCCCTGATCCGCTGGCAGCACCCTGAAAAGGGTTTGCTGGCACCCGCCCAATTTTTGCCGGTGATTGAGGAGCATGCCCTGGCGGTGGAAGTCGGCGAGTGGGTGATTGACACGGCAATACGTCAAAATGAACATTGGCAAAACGAGGGGCTGGACTTGCCCGTCAGTGTCAACGTGGGGGCGCGGCAGCTCCAGCAAGTTAATTTTGTGGGGCGTCTGCAAGCGCTGCTGGCGGCGCATCCGCAGTTCCGGCCGTCGCAACTCGAAATCGAGATCCTTGAAACCAGCGCGCTCAAGGACATCGCCGGCGTGTCACAGTTGATTGAAGACTGCCACCGGATGGGCGTGTTGTTCGCGCTGGACGACTTTGGCACCGGCTACTCGTCGTTGAGCTACCTCAAGCACTTGCGGGTCAGCATGCTCAAGATCGACCAGAGTTTTGTGCGCGACATGCTCGACGACCCCGATGACTCGGCTATTTTGCAGGGTGTGATTGGTCTGGCAGTCGCGTTCAAACGCCAGGTCATTGCCGAAGGCGTGGAGACCACCGCGCACGCGAACATGCTGCTGCAGCTGGGCTGCGAATTGGGCCAGGGCTACGGCATTGCCCGGCCCATGCCGGCCGCCGAGTTGCCGGATTGGGTGCGGCGTTGGCTAAAAAACCCGTCCTGGGGACACGGCGCACCGTCTGCGAAGTGATCTGGCAGCGCCTCAGGCGTGGCTTACCCATTGCGCGTGGTCGAAGTGCTCCAGATGCGGCAGGGTGTTGTAGGTCAGCAAGGCATGGTGCCTCGGGGTAAAGGTGAATTCGGTCACTGCGGTGTTGCGCAGGCGCATGTTGAGCTCGATTGTGGTCTCGGGTGGTGTTGCCAGCACATGGGCAACCGCCCTGGCAATCGGCCCGCCGCTGGACACCAGCAGCACGCGCTCGGCCTGGCTTTGGCGCACATGGTCCAGCACCTCAATCACCTGCTGGCCAAAGGTGTGCCAGTCAGGCATGTCTTTAGGCTGGGTGTTGCCCAGCATCCATTGCAGCAGGCCGGTGCGCAGCCAGCGAAAGTACTGGCGGTAATTTTCCGGCGTGGCGCTGCGATCCAGCGGCGCGGGGTGCACGGCGGCAATCACGGCGTCGCTGCTGTATTCGTTCAGGCCGGGCCACTGCGCGGCGGGCAATGGCAACCCCATACCCTCGCTGATGCCGCTCAGGGTTTGCGTATGGCGGCGCAGCGTTCCGCTCAGGACCGCATCGAAGCTCAGGCCTTTGCCGGCAAAATGGCGCCCCAATTGCACGCTTTGGCGCATCCCCAAATCGCTCAATTGATCGTAATCTGCGGCGCCAAACGAGGCCTGTCCGTGGCGGACCAGGTAAAGAATGCTCATGACCTGAATTTAAGCGATGTTGGCTTGTCTCACCTGTCGCGCGTGTCGCCAGGGCGATACGTGCGCCGGGTTTGGCATCGCGCGCGGACGCAAAGCCAGCGCGCGCTTGTTCTGGGCTTCACGCCTGCAGGCTGGCTGCATAAATTTTCAGCGCCACGGCCAGTGCCGCAACACCCTGGTGAATTTCCTCCACGCTGGGTGTCACAAAGCTCAGGCGCAACGTGCGCTCGTCGGCATGGTCGGCATAAAACGGCGCGCCGGGCACAAAGGCAACGCCTTGTTTCACGGCAAAGGGTAAAAAATCCACCGCGCTCATGCCTCTTGGCAGGCGCGCCCACAGGAACATGCCACCGGCGGGCGAATTCCAGGTCAGGGTGGCGGCCGGATCGCCCACCGGCATTTCACGCGCCAGTGCATCCAGCATGGCGTCGCGCTGCGATTTGTAGAGGGCGCGAATGGTCGGCACATGGCGGTCCAGAAAACCGTCTTTCATGACCTCGGCAACCATGCGCTGGTTAAAGCCGGGGCTGTGCAGGTCGGCGGCCTGCTTGGCTTGCAGCAGCTTGGGGTAAACCACCTTCGGTGCCACCACAAAGCCCAGGCGCAGGCCCGGTGCCAGGACCTTGGAGAACGAGCCCAGATAAATGCAGCCATCCGGGTTGCGGGCGGTTAGGGGCGCGGGCGGCGGCACATCGAACCACAGGTCCCCGTAGGGGTTGTCCTCAATCAGGGGCAAGCCGCGCTCGGTCGCCAGTGCGCTTAGGGCGGCGCGGCGGCTCTCGGACATGGTGTTGCCCGTGGGATTTTGAAAATTGGGCAGCACGTAGAGAAAACGGGCGTCAATGGCTTTTTGCGACAGATCGGCGATGTCGACGCCGTGTTCGTCACTGGCCAGGCTCACCACCTGAGGTTCCATCGGGACAAAGGCCATCACTGCGCCGAGATAGGTGGGCGACTCCACCAGAATCTTGCTGTCTGCGTCAATGAGCACCTTGGCCACCAGGTCCAGCCCCTGCTGTGAGCCGGTGGTGATCAGCACCTGGCTCGGGTCAACATTCCAGGGCAACATGTCGGCCACCATCTCGCGCAGCGGGCCGTAGCCTTCGCTGGCGGCGTATTGCAGGGCGCCCGAAGGGTCGTCTTTCAATACCTTGGCGCAGGCGGCATCGAACTCGGCCACAGGAAAAGTTTTGCTGGAAGGCAGGCCACCGGCAAAACTGATGATGCCGGGCTTTTCGGTGACCTTGAGGATTTCGCGGATGACTGAGGGGTTCATGCGCGCGGCGCGGCGCGCCAGATGCCAGGGGGAAGTGGAGGTGGTCATGAGGATCTTTTTGACGTTCTGGAAAAAGCTGGGGCAGGGGTAGAAAAACGCTTGCCCAAGAACACGGTGGCCATGACAGCCAGCGCAAATGCGAGCGTAACCCATTCCAGGGGCTCACCCAGGATGGGAACGGCTGCCAGAATGCTCAGGAAGGGTTGCAGCAGTTGGGTCTGGCTAACTTTCAGGGCGCCGCCCATGGCCATGCCACGGTACCAGGCAAAAAACCCGGCCCACATCGAAAACACGCCCACGTAGACCAATCCCAGCCAGGCCGCGGGGTTGACACTGTGTTCCGGCCAGGTCAGCAGCGCGCCGGGCAAGGTGATTGGCAGCGCCATCACGCAGACCCAGCAAATGACGCGCTCGGCGCCCAGGGCGTGGGTGACTTGCGCGCCGTACACGTAGCCCATGGAGGCTGCGAGCACGGCACCCAGCAGCAGCAAATCAGCCCACTCAAAGCCAAAACCGTGACCCTGTTGGTGGGCGCGAAGCAGTGAAAACGACACCACCAACGCACTGCCCAAGCCCGCACAGACCCAAAAGCCCAGGCGTGCCCGCTGGTGCAGCACCCAGGCGGCAATGGCCGCCGTGGCCAGTGGCAGAAGCGCGGTGATCACGGCGGCGTGGCCCGACGTGACCTGGCGCAGCGCAAAACCCAGCAGCAGCGGGTAGCCAATGGCGTTGCCCAGCAGCGCCATGGCCAAGGGCTTGCGTTGTGCCGGAGTTGGCAGGCGCGAGCGGGTCACACCCAGAAACACCAGTGACAGCGCACCTGCCAGCACGGCCCGTCCGAACGTGACAAACCAGGGCGAGAGTTGGGGCGCCTCCGCCGTGCCCGTGGCCAGCCGTGTCATGGGCAGGGTCACCGCAAAGATGGCCACACCCAGCACGCCCAGCCACATGCCGAGGGTTTCATGTTTCATGGACGTCACGGGGATGGCGGGGTCATGGCCCAGTGCGCGGCGCTGCGGGCGTGCAACGCGGTGGTGTCAAAAAGGGGAAGTTGACAGTCTTCTAGTTGAATCAGCATGGCGATTTCGGTGCAGCCCAGAATGACGGCCTGCGCGCCGCGCGCACCCAGGTCGGCGATCACACGCAGGTAGGCCTGGCGCGAGGCGTCGTGCACCTGGCCCAGGCATAGCTCCTGGTAAATGATCTGGTGCACCAGATCGCGGTCGGCCTGAGCGGGCGTCAACACGGTCAGGCCGTGTTGTTCGAGCCGCTGGCGATAAAAGTCCTGCTCCATTGTGAAGCGGGTCCCGAGCAAGCCCACGATGGTGTGGCCCGCCTGCTGGATGGCCACGGCGGTCGGGTCTGCAATGTGCAGCAAGGGAATGTCCACGACTTCGGTGATCGCGTCGGCGACCTTGTGCATGGTGTTGGTGCACAGCACCAGCGCCTCGGCGCCGGCTTGTTCCAGTTTTATTGCGATGTCGGCGAGCAGGGCACCTGCCGTCTGCCACTGGCTGCTGGCTTGCAGGTGTTCAACTTCGGCAAAGTCGACGCTGTACAAGATGATTCTGGCGGAGTGCAGGCCGCCCAATTGGGCCTTGACGGTTTCGTTGATCTGGCGATAGTAGGGAACGGTCGACTCCCAACTCATGCCGCCGATCAGCCCCAGTGTTTTCAAGTCGGACCGTGGCCAGCCATGTGGCAGATCAATGCACCACGACCGGGTTTTGCGCCAGTTCGGCGTACTGCTCCAGGGTGTCTTCCACTTCTTCCTGGGTTGGCGTCTTGCTCTGCCAGGCTGAGATTTGCTGTTGGAACAACTCGGCCCAGGAGCCGTCGAGGTAAACCTCCTTGTTGGCGCGTTTGTCCACAATCTCGAAGCCGTGGCGCACCAGTTGCGGCACGATCAACAGTTGCTCGCCGTCCTTCATGTCGTCGGGCTGAACTTCGGCCGTGACGGCATTGGCCAGCATGTGGGTGACCGAATAAGTCTCAGAATCGTAGAGCGTGTGCATGCGTTAAATTATCCATGAATCCAGTTGGCCTTGAACTTGGTTGCGAATTGAGGCGTTTCAAGGGCTTTCAACCTCTTGCGACGCTTGCCACTTTTGATCCACAAAATCGCCATTGGTTTCAGTGATGCGGATGCGCGCAGGCATGTAGGCCAGTTCGGGAGCCAGCCAGACCTCCAGTTTTTGGTCGTAGGGGTGGCGTGGTTGGCGCCATAGTTTCAAGCCCTGCAGCCCTCCGCCGGGCAATTCCAGCGCTTCCATGGCGCCGAACGTGAACAACCAGATTTCTCCACCACGCGGTCCAATGGTTTGAATGCTCAGCGTCGTGCCGGGGACAAAGCCTTGCGGCGCGCTGGCGACCAGTGCCGCCAGTTGGATCGTCACGCTCAGACGATCCTGGGCACCGGGGTGCAGCGGCACGTCGGGCGTGTTGGCGCTGAAGGTCACTACACCCCGCTCGCGGTTGAAGTGGGCGGCCACTTCGCTGCGGAATTTATCGGAAAAACGCTCGGGTGCCAGACCATGCTCATCAATCCGCCCATGGCTGGTCTGCAGCCTCTCCAGTCCAAAAGCGCTGATGCTTGTGCGTGCCTGATAGGTTTGCCTGTTCTGCTGCCACAGCAACTCGCTGCCCAGTCGGTATGGGAATTTGTTGGATTCCACCACGTACACCAGTTTGACAGAGGCCGGCAAACCATCTGCATTGAAGAGTGCGTCCTGGACGGGGGAGGGAATAACTGATTCAGGCACCGGTGCTGACTCGGTGCCTGCACTGGCGTATTCGGTTGCTTGGTCGGCCGCGCTGGCCGGTTCAGATGCGGCGCTGGCGATGGGCTCAACTGCGGGCGCTGCGCCGGAATCGACGGCGGATACGTTGGCATCTGCGGCTGCCATTGCCGCGCTGTTGTCGGCCAGGCCTGAGGGGCCAGACGCTGTGATTGGCTCTGGCGCGGGAATCGGGACCGCTTTTCGGGCTGTTCTGGCTGTTGGCTTGGGCTGGTCGGGTTCGGTGGCTTTGACAGAGGCAAGCGTCGTCGCGTTGGTGGGCAACACCACCGTGCGGGTGGCAAAGCTTGGGGTGACCTCGGTCGGCGCCTGATTCAGGCTCAAAGGCAGCGTTTGCAGCAGGGCGAGGTGCGCCAGCAACACCGCCAGCGCCAAGGACAACCAGGTTTTCAGGGTCATGGCGCTGACTCGGGCGTGCGCTGGAATGCCAGGCTCATGCCACTTGCTGCACAAAGGTCTTGATACCGCGCAGCAGCATCTCGATCGACACCGCCACCAGCACCAGTCCCATGAGGCGTTCCAGCGCCACCACAAAACGGTCGCCGGCGACGCGCTGGATGCGCTCGGCCAGCACCAGCACCACGGCGCTCACGCTCATGGTGACACACAGCGCGGCAATCCACTCAAGTCGCTTCTCGGGCGCTTGCGATACCAGCAGCAGCACCGTGGCCAGCGCCGACGGTCCGGCAATGGCGGGAATGGCCAGCGGCACGATCAGCGGCTCGCCTGCCGGTTCGGCCGTGTCCACCGGGGGTGGTGGAAAAATCATGCGCAGCGCGATCAAAAACAGAATCACACCGCCGCCAATCTGCAGCGACAACTCGCTCAGGTTCATCACGCGCAAAAATCCCCCGCCGATGAACATGAAGGTCAGCAGCAGTAAAAAAGCGATCAGTACCTCGCGCAGGATGACGCGGGCGCGGCGCTCGGGCGCCACGTGCTTGAGGGCGTTGGCAAAAATCGGGATGTTGCCGATCGGATCGGTGATCAGGATCAGCAAGATGGTGGCTGAAACAAAGGTGTACTGCATGCGCTTGACTAAAACTGTTGGTGGCAACAGGATAGCAGGCTTGCCACACCACCCCTGCGGCGCGTTGCCAAGGGCACCGCAAGGGCGGGGAAAACAGCCGTTGTCAGGCGGGTTTTCTGCGCACCAGGAATAGCGACGTGGTGGCGATGCGCACCAGGTTCTCGGCCACGCTGCCCATCATCATGCGCTCGAAACCGCGACGGCCGTGGGTGCCGATCACGATCAGGTCGGCGTCCCATTGTCCGGCGGCATCCACGATCATTTCAGCGACGCGTTTCTTGTCCGATTCGATCAGGATGCGGTGGGGATCCAGGCCCGCCTCCTTGGCTTGGGCCACGGCCTTGTCGAGCAGCTTGTCGGCGGCCTGGCGCATATCGGCCTTGACCTGGTCGACGTCGATCAAGGCCCCCATGCCCATGTTGTTCTGGCCCAGCAGGCCGGTGTCGAGCACCGTGCCAATACACAGGCTCATGCCCGGCAGGCGGGCGAACTGGATGGCCTCGACCAGCGCGGCCTGCGCCGTGGCACTGCCGTCGATGGCGACAAAAATACGTTTACACATGAATGGACTCCTGAAAAATGGAAGGGTTTAAAGCTTGGCGGCCAGCATCATCGGATCGGTGATGCCCATGCCGTAAATCGCAATCATGGCGATCAGGCCGGCCATGACAATGTAGTAGATCGTCGGGATGATGGTCATGCGCAGAATCGCGCCCTCGCGCCCGAGCAGGCCCACTGTGGCCGAAGCCGCCACCACGTTGTGGATGGCGATCATGTTGCCAGCCGCGGCGCCGACGGCCTGCACCGCCACCATCAGGGCACCCGAGACACCAATGAGTTGCGCGGTGTCAAACTGGAACTGCGCCATCATCAGGTTAGAGACCGTGTTCGAGCCCGCAATGAAAGCCCCGAGCGCGCCCACCGAGGGTGCAAAAAACGGGTAAACACTCCCCACGCCGCTGGCCACGAGCTCGGCCATGGCCCGCGGCATGGAGGGCAGGTCGGCCATGTTGACGCCCGAGTTGATCAGAATCCGGACCATCGGAATGGTGAACATCAGCACAAAACCGGCGCCGAGCAGGGTGCGTGACGACTCACTCACCGCGGCCGTGAGCTCCGAGAACTTCATGCGTTGCAGCAGGAACGTGGCCAGCACCACCATGATCATGATGCCGCCCGGAAGGTAGAGGAACTGAATGCTGCCGGACAAGCCTTTTTCACCCAGGATATTCGACCAGCCCAACACCAGATTGTTTGAGAAAAACGCTTTCACGCCGGGATGCACGCGCGACAGCACCAGCAGACCCGCCAGCAGCAGGTAGGGCAGCCAGGCCAGGCCGACCGACATCGGGGCCTTGGCGGTCAGTTGGTCGAGCTTGATCTCGATGCTGCCCATCCACAGGTGTGACCACTCTTTGGGGTCGGCAAAGTCCCAGGACTTTTTGGGCACCAAAAAACCCATTTTGGCAGCGGGTACCACAATCGCCAGGCCCACCAGGGCGCCGATGATCGACGGAAACTCCGGGCCCAAAAAGACACCGGCCGCAGCGTAAGGCAGCACAAAGGCCAGGCCCCCAAAGATGGCAAACGGGGCAATCGCCAGGCCTTCGCGCCAGGACTTGTTGCGGCCAAAAAAGCGTGTCAGCATGGCG
The DNA here is from genome assembly GCA_011391545.1 of Rhodoferax sp. GTDB lineage: Bacteria > Pseudomonadota > Gammaproteobacteria > Burkholderiales > Burkholderiaceae_C > Rhodoferax. The sequence goes on from JAABQI010000261.1 coordinate 13,565, forward strand.
CACATCAGCAGCGGAATCATGAAACCGATCAGCGCATGGGTGATGGCGACTTCAGAGGTGATCAGGCGGTAAAAGATCTCCCACTCAGAGCCCCTTTCCAGCAGCTGAGCAGAGATGCCGGCCTTGTCCAGTCCGCCGGTCACACCCACCACAATCGGTGTGCCCACCGCGCCAAAAGACACCGGGGTGGACTGCACCATCATGCCCAGCATGACCGCGCCCATGGCCGGAAAGCCCAAAGCCACCAGCAAGGGTGCTGCCACAGCAGCAGGGGTGCCAAAACCGGAGGCGCCTTCAATGAAGCAGCCAAACAGCCATGCCACGATGATGACCTGCACCCGGCGGTCCGGGCTGATGTTGGCAAAGCCGCCGCGAATCGCCTTGATGGCACCGGAGTGCTTCAGGGTGTTGAGCAGCAAAATGGCGCCAAAGATGATCCACAGCACCGCGCCGGTCAGGATCAGGCCCTGCAATATCGAAGCGATGACGCGGTTTGTCGACATACCCCAGGCCCCCAGCGCAATCACCACGCTGAGCACCAGCACCGCCGGCATGGCGCGTTTGGCCGGCCAGTTGAAACCCACCAGCAGCACGGCTGCCAGCACCAGTGGCGCAAAGGCCAGCAAAGAGAGCATGGTTTGGTTCATGATGGGATCCTCAGGGTTGAGGCTTGTGAATAAAAATGGATGAGTCGCCAGGTATGCATGATGAGAATCTCCTCGTTGTAAAAATAAAAAAGTCGGCGTGAGTGGAAAAAAGTTCAGTGGGCCATGGCCTCCACCCGGCTGCATTCTTCAAGCAGATAGGCCAGGCCGTGGTAGGGACGGCCGGTCTCGGCGGTCAGGCCGATTTCGCAGGTGCGGTTGGTGGAGATGCCCTCGCAGCAACTCGCGGGCAAGGCGTCATGCACTTTGCGCAGTGCGTGCACATTGAGCTCCGGCACGGCAAAGCCGCGGTCGCCGCCAAAGCCGCAGCAGGTCACGCCCGCGGGCTCGATGACCTGCTCCACGCAGGCCGCCAGCACGCGGCGCAACTTGGCGTCTGAGGCGGTGCGGCGCACGCTGCAATTGATGTGCAGCGCCACCGGACCTGGCTTTTTGGTCAGGTACAGGCGCGGCAACAGTGCGTCGTGGGCAAATTCGTGAAAGTCCATCAGGTTTAACTTGCCCGCAAGCTTTTTCTGCATGCGCACCGAGCAGGTGCTGGCGTCCATGATGACCGGGTAGTAGCCACCCTGGCCGTCATCTGCCGCCTTCAAGAGCGCTTGCGTCACGGCATCGCTCATTTCATCGGCTTCCTCATTCATGCCTTTGCTCTCGAGCATCTGGCCGCAGCACAGTTTGTCAAAACCATCGGGCAGGATGGGGGCGTAGCCGGCGCGCACCAGCAGTTCCATGATGACTTCGGGCAGGGTGGCTTCATCGGCCGTGTTGGCACCAAAAATGCGCCCGCCGCAGGCCGGGAAATAGACCACCGGGTCGCCCGCGCCACTGTAAGCCTCGGGCGTTTTGCCGGCCAGCGGCATGCCGCGTTTCCACTTGCCGCCCGAGAGCTTGGCCAGCAAGTTATCCCCCACCATGCTCGAGGCCACGTGCCCCAGGCCGATGCCCATGCGCGAGGCAGTGGTGACCTTGCCAAAATTGTCGACGGTCCATTGCGCCACTTTGTGCGATGTGTTGCCCATGCCGCGCCCGCGCAGCAGACGCGTCAGGGCACCGGTGTCGATGCCGACCGGGCAGGCGGTGGAACACAGGCCGCAGCCGGCGCAGGTGTCCAGGCCATAGTAGGCAAAGTCGGCCTCCAGGTCGGCCACACTTTCGCCTGCTGCCGTGCGTCGGGATAGTTCACGCCAGCTCACAATACGCTGGCGCGGCGACAGCGTGAGCCGGTGCGACGGGCACAGCGGTTCACAAAAGCCGCATTCAATGCAGCGGTCCACCAAGTCCTCAGAGGCCGGCATGGGCTTGAGGTTTTTTAAATGCGCCTGCGTGTCGTCATTCAAGATCACGCCGGGATTGAGCAGTTGCTTCGGATCAAACAATTGCTTGATGCGGCGCATCAGATTGGTCGCCTGCGTGCCCCATTCCTTTTCGACAAACGGCGCCATGTTGCGCCCGGTGCCGTGCTCGGCCTTCAGCGACCCGTCGTACTTGTCGACCACCAGCGTGCAGATGTCATCCATGAAGCGCGCATAGCGGTCCACCTCGGTTTGAATCGAGAAATCCTGCGTGAAGACAAAGTGCAGATTGCCCTCCAGCGCGTGGCCGAAGATGATGCCCTCGCAGTAACCGTGCTTGCGCAGCAGCGCCTGCAAATCCAGCGTGGCGGCGGCCAGCGATGCCAGCGGAAAAGCCACGTCTTCGATGATCACGGTGGTGCCGGTGCGGCGTATGGCCCCCACCGCCGGGAAGGTGCCCTTGCGCACTTTCCAGTACATCTCGCAGGTGGCGGGGTCGGTCGAAAACACCGGCGGTTCGATGGTGATGATGCCCGCCAGCGCAGCCAGCGCGGCGTCCATGCGCAGTTGCAGCGCAATTGCCGTCTCCCCGCGCACTTCGATCAACAGCGCGGCTGCCTCATCGCCCAGGGTACTCATGATGGCGGGCAGGCCGGGCTTGTCCTGCACCGAGCGCAGGGAGGCCCGGTCGAGCAGTTCCACCGCCGACACCGGCTTGGGTTTGAGCGCGATCACCGCCTGGCAGGCGACTTCGATGTTCGGGAAAAACACCAGCGCGCTGGCCTTGAACGGGTCTTCGGCGACGGTCTGGTAGGTGATGCGCGAGATGAATCCGAGCGTGCCCTCCGAGCCGATCATCAGGTGCGCCAGGATGTCGATCGGGTCTTCAAAATCAACCAGCGCGTTGAGGCTGTAGCCGGTGGTGTTCTTGATGCTGTACTTGTGACGAATGCGCGCCGCCAGCACCTCGTCCTTGCGGGTGAGCTCGCCCAGGTGTTGCAGTTCGTCCACCAGGGTGGCGTGGCTCTGGCGAAAGCTGGCCACGCTGTGCGGGTCCTCGGTGTCGAGCAGCGTGCCATCGGCCAGAATGACGCGCATGCCGGCCAGCGTGCGGTAGCTGTTTTGCGCCGTGCCGCAGCACATGCCGGAGGCGTTGTTGGCCGCAATGCCACCGATCTTGCAGGCGTTGATGGACGCCGG
>JAABQI010000274.1 GCA_011391545.1 Rhodoferax sp.
GGTGGTGCGTGGCGTAGCTGTAGGTGAGGTGGCCCGAGTGCTCCCATTCGCCAGCATAAAACACACTGTCCCAAGGCACGAACACCTGATCAAAAAGCACCACGGCGGTGCTCTGGCCGTATTTGCGGCTGAACAGCGGCGCGCCATGCTCCACCTGCTCGCCAGGGCGCCCGGCCGGGCGCGCCACGATGGTGATGCCGGGGGCGTCGACGGGCACGGCACAACAGACGGCAAAATCGGCGTCCTCAAAGCCCATGTTGCGGCACGGCATGACCAGCAGCTCGTGCATATAGGGTGCGCCGGTGACGATGGCCTTGGTGCCACTGATGACGATGCCTTTGGCGTTGCGCGCCACGACGTGCAGATAGCTGTCAGGGTTGGCCTGCTCGTGCGGACGCTTGCTGCGGTCGCCCTTGGCGTCGGTCATGGCAATGCCCAGTGTCAGGTCCTGATCCTGCACCCGGTGCAGGTAATTCAGAAAACGCGCCGTGTTCTCGGACGTGCCACGGGCGTCGTCGATGCGCGCCGAGACCTGGCCAATGGCATTGAGCGCATCGTGTGTCAGGTAGCGCTGGGCGCAACCGGTTTCCTGGCACACCAGTCGCACCGCTTCGAGCTTGTTGAGCAGGTCGCCGCCGCTGGTATTGATGTGGGTCAGCCGGTTCACCGGCTTGCCGCTGCTGTGCTGAAGCGCCGTCATGACGGGCGCGTACTGGGGTTTGAGCGCGTAGTCGTAGGTCAGCGCAATGGCATTGATGCCCGGGCCAAAGCCGCGCTCATCGGCCACGCTGGCCACCCGCTGGCCATCCAGAAACACGCGTGGCTTGTAGCGGCGCAGCGACTCGCGGAAGTCGTCGCCGGACATCAGGGTGGCGGTGCGTGTCTTCATGCGGCGGTCTCCGGTTTAGAGTGGTTGAATCAGTCTGCAGCCATGTGTGATTTAAACACTTTCAATTTGATGGGTTCGATCGCATGCGCTCTGACCCTTGGGAGACAATACCCGGACACATGGCAGCAAAACACGACCACATGAAAACTTCCAGGGGCGGCGTGTCCGAACACAGCATCATGCTGCAAACGCCGCTGCTGCGCGGCGCGCGGCGCCTGCGCATTGCGCTGGTCGGCTTGCCGGGCGCCGGCAAGACCACGCTGTTTGATGCCGTCTCCAGCACCGCGCCACAGACCGGTGAGCTCACCGACACGCACCGCATCTACCGCGCCTGCACGGTGCAGATCGGCCTGGATGAAGCCAGCGTGGTCGACCTGCCGAGCCTGAGCTCCCTGCACCACCTGCAGGACGAAGACCTGGGCACGCTCAAATACCTGCTGTGGGGCAATGATCGCCCGCCGGTGACGGCGCACGAGCCAGGCGCGCCGCCGACACCGTTCGAGCCGCCGGACCTGATCGTTCAAGTGGTCGATGCCACCAATTTGCAGAGCCACCTTGAACTCACGCTGGAGTTGAGCCAGCTTGGCCGCCCGGTGGTGCTGGCGCTCAACCACATGGATGCGTTGCACCGCAAGGGCCTGCACATCAACTTGCGCACACTGTCAAGCCAATTGGGCATGCCCGTGGTGCCAATCTCGGCCCTGATGGGGCAAGGCCTTTCCGAGTTGTTTAAAACAGCGGTGGCCACGGCGCGCCAGGGCATTTGCCCGCTGCCGCAGGCGCCGAGCCCGCACATTGCCAGCAGCCTTGATCCGCTCAATAACGCGCTGAAGCAGCCGGACATTGACGCCGCCTTTCGTATGCCCCACCAGTTGCTTTTGATGCTGTTCGCCTCGGGGCATGGCTATATCGAAGGTGAGTTGCAGGAGCACTTTGCCCTGCTGATGCCGTCCTTCAACGCTCTGCGCAACGCGGCCGGGCTGGGCTTGCCGCGCCCGCTGGCTGAAGAGATCCATGCCGACCGTCACCACCGCGCCGCCACCATTTTTGAAGCGGCGCTGCGCCCGGGCCCGCTTGCACCGGGGCGTGGCTGGCGTTTTTGGATGGATGCGTTCATGCTGCACCGGCGGTGGGGCCTGCTCGCCAGCCTGGCGGTGTTTGCCGGCGTGTTGTTTGTGGTGTTCGAGGTCAGCGGCTGGATCGACGCGCAAACCACCCAGCGCCTGATCGAAGCCACCAGCCACTGGCAGCCGCAGTCCACGGCCGGGGTCGTGGCACGGGCCATCCTGGACGGATTGATTGGGCTGACGGGTATTGTGGTGCCCTACATGCTGCCGCTGTTGCTGCTGCTCATCGCGCTGGAAGAAATTGGCGTGATGCACCGCATCGCTTTTGTGGTGGACCGGGGTTTTCACAAGATCGGGCTGCACGGCGGCGTGGCCGTGCCATTTTTGCTGGGTCTGGGCTGCAACGTGCCGGCGATTTCAGCCGTGGCACGCACCACCTCAGGCCGCGAACGCTTGATCGCCTCGGTGCTGATCACCTTCGTGCCCTGCTCGGCGCGCTCGGCCATCATTTTGGCGGTGGCGGGCAAGTACCTCGGCGTGATGGGCGTGATCGGCATCTACGCGCTGACGCTGGCGCTGATCGCCGTCATGGGGATGTTGCTGGCGCGCCGGCAGCAAGAGGTGGGGCCGGGCCAGGTGCAGGAGATCCCGCCCTACTCACTGCCCGACTGGCGTGCCATGCTGCACGAGACCTGGGTCCGCTCCAGCGACGTGCTCACCATTGTCACGCCCTTGCTGGTGGGCGGCAGCGTGGTGCTGGCGCTGCTGGGCCACTTCGGCTTTGATGGCGCCATCAACACGGTGCTGACACCGCTCACCATCTGGTGGCTGGGCCTGCCGCTGGTGCTGGGGCTGCCGCTGCTGTTTGGCGTGCTGCGCAAGGAACTCTCGCTGCTGATGATCTTTCAGGCGCTGGGCACCCAGGAGATCAACACCGTGCTGGGCACGGTGCAGATCGTCACCTTGCTGGTGTTCATCACCTTTTATGTGCCCTGCATCTCGACCTTTGCCATCATGCACCGGACGCTGGGACGGGCCCAGGCCGGGTTTTCGGTGCTACTGTCGGTGGGCGTGGCGCTGCTGCTCAGCGCGCTAGTGCGGCTGGTGATGGGGGTGATGCAGCCGTTTGTAAGCTGATCCGATATTTCCCGCGTTGGGTCGATGGCTTGATATTTATCAATTGATCCACCGACCGTGGGGCTAGGCTGCACACTTGAGGTGGTTGATTGGCGCGTGTCAGCCAAGCCACGCTGTCTTGCCACCATATCCATTCTGGAGGTGCAATGGAAAGAGGGTCAGAAGCGAAAGTTGCTGTTGCTTGCCAACTGGGCTTGGTAGGCTTGCTGCGCTGGTGGTTTTTGGCGCTGGCGTTTTGCTGGACTGCCATGGCGGCCCAGGCTGCGCCGGTGCCAGTGCTCACGGTGCACGATGCGATCGGCCCAGCCAGCGCCGACTACATCATTCGCGGCCTTGATCGAGCCCAACAAACGGGCGCACCGCTGGTGGTGATTGAGCTCGACACCCCTGGCGGCCTTGACACCTCGATGCGCCAGATCATCCGCGCCATTCTGGCCTCCCCCGTGCCAGTGGCGACCTATGTGAGTCCGTCGGGATCGCGGGCGGCCAGCGCCGGCACCTACATTCTGTACGCAAGCCACATCGCCGCCATGGCGCCCGCCACCACGCTGGGTGCCGCCACGCCGGTCGCGATTGGCCTGCCCGGCTTGCCGCAAACGCCCAAGCCTGCACCCGCAGAAGGCGTGCCGTCAAAACCGGCCTCAGCGCCCGAAGATCAGGCAAACGCTGCACCCGCGAGCCCGATGACGGCCAAGCAGGTCAACGATGCAGCCGCATTCATCCGCGGCCTGGCCGACCAGCGTGGCCGCAACGCTGTGTGGGCCGAGCGCGCCGTGCGCGAGGCTGTGAGCCTGACCGCGGCGGAGGCGCTGCGCGACAACGTGATCGACGTGGTGGCCAGCGACATCGACGATTTGCTGGCGCAAATTAATGGCCGCAAGGTGCAGGTGGCCGGCGGCGAACTGCAGCTGCAAACGCGCGGCCTGGCCAGCGTGGCGCAGCCGCCCGACTGGCGCCACCGCCTGCTCGGCGTCATCGCAAACCCGAGCTTTGCGCTGGTGTTGCTAATGATCGGGGTCTATGGCCTGATGTTCGAATTTTCATCTCCCGGTTTTGGCGTGCCCGGCACGGTGGGCGCCATCTGCCTGCTGCTGGCGCTGTTTGCACTGCAGTTGCTGCCGGTCAACTATGCGGCGCTGGCGCTGATTCTGCTCGGCTTTGCGCTACTGGCCGCCGAACTGGTGACACCGGCTTTTGGTGTGCTCGGCGTCGGCGGTGTGGTGGCCTTTGTCGCCGGCGGGCTGCTGCTGTTCGACCGCGATGTGCCGGGGCTGGGCGTGCCGCTGCCGCTCATTTTCGGCCTGGCCCTCACGGCCGCTGCCGCGGTGTTGCTGGGCGGCGGCATGGCCCTGCGGGCGCGCCGCGCACCGGTGGTCAGCGGCGCCGAGCAGATGATCGGCGCGCGCGGTGAAGTCACGCAAGTGGCCGACGACCAGGCCTGGGCCCGGATTCACGGCGAACACTGGCAAGTACGCGCCAAGACGCCCCTACAGACCGGCCAGCGCGTGCGCGTGGTCGGCATGACCGACCTGATTTTGCAGGTACAACCCGAAGGAGAACCGCATGATGTTTGATTTCAATCTTGGACTGGGCACGATTCTGCTGCCCCTGGCGCTGGCGCTCCTAGCGGCTTCGGTGCGCATCCTGCGCGAGTACCAGCGCGGCGTGGTGTTCCAGCTGGGCCGCTTCTGGAAAGTCAAGGGGCCGGGCCTGGTGATCGTGATCCCCGGCCTGCAGCAAATGGTGCGGGTCGATCTGCGCGTGGTCACCATGGACGTCGAACCGCAGGACGTGATTTCGCGCGACAACGTCTCGGTCAAGGTCAACGCGGTGATTTTCTTCCGCGTGGTGGCGCCCGAAAAGGCGATCATCCAGGTGGAGGACTACCTCATGGCCACCAGCCAGCTGGCGCAAACCACGCTGCGGGTGGTGCTGGGCAAACACGAGCTTGACGAAATGCTGGCCGAGCGCGAGCGGCTCAACCTGGATGTGCAGCAAATCCTGGACGCCCAGACCGATGCCTGGGGCATCAAGGTGACCAACGTCGAGATCAAGCACATCGACCTCAATGAGTCGATGATTCGCGCCATTGCGCGCCAGGCCGAGGCCGAGCGCGAGCGTCGCGCCAAGGTGATTCATGCAGAAGGCGAAAAGCAGGCGGCGGTGGCCTTGCTGGAGGCCGCGCAGATGCTGGCGCAGCAGCCCGAAGCCATGCAACTGCGCTACCTGCAGACCATGACGCAGGTGGCGGGCGACCGCGCCTCGACCATCGTTTTCCCGCTGCCGATGGACCTTTTGGGGCGCCTGCTCGACAAGCCCCGCGCGCCGACCGAAGGTGTGTGAGCGCAGAAAAGCAAGCGACCGTTAACCCTGACCCCCTGTCCACCACACGCACCGCGTCACGCGCCCGGTTGTCCGGTTGGTTTGAGGGCATGCGCGCGCAGGCCTGTGTGCAGGCCGGAGTCAATCGACCAGGTTGTCGGCTACCAGCGCCAGCAGGCTCTCGGCCCGTTTGTCCCACTGTGCGTTTTTGGCGCCCATCTCGAGCGTGATGAGGCATTGGCCGCAGCTCGTGATGAAACGATTGGCACCCGTCGCCTCAACCTGTTGCTTCTTGATCTCGAACACCTTCTGGCGCAATGGGGCGGCACGCTGGTTCGACACCACGCCCCCGCCACCACCGCAGCAAAAGGCCATCAAGCCATGGTCATGGAGCTCGATCAGCTCGACGCCGAGTGCCGCCAGCACGCGCCGGGCCGCCGCTTCCAGCCCGCCCCGGCGCACGATCTGGCAGGGGTCGTGGAAGGTCGCGGTGTCGCCAATCTGGCGCAGGCGGATGCGTTGGGTGGTGACCAGTTCGTCAAGGAACTCGGTCATGTGAATCACGCGCACCGGCAGCGCCTGGCCGTACCATTTGGCGGCCTCCCAGCGCGCGGCGCCGTAGGCATGGCCACATTCAGGTAGCAGCACGGTGCTGGCGCCGATCGACACCGCGGTGTCGATGAGCGCGCGTGTGAGCCTCTCCTGCAGTTCCAGGTCGCCGTTGTTGAAGCCGATATTGGAGGCGTCGAAGCCGCCCTGGTGCATGGTCCATTTGGCCCCGATGTGATTCAGTATTTTGGCCGCGTCCGCAAGCGCCTTGGTGTTGTCGCCCAGTTCAGCAGGCGCCGCCGTGACGAGAATGTCGGCGTGCGCCAGGTCGCAGGGAATCTCGATGCCATGCGCCCTGCCCGCCTCGGCAAGGATGTCGGGCAGGTCTTCGCCAGGCGTTGCGGTGCTGCCCCACTGGCGGGCGGCGCGGTCCATCAGCGCCAGCCGGTCCGGCACCAGTCCGGCCTTGAACATGCCGTGGCGGGCTTCCTTCACCAGCTCGGCAATGTCGATGCCCATCGGGCAGGCCAGCGTGCAGCGACCACACATGGTGCAGGAGTCGTAGAGCAATTCCTGCCATTGCTGCAGGTCGGCAATGCCGGGCTTTTTGACCAGACCCAGGGCCCGCACCAGTGGCGCAAACGGGCTGGCCTCACGCAGGTAGGTGCGACGGAACAGTTCGAGCTTGCGGATCGGCGTGTACTTGGCGTCACCCGTGGCCAGGTAAAAGTGACAGGCCTGGGCGCACAGGCCACAGCGCACGCAGGACTCCATGTGCAGCGCGGCGGTGACACCGAACTCGGAGACGAAGCTGTGCATGGCGGCATCGACGCGCGCCTCGTCGCTTTGCTCGCCCTGCTGGTCAAAGGCCGCACTGGGTTTGGAAGTGGCATCCATCACTCGACCCCCCGATGGCTGAATCGTATGCCGGTGGCACCGCGTGAGAAGGCAAACAGAAATGCGTGCATCAGCTTGCCGAACGGAAACCAGATCAGCAGAAGCTCCAGCGTCAGCAGGTGCACCGCCAGCGGTCCGGGGTAGATCACATGATCGTGCGCCAGGATGACTGCGGAGGGTTCGCTCAGCAGCGCCATACCGGTCAGAATGGGCAGAAAGGTGAGGGTCCAAGTGATCATGTCATCGGCGTTCGAAATCATCTTGCGCACCGGGTCGGTCAGGCGCAACCAGAGCGCCAGCAGCAGGGACAAGATGGTGGCGCCAGCCGCAAGGTACATCACCCCGTCTGGCAAGGCCGGCCACGACAGCCCGGTCAAGCGGCGAATGAAGGCAATGTGCGGTGCGTAGCCAAAAAACACCAGCGCCAGCCCGATGTGAAAGACATAGCCATTGAGGCTGATGAGCAGCACGCTCTGACCGAATGCCTTGCGCGGCCACATGCCGCGCCCAATGGCGCGCAACGCAGCCAACCACTTGGGCGGTGCGCCCTCGCGGGGTGGCGACAGGTCAGGCATTCGCGGGCGTCGTAGCACGCAAAACAGGCGCCACAGCGTGCCCGACACAAACACCACCAAGGCAAGCGTCAGCGCCGGTCCGCGGGCAAATTCAAGCAGATCCATGGCTCAGTCCTCCATCGCGTTGATTGCGCGCGATGAAACAGACTAACGCACTTGGCGGTTCCCGCTTTGACAATAAGCAAGTCCGGGCCAGACTCGCCTGGCAACCTGACGCTTGGCCGCTACAAGACCTGCGTGACGAAATACAAGCCGGCCTTGACCATGGCAAAGAGCACACCATAAATCACCGACCCCGCAGCAGCAGCCGCCGCGAGTCCTGCCAGAACCCAGACGCCGTCGCGCTCGAGCACCCCGAGCGCCATCAGGCTGATGGCCAAGGCAGGCAGGACGTTGCCCAAAGGAATCGGCAGAACCAGCAAGACCGCGAGCACCAGCGACAGCAAGCCGACAAGATGATCCATCGGCGGCAGGGCCAGCATCGCCAGGCGGGGGCGCAACAGGCTTTCAGCCCGCTGCAGCCAGGGCACGATGCGTTTGACCAATGAAGAAAAATCCGAACGCGCCATTGAACGATTCGCCACAAATGCGGGCAACCAGGGCGCCCGGCCCATCATCAGCTGGGCCGCCAGAAAGATCAGCGGGGCCCCCAGAATGCTTGAGGTGCCAGGCGGGGTGGGCAAAACGTTGGGGAAGGCAAAGATGAACATCAGGGCGCCCGTCGCCCGGTCACCAAGAGCAACCAGCAGATCGCTGATGGCGATGCGTTCACGCTGCGCATCTTGCGATAACTCCCAGAGAATGCTCGACAACGGACGACCGCCTGGATGTTTTTTTTCGATGAGTTTGAGCACGTTGACATTTTACAGAGCTGCGCCTTTTCCCAGTCCGCGAAGGACCGCACTGCCACCACAGCTTGCGCCAGCCATGCGACGTTGATCAGCCTCGCATTGCGCTTTCGCGCTGACCTTCGCGGCCTACCGTGGCCACCAGCAAATCCAGTTCTTCGGAGAGGATGCCCAGCACATCGTCAAATGTCACGATGCCGATCAACTCGTTTTGCTGGCCGACAACCGGAACGCGGCGCACGCCCTTGCCGCGCATGGTGCGTATCAGGTCGATCAATGAATCGTCCTCGCGGGCGACGACCAGGTCGGTCGTCATCACGTCCTCAACGCGCAGGGCACTCGGTGCCAGATCTGCGGCGACCACCGCGGTCACGATGTCGCGGTCAGTGAGCAGCCCGATCACCGTTCGCATACCCGGCATTTCATCGACGACCACCAGGCACCCGACATGGTTTTCCCGCATCAGGCGGGCGGCCTCATCGAGCGAAGTCTGTCTGAAGGCAATGGTCACGCCGCGGGTGCAAATTTCGCCTGTGGTCAACTTTTCGCCCATCTCGTTCTCCTGGTTGGTTTGTGTGATCGTGCTTCCGAGGGCGCCATGTGGTGAAATTGCATCTTCATTTCCCCCCTTATGGCACCGAAACAAAATCCCGCACAGATCAGGCAGTTGCCTGCACTGTGTCAACACCATAGCTGATGCACCAGAAAGATGACTTGAGAATTGTCAGCGTGGCGCTCGGTCAAATGCGACCAACGGCTGCCTTGCCGCAACAGACCGCGGGCAGTGACTTGCATCATGATTTCAGCGGGCGGACCTAGCGGTGGCACCCGGCTCGCCGTGACCAACCTGCCGGCTGACTGGGGATCGATGGCGGCCGTGCCAATGCCCAGCGAGATCACCGAGCCCAGCAAGGCACAAAATGCCAAGGTGTTGGTGTTGGCGGGTCAGGTTCGACGGGTGTGGTTTGCCTCAGACCAGATCGCCCAGCCGACCGTGCCATTGCTCCACGCCCTTGAGTCGCTGCAAACCGGTATCGCCCAGCGCTTGAGCCACTTGTGCTGCCAAAAAATTCAGCACACTGACCGCAGCCACATAGCTGTCGAAAATCGAAGCCCCGCTGCAGTGGCAGGTCAGGGTCCAGTCGGCGAACGGCAGGTCGGCGGCCCCTGAAGGGTCAGTGACCAGCGCAATGCGGGCACGTTCGGCATGTGCTGCGTGCAGGGCGGCGGCAAAGGGCGGCATGCGCCGGCGCAAGCCGATGGCGAGCACGACGTCCTGGGGCCCGAGACCAACCAGGCCTTCGGCCAGGGTCTCGGTGGGCAACGGTGCCAATTCGACACCCGGGCGCAGCAGGCCAAGCTGGGCGCGCGCGTACATCGCCAGCCAGGCGCTATTCCTGAACCCGATGACCACCACCCGGCGGGCGCCAGCCAGCGCATCGACAGCCCCGTCCAGATCTTCTTCGGTCAGCGCGGCCAGCGTGCGCGCCAGAATCTGTTGATCTGCCACGATATGGCTGGCGAAGGCGCTGTGGCGTCCCTGGCCGACCGGTGCGCTGGCTTCCATATAAACCGGTGAGCCCCACTGCTGCGCGTCGCGCGCTTGCGCGCGCGCTGCCGCATAGCTGGGGTAGCCCAGGCGCTGGATCAGGCGCGTCACGGCCGCCTTGGAGGCGCCGGCATCGGTGGCAAGTTCGGTGGCGGAGTAAGTCGCGAGTCGGCCCGGATGGTTCAGCAGCAGGTTGGCGACCGCTATTTCGCTCCCCGGCAGCACCTCGTATTTGGCGCGGATACGTTCTTCCAGCGCACTGGGGTCCGGGGTCGATCGCGTTTTTTTGGGACGGCTGGCAGGCATGGTGGTGGGCTAAGTTGAGTGGCAGGCACGGGAATTGCTGTGCATATGCCACTGTAGTTCATCTTGGCATGACGCCACCCGATCTGATACTGGTGTTTTACCTAATATAAAAGTGAAACGTTCGTATCAAAATGGTGCAGCTGCCGTTTACCTTGCCCAGTGATGGTGCGAAGGCGCTGACTTGGGGCATAAATTGAAGGAAAAAAATGACCGATTCCGTTGGATTCACCGGACTTGCAGAGCAGCTTGACCGACTCAGCCAGCGCCTGGCCTGGCTCACCGACCGCGCTGCGGCGGGCCTGCTGCTGCTGCTGGTGCTTGATGTCTGGCTGGGCGTGGTGGCACGTTACCTGGTGCCCCTGCCACTCACCTTTACCGAAGAACTGGCGCGCTACCTGATGATCTGGGTGGCACTGCTGGCCGTGTCAAGCTGCATCTCGCGGCGCGAGCACATCGGCGTGCAGGTGCTGTTCGAGCGCCTGCCTCCCGGTGCCCGACGGGTTCTGCTGGGTCTGCTTGATGCGCTGGGGATTGCCTTTTTTGCCTTTCTCACGCTGTATGGCATTGGCATGGTGGAGCGCGGCGCCAAGACCTTCACGATGATCTATGGCGCCAGCAAGGCGCTGCCGTTTGCGGCGCTGCCGGTGGGGGCGGCCCTGGCCACGGTGCAGTTGCTGCTGGTGGCCCTGCGCGACCAGGCCCGTTTGAGCCGTCAACCCAACCAGATGGTGTTTCCATGACCTTCGTTGCGATTTCGTTTTTTCTGCTCATGCTGCTGGGCATGCCGATTGGCTATGTGCTGGGCATTGCCGGTGTGATTGGCATGTGGACCATCGACCCGGGCGGGCGGTTTTTTCCGATGGCCGCCGAGCGCTTCTTTGCCGGTCTGGACCTGTTCACTTTTCTGGCCATGCCTTTCTTCATTTTGGCAGGCGAAATCATGAACCGCTCGGGCATTACCGATCGCCTGATCGATCTGGCTGATTCGCTGGTGGGCTACATGCGCGGCGGCATGGCACACACCAACATGGTGGCCTCGGTGATGTTTGCCGGGCTCAGCGGCGCAGCCACCGCCGATGCCGCGGCCTTCGGCAACACGCTGGTGCCGGCGATGGTCAAAAAGGGCTACTCGCGCCCCTTTGCCTGCGCCGTCACGGCTGCCGGGTCGATCATCGGGCCGACCATTCCGCCGTCCAACCTGATGATCATTTACGGCTCGCTGATGGGGGTCTCGATTGCCGGCCTGTTTGCCGCGGGCATCCTGCCCGGCTTGCTGATTTGCCTGGTGTGCATGGCCGTGATCCGGGGTATGGCGAACCGACTGGGCCTGCCCAAGGCCGAGGGGCGGCCCAGCCTGCTGGCCATCATGCGCGCCTTCAAGGACGGCTTTGCCGCGCTGCTGATGCCGGTGATGATTCTGGGCGCCATTCTGGGCGGAGTCACCACGCCCACCGAGGCCGCGGCCATTGCGGTGCTTTATGCCCTGGTAATGGGTGTTTTTGTGTACCGCAAGGTGAGCTGGCATGACCTCTCCGAGATGCTGATCCGCACCGCGCGCATCACCGGCATTGTTTTTCTGATCATCGCCTCGGCCTCGATCCTGGGCTGGTGGATGACCTTCAACCAGCTGCCACAGGCCATTGCCGCCGCATTCATGACCGTGTCCGACAACCCGGCCGTGATCGTGGCGCTGATCCTGTCGTTGCTGCTGTTTATTGGTATGTTCATGGACATCAACGCCATGCTGATCATTCTGGCGCCAGTGCTGGCGCCGCTGACCGTCAGCATCGGCATGGAGCCAATCCATGCCGGCATCATGATCATCCTGGCGCTCAATATTTCACTGATGACGCCGCCGGTTGGCGCCTGCCTGTTTGTGCTCGCCTCGGTCACCGGCGAGCGCATCGACAAGATCGCGCAGGCACTGTGGCCCTTTCTGATCGCCGAGATTGGCGTGCTGTTTCTGGTGGCCTACTGGCCCTCCGTCACGCTGTTTGTGCCGCGCCTCATGGGGCTCGTCAATTGATCACCCTGTCCCAAGTTTTCCCGTCCCGCTGTTTCTTTCCATCCTCACCTCAACCTGGAGTATTTGCATGAAGTTATTCAAAAAAGTTACCCTTGCCGCCGCTGCTACCGCGCTGTTGCTGGCCGCCGCACCCGCGTTCGCGCAAAAGACCATGCGTATTGCCCACCTCAACCCCGAAAGCCCGTTCGAGAGCCACTCGGGCGCAATGGCTGCGGTGTTCAAAAACCTGGTCGAAACCGGCACCAACGGCAGTGTCAAGGTGCAGATATTCCCGAACGGCCAGCTTGGCAAGGACAACGAGGTGATCCAGCAGGTGCGCGATGGCATTGTGGAGTCCACGATTTCGTCCTCGGGCGGTGTCGCCCAGCACTACAAGATGGTCGGCGTGTTCGACCTGCCGTTTGCCTTCCCCAATATCGCGGTGGCTGACAAGGTGATGGACAAAAACAGCGTTTTCGGCAAGAAGCTGAGCGCTGACCTGGAGGCCAAGACCGGCCTCAAGGTGCTGGGCCTGCTCGACAGCGGTGGCTTTTTTGCCATCAGCAACTCCAAGCGCCCGATCAAGTCGGTGGCCGACATGGCCGGTCTGCGCATCCGCACCATGACGCTGCCCACCCACGAGACCACGGTCAAGTCGCTGGGCGGCAACCCCACACCGCTGCCTTGGGCCGAGGTGTACACCGGATTGCAGACCGGCGTTGCTGATGGCCAGATGAATCCGATCCCGATCATTGCCTTTGCCAAGTTTGACGAGGTGCAGAAGTACCTGTCCATCACCAACCATGTGATCACGCCCTATTTCTGGCTGGTCAATGCCAAGTTCTACGCCGGCTTGACGGCTGACGAGCGCCGCGTGGTGGACGACGCCGCCGAGGTGGCGGTGGAAGCCGGCCGGGGCATTTCGCGCATCATCGAGGCATCGACCGAAAAAGGCCTGCCCAAGCTTGGCAAGAAGATGATCATCAACGCGCTGCCGCCTGCCGAACTCAAGAAGTTCGCCGCCGCTTCGCAACCCGCTGTGCGCAAGGTGATCGAGGAGCAACTGGGTGCCGAAGGCGTTGCCATGCTGAATGCGATGCTGGCTGATATTGACAAGGCAGCCAAGTAAGGGTGGCATCGGCATGAGCACAGACATGTTGACAGGCCCGGGCGTGCGGGCCTGCCGCAACCCGGCGGCAGCCCCGGCACAGGAGCCTTACGGGGCGCAGCGCGCGACGATCCTGAACGAGGCCGGTTTCGAGGCCGCCCAGCGCGAGATCAGCCAGTGGCCCGGTTATGCCGTGGCGCCGCTGCACGCGCTGCCGGGCCTGGCGGCCAAACTTGGCATTGCGGCGCTGTTTTACAAGGACGAAAGCGAGCGCTTCGGTCTGAAAAGCTTCAAGGCCCTGGGCGGCGCCTACGCGGTGTACCGGCTGCTGGCGCAGGCGGTGGCGCCGCACAACGGTGGCGTGCCGGCCAGCGCGGCCGACATCCTGTCGGGACGCTGGCGCGATATCGTCTCCGCCATCACCGTGACCTGCGCCACCGACGGCAACCATGGCCGCTCGGTGGCCTGGGGCGCGCAGTTGTTCGGCTGCCGCTGCGTGATCTTTATTCACGCCACGGTGAGCGAGGGGCGCCGCGCCGCCATTGCCCGTTACGGCGCGGAGGTGGTCCGGGTGGCGGGCAACTACGACGACTCGGTGCGCCATGCCGACGCCCAGGCCCGGGCGAACGGCTGGACCGTGGTCAGCGACACCACCTACGAGGGCTACCGCGACATTCCCATCGACGTGATGCACGGCTACGGCGTGATGTCCCGGGAGATCGTGGCGCAACTTGGCGGCGAGCCGCCGACCCATGTGCTGGTGCAGGCGGGCGTGGGTGCCATGGCGGCCTCGGTGGCGGCCGCTTTCTGGCTGGCCTGGGGTGAGCACCGGCCCCGGCTGGTGGTCATCGAGCCGACCGAGGCTGACTGCCATTTGCGCAGCGCCCTGGCTGGTCATGTTGTGGCGGTCAGCGGCGCGCTCGACACCATCATGGCCGGCCTCGCCTGCGGTGAGGTGTCTCCCGCTGCCTGGGAGATTGTGGGCGCGGCCGCAGATGCTTTTGTCGCGGTGGAAGACCGCTACGCGATCGACGCCGTGCGCGCCTTTGCCAACCCGCTGGGCACTGACCCCGCCATTGTCTCGGGCGAGACCGGCGCCACCGGTCTGGCCGCGCTGCTGGCGGCGCAGGACGTGCCGGGGCTGCGCGAACTGCTCGGCATGAACGCCAGTTCACGCGTGCTGCTGCTTGGCAGCGAGGGCGATACCGATCCCGAGATCTACCAGCGCATCACCGGCAAAACTGCCGACGAGGTGCGCGCATGAGTGCCGGCAATTTGCGCATCAACGCCGAACGCCTGCAGTGCCGCCTGCAGGCGCTGGCGGACATTGGCGCCATCGATGGCGGCGGTTGCTGCCGCCTGGCACTGACCGACGACGACCGGCGCGGGCGAGACCAAGTGGTGGCCTGGATGCGCGAACTCGGGCTGCAAGTGCAGGTGGACGCGATTGGCAATGTTTTCGGCCTGCGCGCCGGCTTGCGCGATCTGCCACCTGTGATGAGCGGGTCACATATCGACACGGTGCGCACCGGCGGGCGTTTTGATGGCAACCTGGGTGTGCTCGGCGCGCTGGAGGTGGTGCAGACCCTGAATGACGCTGGCGTTCAGACCGAGCGCCCGCTGGTGGTGGCGTTCTTTACCAACGAAGAAGGGGCGCGCTTTGCCCCCGACATGCTGGGTTCACTGGTCTATGCGGGCGGCCTGCCGCTGGCGCAGGCGCTGGAGGTGCGCGCCATCGACGGCGCCCGTCTGGGCGATGAGCTGGTGCGCATTGGCTACGCCGGCGCGGCGCCGATTGGCGTGTACCAGCCCCACGCCTTTGTTGAGCTGCACGTTGAGCAAGGCCCGGTGCTTGATGCCGAGGGCATCACCATTGGCGCGGTGGAAGACCTGCAGGGTATCTCGTGGCAGGAGCTGAGCATCACCGGCCAGTCGAACCATGCCGGCACGACGCCCATGCGCCTGCGCCACGACGCCGGTTATGCGGCCGCTGCCGTCAGCCATTTTGTACGTGGCCTGACCCGCGACATGGGCGCCGGCCAGGTTGCCACCGTCGGCAAGATCGACCTGCACCCGAATCTGATCAACGTCATTGCGGCCCGCGCCAAGCTGACTGTAGACCTGCGCAACACCGACGAGGCCCTGCTGCAGCAAGCCGAGGCGCGGCTGGCCGAGTTTCTCGAAACATTGGCCCGCGACGAGGGTGTGGAGATCACCAGCCGACGGCTGGCGCGCTTTGAGCCCGTGTGTTTTGACGCGGCTGTGGTGCAGCAGATCGAACGCGTGACCCAGCGCCTGGGCTACCCGCAGCGGCGCATGACATCCGGTGCCGGGCACGACGCCCAGATGCTGGCGCGCATCTGCCCGAGCGCCATGATTTTTGTGCCCAGCACCAAGGGCATCAGCCACAACCCGGCCGAGCACACGGCTGAGGCCGACATTGCCGCCGGTGGCAATGTGCTGTTGCACACGCTGCTGGAACTGGCCCAACAGGAGAATTGAAACATGTCCCGAATCGTCACTGTCGGCGCCGCCCAACTCGGGCCGATCGCCCGCACCGAGAGCCGCGCCCAGGTGGTGCAGCGCCTGATCGCCCTGCTGACCCAGGGCAAGCAGCATGGCTGCGACCTGGTGGTCTTTCCGGAGCTGGCCCTGACCACATTTTTTCCGCGCTGGTACTTCGAGGACCAGGCCGAGGTGGATGCGTTTTTTGAGCGCGACATGCCCGGGCCTGAAACCCAGCCGCTGTTCGAGGCGGCCAAACAACTGGGCGTGGGCTTTTACCTTGGCTACGCCGAACTGGCTGAAGAAGACGGCCAGGTCCACCACTTCAACACCGCCATCACCGTCGACCAGAGCGGGCTCATTGTTGGCAAGTACCGCAAGGTGCACCTGCCCGGGCACACCGAGCACGAGCCCTGGCGCCAGTTTCAGCACTTGGAGAAACGCTATTTTGAAACCGGCAATCTGGGTTTTCCGGTGTTCCGCGCGTTTGGTGGCATCTTCGGCATGGCCATCTGCAACGACCGTCGCTGGCCTGAGACCTATCGCGTGATGGGGCTGCAGGGCGTGGAGATGGTGTTGATAGGCTACAACACGCCGGTGCATAACCCGCCCGCGCCCGAGCATGACGCGCTTTCGCACTTCCATAACGAACTGGTCATGCAGGCAGGCGCCTACCAGAACGGCACCTGGGTGGTGGGCGTGGCCAAGGCCGGCAACGAAGAAGGCGTGCCCCAAATCGGCAATTCAATCATCGCCGCACCCTCGGGTGAGATCGTTGCGGCCTGCAGCACCACGGGTGACGAGCTGGCTGTGGCCCGCTGCGATCTTGATCTGACGCTGTCCTACAAAAACACCACCTTCAACTTTGCCAAGCACCGCGAACCGCAGGCTTACGGCTTGATCGTCGAGCGCAAGGGGGCCATACCGCCGCCGCTTGAGTAGCGAGCGGGCGCGCTCGTGATAGAAAAATCAGTCCCTAATCGTTTTGGTACATCCCCCAATCAGCGTTGGTACCATAGGCTTGGCGTGGAGTAAACCCTGAACTTCGTCGCAGTGGTGCCACTGCAGTAAGTGGCGCTGTGCCGACGTTTCAACGCCTTCGGCAAGGGTGATGAAGTTCAGGCCGAGGGCTATCCAGATGATGGCCCGCACCATTACGCGGACATCTTCGTCCGTGGCGATGTCGCGCACTGAAAAGACCATAAATGCAGATACTGTGCCAGGTACTACGGCGCTTGCGCCACCGGAATATCCACGCCCTGGATGCCAGACTCGGTGTGCTTGGCTTCAGAGTTTGCAGAGTTTGATCGGAGCGTCAGATGGTGATCCGTGCTGTCGGCTCGGTGCCGCCCATGCTGGGCGGGCGAAAAACACCGGCATCCTGGTAAAAGACCGGGTCTTGATTGGCGGCCCACCAGCCAGGAACGCCCAGCAACGGCAAATGGGCAAAAGGCTTGGCGGCCAATTTTTCGGCACTCAAGTCCCGCGCCAGCCAGGCATCCATGCTGTCAATGGTCGGGGCAGCTGGCAAAACCCGGTAAACGTGGGCAGTCATCGACTTTCTTGGCATCACCAGTTTTTCCATCAGGGCGTGGCCAAACAACACCAGATGGGCCTGGCGCCAAAGCGGGCGCAAGTCGCCAAACAGGCGTTGCCAGTCTTTGGCCACCAGGGCCTGCCACAGGGCGTCGGGGGCTTGCAGCAGGGCCGCATTTTCGTCAAACACCGTCAAGGCATCACGCGCCGGGCCGCGCACGGGCTGGATGCCGGTGCGTGCAATTTGCGCTGCCTGCAAGGCGTTCAGTCGCTTCTTGGCCAGGGGAAACGCTTGCCACACCAGGCCGTTGAAAAAGTCGTGCAAGCCATCGCGGGTGGGCACGCGCCCGGTGTCGAAAATGTATTGCTCGTAGGCCATGCCGCCGGGCAACTCGCTTTGTGGCACGAAGCACACCGGCGCCAATGCCGCCTGGTTGAGCGCAGCAGGCTGCGCCATCCCGTTGCGCACGCTGCGCGCCACGGCTTCGCCCCGGGCGCGCCACGGCGCCAACCAGGGCGCGGCCCAATCGATCGCATCCACACCAGTGATCGGCAGGGGGCTAACCCGATGGTGTGAATGCCCGCAAATACCGGGCAGGAATGGGTGCTGTGGCAACATGGTTGGTGAAAAACTTTGACTGTTTCCGCATTTTGCCGCTTGGCTTGAGGATTTTGAATCGACATGACTGTACTGAATGCTTGCTTGTTGCGCCCTGCTGTTACCGCCTGCCTTGTTCTTGTGGCGCAAGCCGGCTTTGCGCAGGACAGCGCGCCAACAGCCACAACCACGCGCGGGAGCTGGGCCACAGCACCCAGGCACTCGGCCGGCATCGCGCCCGATCCGGCCCGACTGGCCGACATCGCCATCGTCCAGGTCTATGCCGCACCAACCTATGGCTGGCGCGGCTTTTTTGCGGTGCACCCATGGATCATCTACAAGCGCAAGGGCGAGACGGCCTACACCCGCTTTGATGTGGTCGGCTGGCGTGCGCCGCAGGTGGTGCAGCGCAATTACGCCGTGCCTGACGGACTCTGGTACGGCGCAACCCCCGAATTGTTGGTGGACCGCCAGGGTGAAGACGTTGAAGCCGTGATCGACGACATCGAAGCCGCCATCTCCAGCTACCCCTACGCCAACCAATACCGCACTTTCCCCGGCCCCAACAGCAATACCTTCCTGGCGCACATCGGGCGTCAGGTGCCAGCGCTCAAGCTCGACTTGCCGGCCAACGCCATCGGCAAGGACTACCGGCCGTTGACGAACCCGGTGGGTGTGTCGTCTTCCGGCTCTGGTCTGCAGATCGCGGTGCTGGGCCTGCTTGGCGTGAGCGTGGGGCTGCAGGAAGGACTTGAATTCAATGTGCTGGGGCTGAATTTTGGCATTGACCTCAACGCCCCGGCGCTGCGAGTGCCCTTTTGGGGTCGTTTGGGACTGAAGAATGCCATCACTGCCAATCAGGTTGCAAGCCCGGACCCCGCACTGGCTGGCCGATGAGCCGGTGCCGTGATCTTGCTCCCGTTTTTCATACCTCTTAGCCACCAGTAATGCGGATTCCCTGCCCTGCTGCTGGCGGAATTGGACCCGCGCAGACTGTCAGCCAAACGGCAGGGCACCGTGGTCAAATCCAAATTTAGCTCACCCTCAAACTTTCCCACCATGGCTCGCATCCAAATTCGACTCCCCAGTCTCTTCGCCTTTTCCACCGACATCACGCTTTACCAGAGCCACCTGAATTACGGTGGACATCTGGACAATGCCCTCCTTCTCACCCTGGTGTCAGAAGCGCGTGTCAGGTTTTTCAAATCACTTGGCTACACCGAACTCGACGTCGAAGGCGTTGGAATTCTGGTGTCCGACGCCGCGCTGCAGTACCGCTCAGAGGCGTTTCACGGTGAGGTGATGGTCTTGCGTTTGGGTGCAACCGACTTGGGCCGCAAGGGCTTCGACATGGTTTGGTCAATGAACGAGCGGTCCACCCAGCGCGAGGTGGCCCGTGGCAAAACTGGGATCGTCTTCTTCAACTACGAAACCCGGAAAGTTGTCCCGATGCCGGCCACCTTTCGCGACAAACTGACCAGGTTCAAGGCACCCAGTGCTTTGGCGCTTTGCGTGAACGAACCTGAGAGCACGCCAGCCTGACTGGCCACCCTTCAAGATTTCAGTGGCTGGTTGGACTGATGCCTCTCACGGGACGAAGACATCATCCCGTCTCGCGCATTCAGGTGGCTCGCCATAGCCCGCAGAGCGCACGGTCTGCTCCTGTGAAATCTCGACCTGAAACCATTGACAGAAGTGGTTCTCGTAGCGATAGCTCCAAACCACACCCCGCGCGCGCCCCAGTGTTTGAGTCTCACTGGGGCGACCCAGGCGCTGACGTACCTCGTCCTGCGCCATGCCTGGCGTGATTTGATTGAAGTTCGGCTCGGTCAAAACTTGCTCGGCGCGGGTGGCACGCCCGGCAGCGTCCAGATAGACAAACCATGTGTGATGGCCCATGGGACCCCGAGGAAACTCAAGACGGCTGCCCGTGGCGGTCTGGCGCACCATGTCCGGCTGACCCATTCGGGCAAGCAATGCGTCGCGATCGATGCCGGTCAGATTGGCAGGCGGTGCGTAACTGCTGCAGCCGATCAGCATCGACAAACCTATCAAGCTCAAATGTGCAATTCGCATAACTGTGACTCCTGCTTTTGTGAAATATGACACGATTTAACTGCATTTTGACGACAGATTGAGTGTTCATCAATACCTTGACTGCGTCTGAATCTCCGCTCCCCTTGCAGCAGCTTTTGGAAATTCAATTTCCCGCGACCTAGATCTGCTCCCGACCAGTTGAAGTCACTCACGGGTGGCCAAGCCACCTGTGATGGACTCAACCGTCCAGCTTCGCGCGCACCATGCAAACGACGAAATCCGAACAAGCTAACGCGAAATAGGTCGTTAGGCAACTATTGTTTACGGATCAGTTCTTGATCCCTTCGTTGGGTCGATCCGCGCACCAACAATTCACCGCGCAGCACCACTCGTCGCACGGCCCGCTCAGGATAGGTCACCCGTTCCAACAAAAGCCTGATCGCGGTTTGGCCGATTTCATGGGTGGGCTGGCGGATCACGGTGATGTCAGGCGTGACCAGACTGGTCCATGGCAAGTCGTCAAAGCCGGCCACCGCGGTATCCGTTGGCACATTCACACCCGCGGCCTTGATCGCCTCGACGATACCCTGCAGCACCAGTCCGCTGCTGGCCATCAGGGCGTCTGGCATGGGGCTGCGCTGCAGCAGCCTGTCGGCCACTTCGCGGGCGCGTTCGCTGCGAGGGAGGATCGGCTCGGCCTCAGGCGCCAGGCCGGCCGCTGACATGGCAGCCAGATAACCTTGATGCCGCTGCGGCCCGGTCGAACCCACGGAGCCATACAGGAAGACGATGCGCCGATAACCCTGCGTGATCAGGTGCTCGGTGAGGCGGTAACCGGCGTCAAAATTGTCCAGCACAACCGCATCGGCATCAACATCACGCTCGCAGCGATCTACCAGCACCATCGGAAACGGATAGTCTTGCGGCCGCAGGTCATTGAGCAGGGAGCGCGTGGGCGACAGGATCACACCGCTCACATTTTCGTCGCGCATCATGGCCAGGTAGAACGCCTCCTTGTCGGGGTCTTCATCGGCGTTGCACAAGAACACCCGCATGCCGTTCTGGTAGGCCACGTCTTCCACCGCGCGGCTGATCTCGGTAAAGAAGGGGTTGCGGATATCGGACACGATCAGGCCCAGCGTGTCGGTGCGGCCCGAACGCAAACGCCGGGCCGCCAGATCCGGCCTGTAACCCAGTGACTTGACCGCCGCATTAACGCGCCTGCGCGTCTCGTCGCTGACCCCGGGAACCCCCGAAATCACCCGTGAGACTGAGGCCGTTGACACCCCCGCCTGTTTCGCCACATCCACGATTTTGACCATCAGGCCTCCAGAATTACGATGTAATCGTTTTCATTATTGTGCATCAATTTTCAAAATACATTTGAAATATTCCCACTACAAGGTGCTTTTCAGGGTAAACCCTTAGTTTTTTTCACAAAAAACACTGGCATTTCGATTTAAATTGACTGACAATCAAAATGTAAACGATTACATTTAAAACGCCTCAAACCGTTAAAAACGCGATTAACCAGCAAGGAGACACGGATGGAAACCATGACGACCGCCTGCATAAGACTGAATGCCCGGGCCAGCAACAAAACCGAAGCAGTGCGCCTGGCCGGCCAACTGTTGGTGGACGCGGGCTACATTGCCCCGGCCTATGTGGAGAGCATGCTCAAACGCGAGGAGGTGGCCAACACCTTTCTGGGCGCGGGTGTGGCCATTCCGCACGGCATGGTGGAAGACCGGCACCACATTCACCACACCGGCGTGGCGGTGGTGCAGTTTCGTGACGGTGTCGCCTGGAAAGATGGCGACCAGGCGCAGCTGGTGGTGGCGATTGCCGCCAAGTCGGACGAGCACATTGTGTTGCTGCGCCGCCTGACGCGCCTGATGCAGCGTCCCCAGAGCATCGAGAGCCTGGTGGCCACCAACGACCCACAGTTGATCGTCAGCACCCTGGCCGACGAACCCGTGCCGGTAGCCGCCCCGGCTGTTGACGCGCCCGAGTGGCCCAGCGACGCGCAGTCTGAGTGGACGCTGGACTACCCCAACGGCCTGCACGCCCGCCCGGCCACCCGCTGGGTGGAAACCGCCAAACGTTTTGCCTGCGACATTCGCGTGTACAAGGCGCAGGAATTTGCCGATGCCAAGGCGCTGACCGGCCTGCTGTCGCTGGGGGTGACCCGGGGTGACAGCCTGCGCCTGGCCGCCCGTGGCCCGGATGCGCGCCGCGCGGTGGACGCGCTGCTGGATGTGGTGCGCGCCTTGTCTGCCGATGAAAAGGCCGACGCCGAGCGCGCCCGACGCAACGCGCTGGCCGCCCGCCGCGCTACCCCCGACTGGCTGCCTGGCAACAACCCGCAAGCCATCTACGGCATTGGCGCCAGCCCCGGCCTGGCCATCGGCATGCTGGTGCGCCATGTCAGCCACCAGTTTGACGTGCCCGACAAGCCAGGCGACGTGATTGCCGATGGCGAAGCGCTGGAGTCGTCGCTGCTGGCCATTAACCAGGAACTGCAAACCCTGGAGGCGCAAACCCGCACGCGGCTGGGCGCCGCCGAGGCCGCCATCTTTACCGCGCACCGCGAGCTGATTGCCGACGCGCAATTGCTGCGTGATGCCATGGCCAACATCCTGCGCGGCCATGGGGCGGCGTGGTCCTGGCAACACGCTTTGCAGGCGCGCGTGGAAAAGCTGCAGGCCGTGGCCGACCCGCTGCTGGCCGCCCGTGCGCTGGACCTGCGCGATGTGGGTGAGCGCGTGCTGGCCCACATGCTGGGCATTGAACGCCATTGCCAGACGCTCAGCCAACCCACCATTCTGGTGGCCGAAGACCTGACGCCCTCTGACACCTTGCAGCTCGACATGAAGTATGTCGTTGGCCTTGCCATCAGCAGCGGCGGGCCAACCTCACACACCGCCATTTTGGCGCGCACCCTGGGTTTACCCGCTGTGGTGGCTGCGGGCAGCGCCTTGCTTGCGGCGCCCGAAGGGCAGTTGGCGATCATCGACGGTGGTCTGGGCGCGGTCTATCTGGAGGCTTCCCAAGCCGACCAGGACGCCGCCACCGCCGTGATTGCGCGCCAACTGGCCACCCGCAATGCCCTGCGCGAGAGCCGCTATTTGCCTGCCACCACCACCGACGGCCACACGGTTGAAGTGGCCGCCAATGTGGCCAATGCCAAGCAAGCCAGCGTGGCGATCGAGGCTGGCGCCGAGGGCGTGGGCCTGATGCGCACCGAGTTTTTGTTTCTGGAGCGCAACAGCGCGCCAGACGAGGAAGAGCAGTACCGCGTTTACCGTGACATGACCGAAGCCATGGGCGGGCGCACCCTGATCATCCGTGCGCTGGACATCGGCGGCGACAAAAAAGTGCCTTACCTGAACCTGCCAAAGGAAGAAAACCCTTTCCTGGGGGTGCGTGGCGCGCGCCTGCTGCTGATCCGCCAGGACCTGCTCTACACCCAGCTGCGTGCGCTGTACCGTGCCGCCGCCCACGGCCCGATCCGCATCATGTTCCCGATGGTCACCCACACCAGCGAGATCGAGGCGCTGAGCGAACACTGCGAACGCGCCCGCGCCCAGGTCAATGGCCCGCAACTCAAGATCGGCATCATGGTCGAGGTGCCGGCAGTGGCGGTGATGGCAGAAAAGTTTGCCCCGCTGGTCGACTTTTTCTCGGTCGGCACCAACGACCTGACCCAGTACACCTTGGCCATTGACCGCCAGCACCCGGAGCTGGCCGCGCAGGCCGACAGCCTGCACCCGGCCGTGCTGGACCTGATTGCCCGCACCGTGGCCGCTGCCAAAAAACACGGCACCTGGGTCGGGGTGTGTGGCGGCTTGGCGGGCGACCCGCTGGGCGCCCGCATCCTGACCGGCCTGGGGGTGGATGAACTGTCAATGAGCGCGCAAGACGTGGCTGCCGTCAAGGCCACCCTGCGCGGCGACTCGTATGCAGCCATGCAGCTGCTGGCTCAGCGCGCACTGGCCGCAGGCAGCGCCGATGAGGTGCGCGCACTATGAGCACCACACTTTCTGGTAGCCAGCCACGCGTGATTGCGGTGGCCCTGAACCCGGCGCTGGACCACACCATTGAGGTCGACCACCTGCGTGCCGGCGAAGTCAATCGTGCCCTGCGTATGCAGGTCGATGTGGGTGGCAAAGGCATCAATGTCGCCTCGTGCCTGGCAGACTTTGGCGTTGCCAGTGTGGTGACCGGACAAATCGGCAGCGACAACGCCGCCCAGTTCGAAGCCCTCTTTAGCGCCAAAGGCATCATCAACCAGTGTTTTTATCTGGACGGCCTCACCCGCATCAACACCAAGCTAGTGGACCGTGCCAGCGGCGAGACCACCGACATTAACATGCCTGGCCCGGCGCTTGGCGCTGACGCCATCCAGGCCCTGTTCGAACAACTGCTGGCGCGTATTGGCGAGCTGGTCAGTTCTGGCAGCTGGGTGGTTCTGTCGGGCAGCTTGCCACCGCTATGGCCCGCCGACACCTACGCGCGCCTAATCTCCCATGTGCATGGTCTGGGCGCCCGGGTGTTGCTGGACGCCAGCGGTGCTGCCCTAGCCGCGGGCGTCGGTGCGGCGCCCGACATCATCAAGCCCAACCGCTCAGAGCTTTCCGAACTGCTCGGGCGCACGCTTGGCGACAGTGCCTCGGTCGTCGCCGCTGCCCGCGAACTGCTGGCCAGACCCAATGCACCCGGCACGGTGATCGTGTCAATGGGGGGTGACGGCGCGCTGTTCGTGAACCGCCAGCAGGCCCTGCTGGCACACCCCATCCCCGCAACCCTGATCAGCACGGTGGGCGCGGGTGATGCCATGGTGGCCGGCATCATCGCGGCCCAAACCGCCGGCCTGGGTCTGACCGAATGCGCCCGGCTGGCAACCGCGTTTTCGGCAGGCAAGTTGGCGCGCCTTGGCCCCCATCTGCCGGCGCCGGACACCGTTCGTGCCTTGGCCCAATCGGTTCAGATCAGTTCATTCAGTTAACCCAGCATTTCCCATGTCTTACCTCGTCAAAGGAATACCATCATGTCAAAAATAGTCGCCGTGACCGCCTGCCCCACTGGCATCGCTCACACCATCATGGCCGCCGAGGCCCTGCAGCAAGCCGCTGACCGCGCCGGCCACAGCATCCAAGTGGAAACACAAGGCTCAGCCGGCACCCGCAACACCCTGAGCGCCGCCGACATTGCCGCCGCTGACGCGGTGATCATTGCCGCCGACACCACCGTCAACATCGAGCGTTTTGCCGGCAAGAGACTGCTCGAAGTGGGCACCGAACCCGCCATCCGCAATGCCGAGTCGTTGATCGTCCAGGCACTGGCATTGGCCAATCCAGGCGCACAGCCTGCTGTTGCCGCGGCGCCTCCGCGTGACCCGGCCCTGCCGCAAATTGTCGCCATCACCTCCTGCCCGACCGGTATCGCCCACACCTTCATGGCCGCCGAAGGGCTGGAGACGGGCGCCAAGGCCAACGGGCTGACCATCAAGGTTGAAACCCAAGGCTCAGTGGGCGCGCAAAACACGCTCACCGCCGCTGATGTGGCCAACGCCGAGATCGTGCTGATCGCCGCTGACACCAATGTCGACATGAGCCGCTTTGCCGGCAAGCGCATTTATGAGACCAACACCAAAGCCGCCATCAAGGACGGCGCGCAAGTGGTGCGCACCGCCATGGCAGAAGCCAAAGTCGCCAGCGCCGCGACTGGTGCGGCCTACACCGACCAGGTCAAAGCGGCCAAGGCACAGCAAAGCGCCAGCCGCACCGGCGCCTACAAACACCTGATGACCGGCGTGTCTTACATGATTCCGTTTGTGGTGGCAGGCGGCCTGCTGATTGCCTTGGGCTTCGCGCTGGGTGGCATCTATGTCTACGAAGACGCCAACAAGGGCACGCTGGCCTGGACGCTGTTCACGATTGGCGCCAAGAGCGGCTTTGCCCTGATGGTGCCGATATTGGCCGGTTTCATTGCGCATTCGATTGCCGACCGGCCCGGCCTGGCGCCGGGCATGATCGGCGGCATGATTGCCGCGTCGATTGGCGCGGGTTTCATCGGCGGGATTGCCGCGGGTTTTCTGGCGGGCTACACCGTCAAGTTCCTCAATGAAAAGATCCAGCTCGGGCGCAACCTGGACGGCCTGAAACCCGTGCTGATCCTGCCGCTGCTGGGCACCGCCATCGTCGGCTTGCTGATGTATTACGTGGTGGGCGAACCCGTCAGCCTGGTGCTGGCCGCCATCACCACCTGGCTCAAGGGCCTGCAAGGCTCCAACGCGATCTTTTTGGGTCTGCTGCTGGGTTCGATGATGGCGTTTGACATGGGCGGCCCGGTCAACAAGGCGGCCTATGCCTTTGCCACCGGCCTGATCGCCAGCGAAGTCTACGCGCCCATGGCCGCGGTCATGGCCGCCGGCATGACGCCGCCGCTGGCGCTAGCGCTCGCCACGGTGATCTTCAAGAACCGCTTCACGGTGGACGAGCGTGAGGCTGGCAAGGCCACCGCCGTGCTGGGCATTTCCTTCATCACCGAAGGCGCGATCCCCTTCGCCGCCAAAGACCCGCTGCGCGTCATCCCGGCGCTGATGATCGGCTCGGCCGTGGCCGGTGCGCTGTCGATGGTGCTGGGCAGCGAACTGCGCGTGCCGCACGGCGGCGTTTTTGTGCTCCCCATTCCCAACGCAGTGACCAACCTGGGGGCCTACCTGCTGGCCATCGTGGCGGGCACTTTGGTCAGTGCAATTGCCTTGGGCGCTCTCAAGCGGCCCTTGAACGCAACGGCCGTCAACTGATGTCTGCAGCCAGCTTGACCAATGTTGCTGGACTTGAACCGATGACCGACCATACATGGAAACGGCGGCCACCACAGCTTGGGACTGCATTTAATCTCGTCTACCGATTCAAGTCCCGGTAGAAATTTTCGTGCGGGCCTACGGCTTCAAGGTAGATCAAGCGGACAGCCTCATCAAGGGTTTAGCCCAAGAGGTAGAGCATTCCGCCGCCGTGGAATTTGTGCACGCGCAATGCGACAAGGTCACCCTCTTTTTCGTTCACCGATCGGTGGGTTGTGGGTGACCGCCCTCTTCCTGGATTTCAAACCCGACTTCGGTCTGCTTCTTGCCGGTGCGGAAGCAATGTTGCTTTTGATCTGGCCTGCCCGCATCCAGGAGAACCCGCCCATCCGCGCTGGAATGCTATAGCCCCAGCCCCTTGCGGGCAGGCCGGGGTTTTCATGCTGATGGCTGATTGATGGTGTGATACTCAGGCGCATGGGGTTGAAATTCCGGTCTGTTGACCTACGGACTGGCGTCAGCCGCTTCTTCAAATAGCTCAAAGGAGTTCGCATGACGTCAAGCGGGTGGCAGTTGGTCGGTGAAACCCTCATTTCTGAATTTTCAGATCTGAGCAATGCCGGGGAAGTGACGCGTGTTTTGCTTCGCCTCACGCTGGCCGCTGTGCTGGGCGGATTGCTGGGCATTGAGCGCGAGAAAAAGGGCAAGGCGGCAGGGGTGCGAACGCACATGCTTGTGGCGATGGGAGCCGCCCTGTTTGTGCTGCTCTCGCAGCAAACGGGAATGCCCAGTTCTGACCTGAGCCGGGTGGTTCAGGGCATCATTGCTGGTGTCGGTTTTCTGGGCGCCGGCGCCATCCTCAAGGGAGCCGAAGAGGACAAGGTCACGGGGCTGACCACAGCGGCGGGCATCTGGCTAACCGCTGCCATCGGCGTCGCAGCCGGCATGGGCCGCGAATCCACGGCGGTGCTGAGCACCTTGCTGGCGCTGGGCATCTTTACCCTGATGCCGCGCGTGGACCGGCTGCTGGACAAACCGGCAGCCCCGGTCGTTGGTGTGAGCCCGCCGAACCAGCAATAAACCCGTGCGGCTCAAGGCAAGCCTTACATGAGACCCATGGTTTGGCAGGTGAGGCCTTGCAGGCGCGGTGTCGTGAAAGAGGCCTGTGTGGGCGGACGTCCCTTCAAGGAGGTCCCGAAAATCGAGGGGGGACCTAATAATTCACTGTCATGAAGAACTCGGCCTATGGCCCCCTTCCGGTCCCCTTCTCGCCATATTTTTTGGTCACAATCAAGCCGTATCGGTCACCTTAGACAAAACCGCAGACCATGCCAAAATGCGATAAATCATTGTATTAAAACGTTATTTTTTCGTTTCAGCTTGATGAAACAAGTCACATCTTCATTTTTTGGTTACAAGCAGATTTGCCTTGGGTGTGACTTCCATGAAAATCACCTAACCTACTGATTTAAAACGGCTCTCAAAATTGAATTCCTCAGAAAAAGCGCCCATGGCTCACACGCCCATGATGGCCCAGTACCTGGGCCTCAAGGCGGATTACCCGGACACCCTGCTGTTTTACCGCATGGGAGATTTTTACGAGCTATTTTTTTCAGATGCCGAAAAAGCCGCCCGATTGCTCAACATCACGCTGACGCAGCGCGGCCAGTCGGCGGGTGCGCCGGTCGTGATGGCGGGCGTGCCGTTTCACGCAGTCGACACCTACCTGGCGCGTCTCATCAAGCTGGGTGAATCGGTAGCCATTTGCGAGCAGGTCGGTGACGTCGCCACCGCCAAAGGCCCGGTGGAACGCAAGGTGGTGCGGGTAGTGACCCCTGGCACATTGACTGACCTGGAACTGCTGGGCGACAAGACCGAGTCAATGCTGCTGGCGGTGCACCAGGGTGCGCGCAACAACTGCGGCCTGGCCTGGCTGAGCGTCACTCAGGGCGAGGTGCATCTGGCCGAGTGCACGCCCGATGAGCTGTCTGACTGGGTGAGCCGGATTGCGCCGGGTGAGTTGATCTTCAGCGCCGGAGCCACCTCCGCATTTGAAGCCCGGCTGCGCAGCCTGACCATGACTGGATCGGTGTCGATTTCGGTGCGGCCCGACTGGCAATTTGATGCCGGCCTGGGTCAGCGCAAGCTGTTGGAGCATCTGCAAGCAGCCAGCCTGGTGCCCTGGCAAGCCCAGGATCTGCTGCAGGCCCAGGCCGCTGCCAGCGCGCTGCTGGGGTATGCCGAACATACCCAGGGCCGTGCGCTCACACACATCCACCAGGTGCGAGTGCAGCGCGCGGGCGAACTCATCGACCTGCCGCAAAGCACCCGACGCAACCTGGAACTGCTGCAGACCCTCCGCGGTGAAGACACGCCCACCCTGTTTTCCTTGCTCGACACCTGCATGACTGGCATGGGCAGCCGCCTGCTTAAGAGCTGGCTGGTGTCACCCAGACGCGACCGCACCGAGGCCCAGCAACGCCTGGGCGCAATTGCCGCCTTGCGTGATGGACCGGCCCTTTCGGCAGGCGCCGGGCCCTGGGCAAAGCTGCGTGACAAGCTCAAGGGCAGCACGGATGTAGAGCGCATCACGGCCCGGATTGCACTGCGCCAGGTGCGACCCCGCGAGCTGGTCGGCTTGCAGTTGACCCTGCAAAAAACCGAACTTCTGGCCCCGGTCTTGCAGGGACTTGAGGTCTATTTGACGACTCTGGCCGACAGCCTGTTGCCACCGTCCGGCTGCGCGGAGTTTTTAAGGCAAGCTATCGATGCCGAGCCCGCAGCGCTGGTGCGCGACGGCGGCGTGATTGCGTCTGGTTTTGACGCTGACCTGGATGAGCTTCGCGCCATCCAGACCAATTGCGACAGCTTCCTGCTGGATCTGGAAACCCGTGAAAAAGCGCGCACCGGCATTGCCAATTTGCGCGTGCAGTTCAACCGTGTGCACGGTTTCTTTATTGAAGTGTCGCAAGGCCAGCTCGACAAGGTGCCCGACGATTACCGCCGTCGCCAGACTCTGAAAAACGCCGAGCGCTTCATCACCCCCGAGCTCAAGGCCTTTGAAGACAAAGCACTCAGCGCCCAGGAGCGCGCACTCGCGCGGGAAAAATTCTTGTACGAGCAAGTGCTGGACCAACTGCAGCCTTTTGTGCCGGCAATGACCGAACTGGCGCGCGCGCTGGCCACGCTAGACGCCCTGTGCGCGCTGACCGAGCGCAGCCTGACGCTGGACTGGTGTGCGCCCCAGTTTGCCAAAGAACCCTGTCTGGACATCGAAGCCGGGCGTCATCCGGTGGTGCAGGCGCGTCTGAATGAGACCAGCGCTGGCGCCTTCATTGCCAACGACACGCATTTAGGCCCCAAGCAGCGCATGCAGATCATCACCGGCCCCAACATGGGCGGCAAATCCACCTACATGCGCCAGATCGCGGTGATCACGCTGCTGGCCAGCATGGGCAGCTATGTGCCGGCCAAACGCTGCCGACTGGGGCCGATCGATGCCATTCACACCCGGATTGGCGCGGCCGATGACCTGGCCAACGCCCAGTCGACCTTCATGCTGGAGATGACCGAGGCCGCCCAAATTTTGCATGCGGCCACGCCCAGCTCACTCGTTTTGATGGATGAGATTGGCCGCGGCACCAGCACCTTTGACGGCCTGGCCCTGGCCAGCGCGATCGCAACCCAGTTGCATGACAAAACCCAGGCTTACACCCTGTTTGCCACCCACTACTTTGAGTTGACCGAGTTTCCGGCCAGCCACCACGGCGCCGTCAACGTCCATGTCAGCGCCGCCGAGTCGGGCCGCAACATTGTGTTCTTGCACGAAATCCAGCCAGGGCCGGCCAACAAGAGTTACGGTATTCAGGTGGCACGCCTGGCCGGCATGCCCGCCGCAGTGCTCAACCAGGCCCGCCAGACGCTGGAAGCGCTGGAAGCGCAGGCCTCGCACCAGCAGGCCCAGATTGATTTGTTTGCCCTGCCCGCAGTGGCCGAAGTCATCACCAGCAGCGCGGTGGAAAATGCGCTGGAAGCCATCAACCCCGATGATTTGAGCCCGCGCGAAGCGCTGGAAGCCCTTTACCAGCTGAAGAAAATGGGCGCGTTGGCGGAGAGATCGCCAAAGTAGTGACAAAACAAAGGCCTGGCGGTCAAAAACCGGCAAGCCTTGAAAATAATGGTCGGGGCGAAAGGATTCGAACCTTCGACCCTCTGGTCCCAAACCAGATGCGCTACCAGGCTGCGCTACGCCCCGACCTTTGTATTGTAAACGTTGAACATCGTGCTTTTTGACATGCCATCTGACCATATTCACCATCCATGACCACGGCGCCTGCTCCTTTGCCCTGGCTTGCCAGCGGCGATGCCTTTCCCCCGGCCGATACGGCTTGGGGAGCCAGCACGCCGGCACCCGGCTTGCTGTGTGCAGGTGCCGATTTATCGGTCAACACCCTTAAAAACGCCTATAAAAGCGGCATATTTCCCTGGTTCAGTGCCGATCAGCCCATTTTGTGGTGGAGTCCGGAGCCTCGCATGGTGCTCGAAGTGGAGCAATTCAAGCTGCATCCTTCTCTGAAAAAAGCCCTGAAAAAATTCAGCAAAAATCCAGACTGCGAGATTCGCATCGATAGCGCATTCACAGACGTCATTCAGGCCTGTGCGTCCAGTCTCCGGCACGGCACGCGGGGCACCTGGATCGTGCCCGACATGATCAACGCCTACATTGACCTGCACCATGCGGGATTGGCGCACAGCATCGAAACCTGGGTTGGGGGCGAACTGGTCGGTGGCCTCTATTGCGTGGCCATCGGAGGGGCGGTGTTTGGCGAGTCGATGTTTCACCGACAGCCCGATGCGTCCAAAATTGCGCTGGCAGCCCTGGTGAGTCTGTGCCGCCATCATCACATCAGCCAGATTGATTGCCAACAAAACACGGCGCATCTGAAGTCCCTGGGTGCGCATGAAATTCCAAGGAGTGAATTTATCAGGCGAGTTCAAAAACTGAGCCAGCGCCCCGCCCTTGACTGGCAATTTCAACCCCTATACTGGCGCGAACTCCCCCCACTCAAACCGGATTCAGCGTGAATCAGTCCCAGGAAACTGCGCTCAAAACGCTTCAGTTCTATTCCACCGCCAACTACCCCTGCAGCTATCTGGATGGGCAGGTGGCGCGCTCACAGGTGGCCACGCCTTCGCACCTGATTGACACCCGAAGCTACTCGGCCTTGATGCGCAGCGGGTTTCGACGCAGCGGTTTGTTTTTTTACCGGCCCCATTGCGATCAATGCCAGGCTTGCCAGTCGATTCGTCTGCCAGTGGCGGAGTTCGCGCCCGACCGTAGTCAAAAAAGGGCCTGGGCGCAGCATGGCAGCCTGCAAATCACAGCCATATCGCCGTCTTTTTCGGAGGAACACTTTGCGCTGTACCAGCGCTACCAGCAGGCGCGCCATTGCGGTGGCGGCATGGATGCCGATGACGCAGGTCAATACCAGGATTTTCTGATTGACAGCCAGGTGGACTCCCTGCTGGTCGAATTCCGGGAGCCATCGCCTGGTGGCGACCCCGGCAAGCTCAAAATGGTGTCGATCATTGACCGGCTCGACGATGGCCTGTCAGCGGTCTATACCTTTTTTGAACCCGAGCCGGGCCGGTGTTACGGCACTTACAACGTGCTCTGGCAAATCAACCAGGCCAGCGCCTGGGGCTTGAAATACCTTTACCTGGGCTACTGGGTGGCACAAAGCAGAAAAATGTCGTACAAAACCCGCTTCAAGCCCTTCGAGTTGCTTGTCCGAAATCAATGGTGTGCCATGGCTGACGCGAGCGCCGAATCCACTGACAATTTTCACAAGATAAAATGAAAGTTCATTTCAGGATATCGCATGCGAAAGATTGACTCTGCCACGACAGCCACACCGACCATCCAGGTCATTGAACGCATGATGACCCTGATGGATGTGCTGGCCTCCCAGGAAGAAGCCATCTCGCTCAAGGAAATCAGCGCCAAGACCGGCCTGCATCCCTCCACCGCACACCGCATCCTGAACGACCTGGTCCTGGGCCGGTTTGTGGATCACCCGCAAGCAGGCAGTTACCGTCTGGGCATGCGCTTGCTGGAGTTGGGCAATCTGGTGAAAAACCGGCTCAATGTGCGCGATGCCGCGCTCGATGCCATGCGCGACTTGCACCGTCTGACACAACAACCGGTCAACCTCAGCATCCGACAGGGCGACGAAATCATTTATGTGGAGCGCGCCTACAGCGAGCGCTCGGGCATGCAGGTGATCAGGGCCATTGGCGGGCGCGCGCCGCTGCATCTGACGTCGGTGGGCAAGTTGTTTCTGGCGGCGGATGAGCCACAAAAAGTGCGCTCTTATGCGCTGCGCACCGGCCTGAGCGGCCACACCAAGAACAGTCTGACGCAACTGCCGGCGCTGGAGCGTGAACTGGCCAAAGTTCGCCGCGAGGGCTACGCCAGTGACAACGAAGAACTTGAGCTCGGGGTGCGCTGCATGGCCGCCGGCATCATGGATGACCAAGGCAAACTGGTCGCTGGCTTGTCGATTTCAGCCCCGGCAGGCCGGCTGGACGAAGCCTGGTTGCCCAAACTCAAAGCCACGGCCCAGGAAATTTCGGCTCATCTTGGTTACCGGACAAACAATCCGGTTTGACTAGCCGCCGACATGTGGCGTGTCTGCCATGATGGCGGCCGCATTGGCAGTCGACTCGACCCACTGACGCACCCGCTCGGCGTCACCCAAACGACTCAGCTTGCCAGCCGAATCCAGAAAGACCATGATCAACTGCCGGCCGGCCACCTTGGTCTGCATCACCAGGCAGCGCCCGGCTTCCGAGATGTAGCCGGTTTTTTGCAGGCCAATGTCCCAACTCGGGTTCTTGACCAGCCGGTTGGTATTGTTGAACTGCAGCACACGATTGCCCACAAACACCTGATGACCCGTTGACGTGGACAGTTCACGCAGCATGGGCTGTTGATGCGCTGCATCAACAAGTTTGGCCAGGTCACGCGCGCTTGACATGTTGTTGCTGGACAACCCCGTGGGCTCCACAAAACGGGTGTCCTTCATGCCCAGCAATTTCGCCTTGTAATTCATCAGTTGGGTAAAGACCTGCAAACCGCCGGGATAGGTGCGTCCCAGCGCATGGGCGGCGCGGTTTTCGCTGGACATCAGCGCCAGGTGCAAGAGTTCGCCCCGGCTCAGTTCAGTGCCCACGCGCAGTCGGGAACTGCTGCCTTTTTCGGTATCGACATCCTGCTGTGTGATGGTGATCATCTCAGCCATGGACAAATTGGCGTCGCTCACAACCAAACCGGTCATCAGCTTGGTCAGCGAAGCGATCGGCAAAACTGCCTTGTCATTTTTGCTGAACAGCACTTCCTGGGTGTCCTGGTCGATGACCAGTGCCACACTCGATTTCAAATTGAGATCATCATGGACGCGTTGCAAGCCCGCCAATTGACCAAAAGACGGCTTGGCAACTGCCACGGCCCTGACAGACACCGCCTTGCGTTTGTTTGCAGCAATTTGTTTGCCTTTGGCAATTTGTTTGCCGTTAGCGAATTGTTTGGTCACACGGCGTTTGGCGACCACCGCTG
This sequence comes from Rhodoferax sp., assembly GCA_011391545.1. Lineage (GTDB taxonomy): Bacteria > Pseudomonadota > Gammaproteobacteria > Burkholderiales > Burkholderiaceae_C > Rhodoferax. The sequence continues at coordinate 34,358 of JAABQI010000274.1, forward strand.
TTTTCTTCTGCTTGCTCACGTGGGTCTTGGCAGGCGCCGCATGCACAACCGGAGACCAGCCGAACCAGCTCAACAAACTCAAAAGACAAATGAAACCACGTACTTTTTTTGAAAAAAAGCTGTTTCTTGCGGTGGTCATGAATTTGTCTCCTGAAAGAGCCTCTTGGCGGACGTTCAGTTTAAACCCGAAAGTCCCGATACAGCAAGTACTTGCAAGAGTTTGTTAAACTAATTTGCCACATTAGCCTTGGGCCGCCACTCGCTCAGCTTGGCTCTGGAGCTTGTTCAGGGCACTCAAGTAAGCTTTGGCGGAAGCCACCACGATGTCGGGGTCGGCGCCAACACCGTTGACGATGCGGCCATTGCTCTGCAGGCGCACGGTCACCTCGCCCTGGCTTTCGGTCGAGCCGCTGATGGCGTTGACCGAATACAGCACCATCTCGGCACCGCTCTTGACGTTCGCTTCAATCGCCTTGAGCGAGGCGTCCACAGGCCCGTTGCCATTGGCCGTGGCGGTGACCTCCTTGCCGCCGATGGTCATGACCACCGTGGCTTGCGGCATCTCGCCGGTTTCGCTGTGCTGCGACAAAGAAACAAAGCCAAACTGGTCATGGCTCTGGGCGACATTTTCCTCGCTGACCAAAGCCAGAATGTCCTCGTCAAAAATCTCGCTCTTGCGATCGGCGAGTTCCTTGAATTTGGCAAAGGTCAGGTTCACGTCGACTTCGCTTTCCATCAGCACCCCGAGCTCCGCCAAGCGCTGCTTGAACGCATTGCGTCCGCTCAGCTTGCCCAGCACGATCTTGTTGGCGGTCCAGCCCACGTCCTCGGCACGCATGATCTCGTAGGTATCACGCGCTTTCATCATGCCGTCCTGGTGAATGCCAGAAGCGTGGGCAAAGGCGTTGGCGCCAACGATGGCCTTGTTGGGCTGCACCACAAAACCGGTGGTTTGGCTCACCATGCGGCTGGCCGCCAGAATCTGGGTGGTGTCGATACCCACGTCCAGATCAAAATAATCGCGCCGGGTGCGCACGGCCATCACCACTTCTTCCAGACTGCAGTTGCCAGCGCGCTCGCCGAGCCCGTTGATGGTGCATTCAACCTGGCGCGCTCCGCCGATCTTGACACCTGCGAGCGAGTTGGCCACCGCCATGCCAAGGTCATTGTGGCAATGCACCGACCAGATCGCCTGGTCGGAATTTGGCACACGTTCACGCAGGCGTTTGATAAAGTTGCCATACAGTTCGGGAATGGCATAACCCACTGTGTCTGGCACGTTGATGGTGGTGGCGCCCTCCTTGATCACGGCCTCAATCACCCGGCACAGAAAGTCCTCTTCGCTGCGGTAGGCGTCTTCGGCGCTGAATTCAATGTCGGCCACCCGGTTGCGGGCAAAACGCACGGCCTGCTTGGCCTGCTCCAGAACCTGCTCGGGGGTCATGCGGAGTTTTTTCTCCATGTGCACCGGCGATGTGGCAATGAATGTGTGAATCCGCGCCCGGTTGGCGCCCTGCACCGCGTCGGCTGCCAGCGTGATGTCACGGTCATTGGCGCGTGACAACGAGCAGACGGTGGAGTCCTTGATGGCATGGGCAATGGCCTTGATGGCCTCAAAGTCGCCATTGGAACTGGCAGCAAAACCGGCCTCGATGACATCGACCTTCAAACGCTCCAACTGCCGGGCAATGCGCAGTTTTTCATCGCGCGTCATGGAGGCTCCCGGCGACTGCTCGCCGTCACGCAAGGTGGTGTCAAAAATGATTAATTTGTCTGACATGTCATTTCTCCTGGGATGTTTACAAAGGCGATGAAAAGGGTCTTGGCAATAAAAAAGCCCGTCGCGGATGCTGACGGGCTTTTGGGGTTGATGCGATCACGCGCTAACCACTCCGCCCGCAGGACGTTGTTGTTAGCAGTAGTGAAAATTGATGCATGACTTCAATATAGCACAGCTTGAGGTCAAGCTTCGGCTCGCCATGCTTCGGCTGGCGTTCCGCCTCATTTGTGCAGGCCGCGTTCGTCAGGTTCATCGGTCGAGGTGCTGATGACGCTGGTGGGAATGCCCTTGGTCCTGCGCCAGAAATAGATCACATAGCCGCTCAAGCCGTAAACGACGAACAAGGCGAACATCACGATCGGCGGGTCGATGTTGATGACGGCAATACCGATGGCAATCAGGACGATCACCGCGAATGGCACACTGCGCTTCATCTGGATGTCCTTGAAACTGTAGAACGGCACATTCGTCACCATGGTGAGTCCCGCATACAGGCACACGGCAAACATCGGCCACGCCCATTGCGGACCGGCACTGCCCAAATCGGTCATCACCCAGATAAAACCAGCAACAATGGCCGCTGCGGCGGGCGACGGCAAACCCTGAAAATAGCGCTTGTCCACCACCGCCGTGTTGACGTTGAAGCGCGCCAGCCGCAAGGCCGCGCAAGCGCAATAGACAAACGCCGCTATCCAGCCCCAGCGGCCTAGGCCCTTGAGTGCCCACACATAGGCAATCAGGGCGGGCGCCGCGCCGAAAGACACCATGTCGGACAGCGAGTCCATTTGTTCGCCAAAGGCGCTTTGGGTATTGGTCATGCGCGCCACGCGACCGTCCAGACTGTCGAGCACCATGGCGCAAAAAACGCCAACCGCGGCCAGGTCAAAACGGCCATTGATGGCCATCACAATGGCGTAAAAGCCGCCAAAAAGTGCCGCCAGCGTAAAGAGGTTGGGCAGGATGTAGATGCCTTTGCGACGCTTCTTCAGCATCACACCATCTGCTTGATCCGTGTTGGGTGTGTTCACTTCTTCCAATCGTTTGGTCCAGGGGTGGTGCCCATAATAACAAAGGCTACCGAAGTAGCCTTTGTTCTGAAATCACGCAGGTGTTAATTGCGGGTCTGGTCCACCAGTTTGTTTTTGGCGATCCAGGGCATCATGGCGCGCAGCTGGGCACCCACCACCTCGATGCTGTGATCAGCGGTGTTGCGGCGGCGTGCCGTCATGGAGGGATAGTTGGTGCGGCCTTCCAGAATGAACATCTTGGCGTAATCACCGTTCTGGATGCGCTTGAGGGCGTTGCGCATGGCTTCGCGACTCTGGGCATTGATGACCTCGGGGCCGGTCACGTACTCGCCGTACTCCGCGTTGTTGGAGATCGAATAGTTCATGTTGGCGATGCCGCCTTCATAGATCAAATCGACGATCAGCTTGAGTTCATGCAGGCATTCAAAGTAAGCCATCTCGGGGGCGTAACCAGCTTCGACCAGGGTCTCGTAACCCATCTTGATCAGTTCGACCGCGCCGCCGCACAGCACGGCCTGCTCGCCGAACAGGTCGGTCTCGGTTTCTTCCTTGAAGTTGGTCTCGATGATGCCGGCCTTGCCGCCACCATTGGCCATGGCATAGGACAGCGCCAGGTCGCGCGCCTTGCCGCTCTTGTCCTGGTGGATGGCGACCAGGTGCGGCACGCCGCCACCCTGGGTGTAGGTGTTGCGCACCGTGTGGCCGGGGGCCTTGGGCGCCACCATCCACACGTCCAGGTCGGCACGGGGAATGACCTGGTTGTAATGCACATTGAAACCGTGGGCAAACACCAGTGAGGCACCCTGCTTGATGTTGGGGGCCACATTGTTGTTGTAAACGTCGGCGATTTGCTCGTCGGGCAGCAAGATCATGACCACGTCGGCGATCTTGACGGCGTCGTTGACTTCCATCACATTGAGGCCGGCCTTGCCAACCTTGTCCCACGACGCACCACCCTTGCGCAGGCCCACCACCACCTTGACACCGCTGTCGTTCAGGTTTTGCGCGTGGGCATGGCCCTGGCTGCCGTAACCAATGATGGCCACGGTTTTGCCCTTGATCAGGCTCAGATCACAATCTTTATCGTAAAAAACTTTCATCGCTCACTCCGTTAAATTAAACAACCTTGCGGGACAGATCTTCAGCTCTGTCCCCAACTAACTAACAACCTTGGGGGACAGATCTTTAGCTCCATCCCCAACTCAATAAAAATGTTGAACAGCGCTTGCGCCCTGCCCCAACTGACTAGACGCGCAGAATCCGCTCACCCCGACCGATGCCGCTGGAGCCGGTGCGCACTGTCTCCAGAATGGCACCGCGCTCGATGGCGTCCAGAAACGCATCGTTCTTGGTCTGGTCACCCGTCAACTCGATGGTGTAGCTTTTCTCGGTCACATCGATGATGCGGCCCCTGAAAATGTCCGCCATGCGCTTCATTTCCTCGCGCTCCTTGCCCACGGCGCGGACCTTGACCATCATGAGCTCGCGCTCTGTGTAGGCGCCTTCGGTCAGGTCCACCACCTTGACCACCTCGATCAGGCGATTCAGGTGCTTGGTGATCTGCTCGATCACCTCGTCGGAACCCGTGGTCTGGATCGTCATGCGCGACAAACTGGGATCTTCGGTGGGCGCCACGGTGAGCGACTCGATGTTGTAGCCACGGGCCGAGAACAAACCCACCACGCGGGACAGGGCCCCGGCTTCGTTTTCCAGCAATACTGCAATGATGTGTTTCATGATCAGAGGTCCTCCGCGCTCAACAGCATCTCGGTGATGCCCTTGCCCGCCTGCACCATCGGGAACACGTTTTCGGTGGGGTCGGTGCGGAAATCCATGAACACCGTGCGGTCCTTCAGCTTGCGCGCCTCGCGCAGCGCCGGCTCCACATCGGAGGCCCGCTCGATCAGCATGCCGACGTGACCATAGGCCTCGGCCAGCTTGACAAAGTTGGGCAGGGCATCCATGTAGCTGTGGCTGTAGCGGCCTTCATATTCCACCTCCTGCCACTGCCGCACCATGCCCAGATAACGGTTGTTGAGCGCCACGATCTTGATGGGTGTGTTGTATTGCAGGCAGGTGGAGAGTTCCTGGATGCACATCTGCACCGAGCCCTCGCCGGTCACGCAATAGACCTCGCTGTCGGGCTTGGCCAGCTTGATGCCCATGGCGTAGGGAATGCCCACGCCCATGGTGCCCAGGCCACCGGAGTTGATCCAGCGCCGCGGCTCGTCGAAGCGGTAGTACTGCGCGGCCCACATCTGGTGCTGGCCCACGTCCGAGGTGATGTAGGTGTCGGCGTCCTTGGTCATGTTCCAGAGCGTCTCCACCACGTATTGCGGCTTGATGATGTCGTTTTGACCCGGGTTGTACTTCAGGCAGTCGCGCTTGCGCCAGCCCTCGATGGTGTCCCACCAGGCACCCAGCGCATTGGCGTCGGGCCTGGTTGCGCCTTCCTTGATCATGGCGATCATCTCGGACAACACGTCCTTGACGTCGCCCACAATCGGAATGTCGACCCTGACACGCTTGGAAATGCTCGACGGATCGATGTCGATGTGGATGATCTTGCGCTCGTTTTGGGCAAAGTGCTTGGGGTTGCCAATGACGCGGTCATCGAACCGCGCGCCGACTGCCAGCAGCACATCGCAGTTTTGCATGGCGTTGTTGGCCTCCACCGTGCCGTGCATGCCCAGCATGCCCAGAAACTTGCGGTCGCTGGCGGGGTAAGCGCCCAAGCCCATCAAGGTGTTGGTGCAGGGGTAGCCCAGCATGTCCACCAGTTCACGCAGTTCGGCTGACGCATTGCTCAGCAGAACGCCACCGCCGGTGTAGATGTATGGCCGCTTGGCAGCCAGCAACAACTGCAGTGCCTTGCGGATTTGCCCGCCGTGGCCTTTGCGCACCGGGTTGTAGGAGCGCATTTCAACCGTCTGCGGGTAGCCGTGGTAAGGCACTTTTTTGAACGACACATCTTTCGGGATATCCACCACCACCGGGCCGGGCCGGCCGCTGCGGGCAATGTGAAACGCCTTTTTCATGGTCAATGCCAGGTCGCGCGCATCCTTGACCAGAAAGTTGTGCTTGACGATGGGGCGGGTAATGCCCACGGTGTCGCACTCCTGGAACGCATCCATGCCGATGGCGTGGGTCGGCACCTGGCCGCACACGATCACCATCGGGATACTGTCCATGTACGCGGTGGCAATGCCGGTCACGGCATTGGTCACGCCGGGGCCGGAGGTGACCAGCGCCACACCCACGTCACCCGTGGCGCGGGCATAACCGTCAGCCGCGTGCACTGCCGCCTGCTCGTGGCGCACCAGAACGTGCTGGATGGTGTCCTGCTTGAAAAAAGCGTCGTAAATGTGCAGCACGGCGCCGCCGGGGTAACCCCAGACGTACTTGACGCCTTCGGCTTGCAGGGCTTTGACCAGGATTTCCGCACCTCTGAGGTCGTGCTCAGCGCCGGTTACGGCGGGCTTGACCTTGGCAGCAGAATGAGAATTTGATGAGTTTGAGACCGAAGCGACTTCGGCTTTTGTGATTTCCATGATGAACCTTTGTGAATTTCTCTAACGAAATACCTTGGGTGCTTCTTTGCAAACACTTGTGGTGTTGCATCGAAACTTAAGGCCAAAACCATGGGCGCATTGATTTCTGCGCCGGACCTTGACCCGTTTGCTTTAATTTGCAGCCAGCATTATGGCACTTGTCAGCCAGCGCCTGCATTTCGCCCAGCGGCAATGCAATAATTCAGCTCTTTCTTTCAGGTGTCGCGCAGGCTCTAATCAGGGCAATTCGCACCCGGAAAAAGTTTATAACCGACATTAACGCGCCACCTGAATGCCCCCGAACACCATTACCCCAAGCCTGCTCCGCCGCATGGCCTGCTGGCTTTACGAAGGCATGCTGTTGTTCGGCGTGGTTTTTATAGCCGGCTACCTCTTCGGCACACTGAGCCAAACCAAAAACGCCATGGACAACCGCCACGCCCTGCAGGCGTTTTTGTTTGTCATCTTCGGCATTTACTTTGTCTGGTTCTGGTCCAGAGGCCAGACTCTGGCCATGAAAACCTGGCACATCCGGGTGTTGGACCGTGACGGGCAGCCGTTAAGCCAAGGCCGCGCCTTGCTGCGCTACCTGTGGAGCTGGCTGTGGGTTTTGCCGCCGCTGGTGGTGTCGTGGGGATTTGAGCTCAGGGGCGGCGAAGCCATCGTGATTTTCGTCGGCTGGATCGCCGTGTGGTCCATCCTGAGCCGTTTTCACCCTCGCCAGCAGTTCTTGCATGACGCGCTGGCCGGAACGCAACTGGTGGACACCAGCCCGCCAAAGCCTTGAGCGCCACCCCTCGGCGGGCAAAAATCAGATCGCCGCTTCGTCGAGTTCCCCGGTGCGAATGCGCACCACGCGCTCCACGGCGGTGACGAAAATCTTGCCGTCACCAATCTTGCCCGTATGGGCGGCCTTGACGATGGCATCGACGCAGCGGTCCACATCATCGGTTTTGACGACCACTTCAATCTTGACCTTGGGTAAAAAATCGACCACGTATTCGGCGCCGCGGTAAAGTTCGGTGTGGCCCTTCTGGCGGCCAAAGCCCTTGACTTCGGTCACTGTCAGGCCGGTCACGCCGCATTCGGCCAGCGCTTCGCGCACTTCTTCCAGCTTGAAGGGTTTGACAATGGCGGTGATTTGTTTCATGGGATTCCTAGATGATAAAGATGGCAGGCTGGCTTCTGCACAGCCAGTTACGCCCGAAAACGGTTGGTAATAGGATAACGCCAATCCTTGCCGAAGCTGCGGTGTGTCACGCGAATCCCCACGGGCGACTGGCGCCGCTTGTATTCATTGATCTTGATCAGACGCGTGACCCGCTCCACATCGGCGGGGGAAAAACCGTCGGCGATGAGTTGCTCGATGCTCTCGTCGTCTTCCATGTAGCGCTCCAGAATGGCGTCCAGCACCTCGTAAGGCGGCAAACTGTCCTGGTCGGTTTGGTCGGGTCGCAGTTCGGCGCTGGGTGGGCGCGTGATGATGCGCACTGGAATCGGCTCTTGTCCAGTGCCGTAGGGATCATGCGCATTGCGCCAGCGGGCCAGGCGAAACACCGTGGTTTTGGCCAGGTCCTTGATCACGGCAAAGCCGCCGGCCATGTCGCCGTAAAGCGTGCAGTAACCAGTCGCCAATTCGGACTTGTTGCCGGTAGTGAGCACAATGCTGCCGAATTTGTTGGAGAGTGCCATCAGCAGGATGCCACGTATGCGCGCCTGGATGTTTTCCTCGGTCGTGTCCTCGGCCAAACCCTTGAATTCATTGGCGAGCGTGGCCTTGAAGGCCTCGAACTCGGGCACGATCGACAACTCGTCGTAGCGCACGCCCAGCCGGGACGCCATGTCGCGCGCGTCAATCCAGCTGATGTCTGCGGTGTAGGGCGAGGGCATCATCACGGCGCGCACCCGCTCCTTGCCCAGCGCATCCACGGCAATTGCCAGCACCAGCGCCGAGTCAATGCCGCCCGACAAGCCCAGCAGCACGCTGGGAAAGCCGTTCTTGTCAATGTAATCCCGCACCCCCAGCACCAGGGCGTCCCACAGGTCGGCATCGGATGAGCGCTGCGGGGTGATCGTCGAGGACAAATGCATCTCGCCCGACGTCTGAGTGACATCAACCATCAAGCCAGCCTCAATGAAACTCGGCGCCCGTCCAGCCATGGAGCCATCCGCGTTCAACGCAAACGAACGGCCCTCAAACACCACCTCGTCCTGGCCGCCCACCAGATGGGCATAGACCAGCGGCAGACCGCAGGCCAGCACCCGCTCGCGCATCATCTGCTCGCGCTCATCCCCCTTGCCCACGTGAAAAGGCGACGCGTTGATCACCGCGAGCAGTTCTGCGCCGGCCAGGGCGGTCTCACGAGCAGGCTGGTCAAACCAGGCATCTTCGCAAATCAGCAAACCGATCTTGCGCGTCTGGCCGGCTTCTCCCGCCTCGAAAACGCACACATCCTTGCCCGGTGTGAAGTAGCGCCGCTCGTCAAACACCTGGTAATTGGGCAGTTCACGCTTGGCATAGGTGGCCACAACCCTGCCCTCACGCAGCACGCTGGCGGCGTTGAAGCGGCTTTGCACCGCCACCGAGCGCGTGCGCTGGTCGCCGCCGGTGGGGTGACCCACCACGACGCAAAGGTCTTTCAGATCGGCGAGTGCAGCCGCCACGGCTTTGACGGCATCATCACAGGCGCTGGTGAAGGCGTGGCGCAAAAAAAGATCTTCTGCCGCATAACCGCAAATGGACAGTTCAGGCGTCAATACCAGGCGCGCGCCCTGCTGGTAAGCCGTTTGGGCCGCGGCCACGATTTTTTTGGCATTCCCGGTCAAATCGCCCACCACCAGATTGAGTTGGGCAATGCAAATTTTGAGAGTCATGAAAAGTACAAGGAAATGATCAAAGGCAAAACAATAGAGGCTGCAAACGATTATGTCATTCGGGTGCTTGATTCGCCTGCCGACGTGGACGCCAGCGCCTGGGACGCCCTGCTGTTCAGGCAACGCCAGGCCACCCCGTTCATGCGCCATGCGTATTTGAACGCCTTGCATGCCAGCGGCTGTGCCACGCCAGAGACCGGCTGGACGCCGAAGTTTTTCCTGATTGAGCGTCAGGGCGAACTGCGTGCTGCCTGCGTGCTGTACCTCAAGACCCACTCGCACGGCGAGTACGTGTTCGACTGGGCCTGGGCCAATGCGTTCGCCCAGCACGGCCTGGCCTACTTTCCCAAAGCCGTGTGCGCAATTCCGTTTACCCCGGTGCCGGGCGCCCGCTTGCTCGCCAAAAGCCAGGCCGATCGCGAGCAACTGGCCGCCGTGATGCTGGGCTGGTGCCAGCGCCAGCAACTCTCAGGTTTGCACAGCCTGTTTGCCGGTGATGAGGACCTCGCCGCCTTCGAGGCAACTGGCCTGCTGCTGCGCCACACCGTGCAGTTTCATTGGCACAACACCACGCCGGAGTACGCCGGTTTTGATGCCTTTTTAAGCCAATTGGCGCCCGACAAGCGTAAAAAAATACGCCAGGAACGGCGCAAGGTGGCAGACGCCGGGGTCAGCTTTCGCGTGCTGGAGGGCCGCCAGATCAGCCCGGCCGACTGGGATTTTTTCTACCAGTGCTACGAGCGCACCTATCTGGAGCACGGCAACGCACCCTACCTGAACCGCGATTTCTTCGCCCGCATGGCCAACAGCATGCCCGAAGACTGGTTGCTCTTTATTGCCGAGCGCGACGGCCAGGCCATCGCCGCGAGTTTGATCGCCATCAACGCCAGCTGCGTGGCTGGCACCAGTCAGCAAGGCGCACAAGCGGTTGACCGTGTCGCCTATGGCCGCTATTGGGGTGCCATGGAACGGGTGGACTGTCTGCACTTTGAAGCCTGTTATTACCAACCCCTGCAATGGTGCATTGCCAACAGCTACCAACGCTTTGAGGGCGGCGCCCAGGGTGAACACAAACTGGCGCGCGCTCTGCTGCCGGTCACCACCAGCAGCGCGCACTGGCTGGCCCAGCCGCAGTTTTTGGCGGCGGTTGACCGCTATTTAACTGCAGAGCGCGAAGGCATCCAGAGTTACGTGGCCGACCTCAAGCAGCACAGCCCGTTCAAACCTGCACCGTGCGCTGAGTCTGCACACCCAAGCCCTGCACACCCAGGCTGATGGTCTGGCCCGCACGCAAGAACACCGGCGGCTTCTGCCCCATGCCGACACCCGGCGGGGTGCCGGTAGAAATCACGTCGCCGGGCTGCAGACTCATGAACCGGCTCAGGTAGCTGATCAAAAACGGCACCTGGTACACCATGGTGGCCGTGCTGCCGTTTTGCATGCGATGGCCGTCCACGTCGAGCCAGAGCGCCAACTGATTGGGGTCGGGCACCTCATCGGCCGTCACCAGCCACGGCCCCAGCGGGCCAAAGCTGTCGCAGCCCTTGCCCTTGTCCCAGGTGCCGCTGCGGTTCAGCTGGTAATCACGTTCTGACACATCGTTCATCACGGCATAGCCCGCCACATGTGCCATGGCATCCGCTTCGTCGATGTAACGGCCGCCTTGGCCAATGACCACCGCCAGTTCCACTTCCCAGTCGGTCTTGAGTGATCCGCGCGGGATTTGCAGCGCATCGTCAGGCCCGCACAGCGCGCTGGTCCATTTGTTGAACACCACCGGCTCGGGCGGCACCGGCAGGCCGGCTTCTGCCGCATGGTCGGCGTAGTTCAAGCCGATACAAATACATTTGCCCACCTGCCCCACACACGCGCCCAAGCGCAAATCCTGCTGCGGGAGGCCCGCCACCAAGGGCAGAGCTTCGAGGTCCAAACTGCGCAAACGGGCCAGACCGGCCGGCAGCAGCACTGCCCCAGCGATGTCAGGCACCAGGGCGCTTAAATCGCGGACCCGTCCCTGGGCATCCAGCACCCCGGGCTTTTCCTGTCCCGGCGGCCCATAACGCAGCAGCCTCATGTCTGACTTATTTCAGGGAAGCCTGGTAATTGGCAATGCCTTCCAGAATTTCCTGCTTGGCGGACTCGGGGCCTTCCCAGCCCAGAATCTTGACCCACTTGTTTTCTTCGAGGTCTTTGTAATGCTCGAAGAAGTGGGCGATGGTTTTCAGGCGCACCGGGCTCAAATCTTCGGGTTTTTGCCAGCGGGTGTAGAGCGACAAAATCTTGTCGATCGGCACCGCCAGCACCTTGCCGTCCATGCCGGCTTCGTCTTCCATTTTCAAAATACCAATGGCGCGGCAAGTCACCACCACACCTGGAATCAGCGGCACCGGGGTGATCACCAGCACGTCCACCGGATCGCCGTCGCCGCTGATGGTTTGCGGCACATAGCCGTAGTTGGTCGGGTAATGCATGGCCGTGCTCATGAACCGATCGACAAAAATGGCGTGGGTTTCGTGGTCGACTTCGTACTTGACCGGATCGGCGTTCATCGGGATTTCGATGATCACGTTGAACTGGTCTGGACACTTTGCACCGGGGGTGACGTTATCTAAAGACATGCTTGTCGCCTTATGTTGAAGTTGGAATTTGAGTTAAATCAGAAACAGTCGGGATTAACCCTGATTTTACTTACTTGCCACTTGCGGATTCTGAAAAAGCCGATGTTTTGGCGTTACAGTGCGCCGGTTGGCCAATCACTCTTGCCGTACATCAAGACGCAAGCAGTGAGGAAGCAACGCAGCGGTGATGCCGAATGCGTTGCAACACCATCTCGCGAAACAACAAACTGGAGATTCTTTTATGACAGGCAACTCAGCGCTGATCTTGGCGCTTATCTGCGGCTTGATCGCCGTCGGCTACGGCTTTTGGGCCCGAAGCTGGATTCTTTCCCAGGACGCGGGCAACGCCCGCATGCAAGAAATTGCAGCTGCCATTCAAACCGGTGCCGCCGCCTACCTGGCTCGGCAA
>JAABQI010000263.1 GCA_011391545.1 Rhodoferax sp.
GCCGGTGCGGTCGGCCTTGAAAACACCATGGGTGTCGACGTGGCGCAGCAGCTTTTCGTATTGGGAACTGTCTGATGGGGGGGTGTCAGTGACCATGGAAGCCGTGATTTTTTTGATAAATGGGGCAAACCAATGGCGGAGAGAGTGGGATTCGAACCCACGGTACCTTGCGGTACGCCTGATTTCGAGTCAGGTACATTCGGCCACTCTGCCATCTCTCCGCGAAGTCGAGAATTGTACAGTGCGCTAGCTTTGTTTTGACTCTTTCAAGGCCTGCAATGCGGCCTCAACTTCAGTTTCCGGTATGTCGGGGCCAAGGTGCAGCAGCACCGGGCTGCTGTGCAGGGCCTTGATGCCGTCGGCTTGCAGCGCGGCAATGGTTTGCCCTGCCACTTTGGGCGAGGCAAACGCGCCGCTTTGCAGCAGCAGTTTGCCGTCAGCGCTTTGCAGCTTGAAGTAGAACTGGCCGTCAGCCTCACGGTATTGCTTGAATACCGGCAGTGCCACTTTGGCCGCTTTGGTGGTGGTATCGGCCTGGGTTTGCAGGCTGCGCAGGCCCACGGCATGGCGCAACTGGCCCATGAATGGCGTGGCGATGGCGCGGGCTTTGGCGGCACCGGCCTGCAGGATGGCTTCAATTTTGGCCGGGTTGTCGATCAGGGCCTGGTAGGCCTCGCGCATGGGCGCAATTTCCTGGTCGATGCGCTCGAACACCAGATGCTTGGCATCGGCCCAGGAAATGCCGTTGGCATAGGCCTGGCGCAGCGCTTCGGTCTCGGAGGCACTGGCAAAGGCCTGGTAAATCTGGAACAGGGTCGAGCCTTCCACCGCCTTGGGCTCGCCGGGGGCGCTGGAGTCGGTGACGATGCTGGCGATAAGCTTTTTGAACTGCTCGCGCGGCGCGAACAGCGGGATGGTGTTGTCGTAGCTTTTGCTCATCTTGCGGCCGTCGAGGCCGGGCAGGGTGGCCACATGGTCTTCAATGGCGGCCTCGGGCGCCACAAAATGGTCGCCATAACGGTGGTTGAAGCTGTGCGCCATGTCGCGCGCCATTTCGATGTGCTGCACCTGGTCACGCCCCACCGGCACCTGGTGGGCGTTGAACATCAGGATGTCGGCGCCCATCAGCACCGGGTACATGAACAGGCCCACATTGACATCGGCGTCGGGGTCATTGCCCGTTGCCATGTTTTTGTCGACCGCCGCTTTGTAGGCATGGGCGCGGTTGAGCACGCCCTTGCCCAGCACGCAGCTCAAGAACCAGGTGAGCTCGGGGATTTCAGGGACGTCGGACTGGCGATAAAACACCACCTTGTCCGGATTCAGGCCGCAGGCCAGCCAACTGGCGGCTATTTCCAGCGTGGAGCGCTGGATGCGCGTCGGATCGTCCACCTTGATCAGGGCGTGGTAATCGGCCAGAAAGTAAAAACTCTCGACACCAGGGCGCAAACTATGGCCCACGGAAGGGCGTACCGAGCCCACGTAGTTGCCCAGATGCGGTGTGCCTGAGGTGGTGATGCCGGTGAGAAAACGTTCAATGCGCATGGAAAAAGTTGAATGAAAAGTCAAAAATGCATGGACTGCCGCGCTGTGCTCGCAGTGACGAAGTCCGGGTCAGCCCGTCAGCCAGGCCAGCGGGGTGAGCAGCAGGTTGATGAGTTGGAAGGTCAGGCCCATCAGCGGGCGCAGCCACAGGTTGCTGACCACGCCGGCCAGCACCAGCGCCATCACGATGAAAAAGCCGTAGGGCTCCACGCGCGACACCAGCATGGCCTGCCGATACGGCAGCAGCCCCACCAGAATGCGGCCACCGTCAAGCGGCGGCAGCGGAAACAGGTTGAACACCGCCATCACCACGTTCACCAGCACGCCGCCTTGCGCCATTTCAACCATAAAAGGCTCGTTGATGCCGGCACCGCGAAACACGTACAGCAGAGCGCCCCAGACCAGCGCCTGGAAAAAGTTGGAGCCCGGGCCGGCCAGCGCCACCCAGATCATGTCGCGCTTGGGGTTGCGCAAATTGCCAAAGCGCACCGGCACGGGTTTGGCATAACCAAACAGGAACGCGCCCGAAGTGGCAAAGTACAGCATCAGCGGCATCAGGATGGTGCCCACCGGGTCGATGTGCGGCAGCGGGTTGAGCGTGACACGCCCGAGCTTGTAGGCGGTGTTGTCGCCATAGTGTTTGGCGACATAGCCGTGCGCGGCTTCGTGCAGGGTGATGGCCAGCACCACCGGAATGGCGTAGAGGGCGACGGTTTGAATCAGTTGGGCAAAGTCCATGGTGGTGATTGTCTCAGAGCAACCCGGCTCAAAGGCCCAGCGCCGACAGCGCGCCGCGCCCCTCGCGGATGACGACCGGGTCGCCGCCGGTCAGATCGATCACGGTGGTGGGCTCGCGCGGGCAGGCGCCGGAATCGATGATGGCGGCAACACGGCCCCTGTAATGGGCGCGAATCTCTTCGGCGTCGTTCAAGGGCTCGGTCTCGCCCGGTGCGATCAGGGTGGTTGCCAGCAGCGGCGTGCTGTACAACGCCAGCAGCTCTTGCAACACCTTGTGGTCAGGCACGCGCAGGCCGATCGTCTTGCGCGACGGGTGGCTCAGGCGGCGCGGCACTTCCTTGGTGGCTTCCAGAATGAAGGTGTAGGCGCCAGGCGTGGCGGCCTTGATGAGACGGTACTGCTGGTTGTCCACTTTGGCGTAGGTGGCCAGTTCCGACAGGTCGCGGCATAACAGGGTGAGGTGGTGTTTGTCATCGACCCCGCGGATGCGGCGCAGCTTGTCGGCGGCGGCCTTGTCGTCGAGGTGGCACACCAGCGCATAACTGGAGTCGGTGGGCACGGCCAGCACCTCGCCCTTGTCAAGCAGGGCGGTGGCCTGTTTGAGCAGGCGCGGTTGCGGGTTGTCGGGGTGAATTTCGAAAATTTGCGGCATGGCGTTATTGTCGCAGCCCGGCGGCTTCGCGGGCCGTCAGCGCGGCGTTGCCCACACCGCTGGCGGCGATCACCGCAATGCCGGCCCAGGCCAGGCCATCGGGCACATGGCGAAACACCAGCCAGCCCAGCAGGGTGGCAAAGGCAATCTGCAGGTAGAGATAGGGCGTGAGCACCACGGCGTTGGCGCGGTTGAAAGCGCGGATCAGCATCAGGTGGCCGAACGTGCCCAAAAAACCGACCAGCACAAACCAGTACCAATAGCGCAATAGCGCGGCGCTGTCCCAGCTGAGCAACATGATGGGCGTCATGACCACGGCGCCGACCAGACCCGTGTAAAAGTGCGTGGTGTAGGGGTTTTCGTCACCACTGAGACGGCTGGTGAGCACCTGAAACCAGGCGTAGGCCGTCACCAGCACCACCGGGAACAACAGCGCCCAGCCAAACACCTGGCCGCCCGGGCGCACCACCAGCAGCACGCCCAGCAGCCCCAAGCCCATCAGCGCCCAGCGCCGTGGCGAGACATGGGTTTTGAGCGCCCAGGCCGACATAGCCGCGGCCACCATCGGCGAGAGCATGGCCATGGCGGTGAATTCACCGACGGGAAGGTACTGCAATCCAAAGAATGCGCAGGCGCTGGTGGTCAGCAGCAGCACGCCGCGCAGCGTTTGAAAGCGCGGATTCGGGGTGGCAAAGAGGCGGGTTTTCTGTACCGGAAAGCGCAACGCAAAGGTCACCACGGCCTGAAACGCATATCGAAACCACAGCAGCATCAGCAGGGGCACCAATTGGGTGGCGTGCTTGGTTGCCGTGTCGAGCGTCGCAAACGAAAGCGCCGCCAGAATGATCAGCAAAATGCCGCCGGCCTGCCGGCTTTTCCAGAAGACCATCGGGTTTAGACCCCTGCCGGGGTGGGAGCGCGCTGAATGCGCTCGGCCAGCAGTTGCCACACTGGAGTCAGCTGGCCCGGCAGGGCGGGCAGGGCGCCGAGCTCGGTGCGGCTCTCGGCCGGGCTGTGGAAGTCGCTCCCGCGCGAGGCGGCCAGGCCGAATTCAAGCGCGGTTTCGGTATAACTGACACATTCGGCAGCCGAGTGGCTGCCGGTGACCACCTCGACGCCTTTGCCACCCAGCCCCTTGAATTCGGTGAACAGCGCCAGCTCTTCATTGGCGCTGAATTTGTAGCGCGCCGGGTGCGCAATCACAGCCATGCCGCCGGCCTGGGTGATCCAGCGCACGGCATCTTTCAGGCTGGCCCAGCGGTGCTTGACAAAACCGGGTTTGCCTTCGGTGAGGTACTTGCGAAAAACCTCGTAGGTGTCTTTGCAGACCCCGGTTTCCACCAGAAAGCGGGCAAAGTGGGTGCGCGAAATCAGGTTCGGGTTGCCGGCGTACTTCAGCGCGCCTTCAAAAGCCCCTTTGATGCCGACGCGCGCCAGGTCTGTAGCCATCTCCTGGGCGCGCTGCGAGCGGCCGCCGCGGGTTTGCTGCAGACCCTGATCCAGCGCTGCATTGTGGATGTCAAAACCCAGCCCGACGATGTGCACGGTTTGATGCAAAAAAGTAACCGAGATTTCGACCCCGGTCAGGTAATCCAGACCACACGCGGCAGCCGCTGCCGCAGCACGGACCTGGCCGCCGATTTCGTCGTGATCTGTCAGCGACCACAATTCCACGCCTTGGGCTTTGGCGCGCTGGGCAAGTTCTTCAGGGGTGAGGGTGCCGTCGGAGACAACGGAGTGGCAATGCAGGTCGGCGTTCAAGGGGGCGGTCATGGTCAGATTTTAGGGTTACTGGCAAAATAGGTTCATGTATGACTTCATGACCACGCACGCCACCGATCTATTGACCTTTGCGGGCTGTGCCGGCCTGGTGCTGATGTACCAACAGTACCTGCGCTGGCGCACCCGGCGCAACCCGGCTTCGAGCGCGCAGGATCTCATGCTGGCCGCCCGTGCGGCCTGGGTGGGGAGCGTGATGCGTGAGCGGCGCGACATTCTGGCGGTGCAAACCTTGCGCAACTCCACCATGTCGGCGAGTTTCATGGCCTCGACGGCGGTGCTGCTGATCATTGGTGTGCTGACCCTCAGCGCGCAGGGTGACAAGCTCTCCGGGACCTGGCACGCGCTCAATTTTCTGGGGCGAGCGGGTGCCGAGATGTGGTTGTTCAAACTCCTGATGATGTTGTTTGACCTGTTGTTCGCGTTTTTTTCTTTTGCCATGTCGGTGCGGATTTTTCACCACATTGGTTACCTGATCAATGTGCCGCTGGACAAGGGCAATGAGGCGGTTCAGATCAGGCAGGTCGAGTCGCAACTGAACCGGGCCGGCATCTATTACCGCATTGGCATGCGTTCCTATTACTTCACCGTGCCGCTGCTGTTCTGGTTGTTCGGGCCGCTCTGGTTGCTGGGCGCCACGGTGGTGCTGGTGTTTTTTCTGTTCCACTTGGACCGGGCGCCCCGGCACGACACCGACCTGATGGGATAGCCGGACAAGCCTCAGAGCTCGGCCGCCTCGACCAGGAAACGCACGCGGCGTTCACCGCGCCAGCTGTCCACATCCAGCCTGAACGCCAGCTTGACGCGGCTGGGCAGCGGCTCGGTGTGGCCAAACCACATGCCATCGACCGGCTCGCCGCGGTGTTTGAGCTTGAGCGACAGGTGTTTTTCGGCCACCAGGCGCTGCGACACGACTTCGAGTTCTTCGCTGAATGTGGGGGCGGCAAAGCCCTGGCCCCAGACTTCGTGGTGCAGCGTGTCCACCAGGTCGGGGCGGCGGTATTCGGGCTTGAGCGCGCCGTCGGTGTCGAGGCGGCGCGTCAGCGTGGCCGCATCGAGCCATTCCTGGGCGACCTGGTTCAGGCCCTGCTCGAAGGTGTCCAGTTGGTCTTCGTTCAGTGTGCAACCCGCCGCCATGGCGTGGCCGCCAAAGCGCAGCAGCACACCGGGGTGGCGTTTGGCCACCAGGTCGAGCGCGTCGCGCAGGTGAAAGCCGGGAATCGATCGGCCCGAGCCCTTGAGTTCATGGCCGTGTCCGCTGGCGCCGCTGCTGGCAAAAACGAAAGTCGGGCGGTGGAACTTGTCCTTCAGGCGCGCCGCAACAATGCCGACCACGCCTTCGTGAAAGTCGGCATCGAAGACACAAATGGCCGGCGGGGCTTCTGCTGCGTCTTCAAACAGCGATTCGGCCACGAGCAGCGCCTGCTCGCGCATGTTGCCTTCGATGTCGCGGCGCTCGCGGTTGATGGCGTCGAGTGTTTTGGCCAGTTCCTGGGCGCGTCCGGCATCGTCGGTGAGCAGGCATTCAATGCCCAGGCGCATGTCGCTCAGCCGGCCGGCGGCGTTGATGCGCGGACCCAGGGCAAAGCCGAAGTCGAAGGTGGTGGCGCTTTTGGCCTCACGCGAGGCGGCCACAAACAAGGCCGCCAGACCGGCGGGCAGGGCCAGGGCGCGCACCCGCTTGAGCCCCTGGGCGACGAGGCGGCGGTTGTTGGTGTCGAGCCTGACCACGTCGGCCACCGTGCCCAGGGCGACGAGCGGCAGCAAGGCGTCCAGTTTCGGTTGATTTGTTGAGTCAAAAACACCGCGCTGGCGCAACTCGGCGCGCAGCGCCAGCAGCACGTAGAACATGACGCCGACACCGGCGATGGACTTGCTCTCGAACGGGCAGCCGGGCTGGTTCGGGTTGACGATCACGTCGGCGTCGGGCAATTCGATCTGGCCGGCGCGCAGGGCGGGCAAATGGTGGTCGGTCAACAGCACCTGCAGGCCCAGTTCACGGGCACGGGCCACACCCTCGAAGCTGGCAATGCCGTTGTCCACCGTGATCAGCACGTCGGCGCCGCTGGCCTTGACGCGCGCGGAAATCGGCGGTGTCAGGCCGTAACCATCCTGCACCCGGTCGGGCACGATGTAGTCCACGAACCTGGCGCCGAGCAGGCGCAGGCCGCGCAGGCCGACGGCGCAGGCGGTGGCACCATCGCAGTCGTAGTCGGCCACGATGCAGAGCTTTTTGTCCGACTGAATGGCATCGGCCAGCAGGCGCGCCGCCTCAAGCGTGCCTTTCATGCTGGCCGGTGGCAGCAGTTTGGCCAGCGCGTCATCGAGTTCCAGCGCGCTTTGCACGCCGCGCGCGGCGTACAGCTGCGCCAGCAGCGGGTGAATGCCGGCTTGTTCCAGCGCCCAGACGGTTCTGGGGGGCGCATCCCGCACGATGATTTTCATAAGGATTCGAGCGACCTTTGCACGGGTGGTGCGCCAAAAAAATGTCTGACTTTTTGCATCAAGGCTTGGGGTTGGGTCAGCCAGGTCTGGGCGTGTCGTTCGCCGCACAAGGTGAGCTGGACGGCTTCGCCACGGGTCTGGGCATCCAGCAGCTGCCTGACCTGGGCGGCGTCGAGCGCTTGCCAGGCGCTGGCCCAGCCGGCCCAGTCTTCTTGCAGGGCGGCGTCGCGCAAGTTTGGAGCCACGGTGGGCGCCAAGGGGCGATGGATCGGGTCCGTTATGACCGGTGAAGCCCCCGTGCCGCTGAACCAGATGGCGTTGACCGGCAAAGCGCTGCGCCGCCCACGTTCATCGTTGAGCGGATGTGTGTAAAGCAGCATCTGCATTTCGCTCATCAGCCGGATCAGGCTGCCGGCCTGTGCCGCCGTGGGCATCCAGGGCGACAAATTTCGCCCGAGCACGCGGTCGGGCGAGGCGCTGGGCAGGCCGTCAAATACCGCGCCGTGTGCCAGCCAGCGCCCGGCCTCAAAGGGGTGGAGCGCGATGCCGTCCTGCGCAAAAAATGGCTGCATGGCGGCCATCAAGCCGTCAGACTCGGCGGCGCTCAGGTCGCGCATCGGCAACTGGCGCATCGTGACCTCGTGCATGGTGGCCTGCCAGTGGCACAGGGTCACAAAAGCCCAGGCACCTTGCAGGTGTGCCAGTTCGGGGCGTTTTTGTGCTTCCAGCGCCGCCCAGGGAATCTGCCCGTCGGTGACTGGCAGCCCCAGGGCGCCTGCCAGCGCGCGCTCGTGCGGCGGCGACCAGCTCAGCTCGTCACCCGCGTCCAGGGCTTGCGGGCTCAGGCGGCCAAGTAGTTTTTGCAGGTTGGGCAGTTTCAGCGTGGCAAGAACGGCCTGGCAGCCCTCGGCATGGCTGGCCGCGTAAGGAATCAAGAAATGCATGGGGCGATTGTCCGGGATTTACGCCTAGACCTCTGAATTTCCGGCTTTCACTGCGACAGGGCCATGTCCACATCGGCGCCGTTGCGTTCGTCGGTGTAGGTCACGCTGGAGCCCGCGCGGCTGCTGTCATAACAACTGACGATCACGTTGCTCTGGGGGCTGGATTTGTGCAGCACCTCTACCGCGCAGCGGCCGTAGACGCTTTCGATGGTGGCCAGCAGGTTGCGGGCGTAAGTGGATTCCAGCCGCCCGTCCAGAATCAGGTTGATCAGCAGCACGCCGCCGGGGGCCAGGGTGCGGCGCGTGTCCTGCCAGAATTCCTGCGTCACCAAGTGGCCAGGGATCGACGTGTGGCTGCTGAACACGTCGACCACCACGGCAGCAAAGCGCTGTTCGGTGGCGCGCACAAAACGGCGCGCATCGTCGACGATGAAGCTGCCTTGTATCGGCGCCTTCAGAAAGTCCTGTTCGGCAATGGTGCGGATCCTGGGGTCGATGTCAACGTAGGTGTAGTGGTTGCTGGGCTCCTGATGCGACAGGGTGAAGCCGCCCGCGCCCAGCACCAGAATGTTGCTGTCGGCCAGGGCCAGCTCCTTCAGAATGATGTGGCGCAGGTGTTGCACATAGCGGGCGTATTGCGGCGGCTGGCTGTCGTCCATCAACGAGGCCAGGGAGTTGTTGATCAGGAAGGCGCGCGGATCGATCTGGCCGGGCAGTGTCAGCAGCCTGACTTCGTAGTCGGCATAGGCCGTGTCGAGCACCTCGGTGCTGGGTTGCAGGTTGATGATGCTGGCCGCCGCGCCCACCCCGAGCGCCAGGCCCCAGCTTTGCCAGTTTGGCCGGGCCAGCAGCAGGCTGCCCAGCGCCAGCAGGACGGCACAGCTCAGCACCGCCGCCGACACGCCGAGCCACTGCATCACCACCAGCGACAAACTCACCGAGCCCAGGAAAGAGCCCAGCGTCGACCAATACAGGGCGTAGCCGCTGGCTTCGCCGGTGCGCAGGTGCTTCATCAGGTTGGTCAGCACGGGCACGGTCTGGCCCAGCAGCCAGGCCAGCGGACACAGAACGCCGCCGATGAATACCAGGTAAGCCAGCCAGGTGGGCTGCACCAGCATGAACAGGCCATCCACCGTGATGCGCGCCAAACCCAGACCAGCGAGCAGGGCCGAGATCAGAAAGTTGCGCGCCACCACCTCCGTAAAGCGCTCGGACACCCGCGCGCCCGAGGCGTAGCCCAGCGCCAGGGCCAGCAAAAACAGGCCGATGGTCGGCGCCGTCACCACAATGGCACTGCCCACATGGGGCACCAGTCGGCGCAGGGCGATGATTTCTGCGCCGAGGGAGCAGAAGCCTTCAATGAAAACGATAAGGTAGAGCAGGTGGCGCGGCACGGCAGGTCGTCCGGTTGTGGTTGGCCCATTAAACCAAAAGGTGGCGGCACAGGTCGCGCGCGTCTGTGCTGGGCAGCAATGTCACAATGCCACCTGTTTCAATCGCTTTCGGTCAATGCAACTTCCCTACGAACTTATTCTTGGCTGGCGCTACACGCGGGCCGGCCGCGCCACCCGGCGCAACGGGTTTATCTCGTTCATCTCGGGTGTCTCGATGCTGGGCATAGCGCTTGGCGTGGCGGCGTTGATCATTGTGCTGAGCGTCATGAACGGCTTTCAGAAAGAGGTGCGCGACCGCATGCTGGGCGTGGTCTCGCACATCGAGATTTTTGCGCCCAACGGCGAGGCCTTGCCCGACGTGGCGCGCACGCTGACGCAGGTTGGTGCCAATCCTGCCGTGATAGGCGCCGCCCCTTTCATCGCCACCCAGGCCTTGCTGGCCAGGGGCGAGGACATGAAGGGCGCTCTGGTGCGCGGTATTGATCCGGCGCGCGAGGGTGAGGTGACCGACCTGGCGCGCGAGCTTAAAAACACCGGGCTCGATCAGCTGGTTCCCGGCGAGTTCGGCGTGGTGCTGGGTGCCGAGCTGGCGCGCAGCCTGGGTGTGATCCGCGGCGACAAGGTGACGCTGGTGGCGCCCAGCGGCCAGGTCACGCCGGCCGGCGTGGTGCCGCGCCTGAAGCAGATGACCGTGGTCGGCACCTTCGATTCGGGCCATTTTGAATACGACTCGGGGCTGGTGCTGATGCACATCGAAGA
>JAABQI010000264.1 GCA_011391545.1 Rhodoferax sp.
AACCTGGTGAGCACATTGGTGATGACCGTCACCGACAAGCGCGCCGATATTGCCATTTTGCGCACGCTGGGGGCTAGCCCGGGCTCCATCATGGGGATTTTTGTGGTGCAGGGCGCCATGGTGGGCGTGATCGGCACACTCGCCGGACTGGCGCTGGGCCTGGCCGTGGCTTTCAATATCGACGTGATCGTGCCGGCGCTGGAGCAGTTGCTGGATGCCAGCTTTTTGCCGCGCGACATTTACCTGATCAGCCGCATGCCGAGCGATCCGCAGCAGGGCGACATCATGCCGATCACCCTGATTTCCCTGGTGCTGTCGTTTGTCGCCACGCTCTATCCGAGCTGGCGCGCCAGTCGCGTCAACCCGGCGGAGGCGTTGCGCTATGAATAATTCCACCACCGATCCCAGGCTGGTGCTCAGTGCCCGCGGCCTGACCAAACGCTTTACCGAAGGGCGGCTCGACGTGACCGTGCTGCAAGGCGTGGACCTGGATGTGTGCGCCGGAGACACGCTGGCCATCGTGGGCGCCTCGGGTTCCGGCAAAAGCACGCTGCTGCATTTGCTGGGCGGGCTGGACGCGCCGACCAGCGGCTCGGTCATGCTGCTGGGGCAGGACATGGCCCACCAGAGCGCCGCCGAGCAGGGACGCCTGCGCAATCAATACCTGGGTTTTGTGTACCAGTTTCACCACCTGCTGCCCGAGTTCAGTGCGCTCGACAATGTGGCCATGCCGTTATGGATCAGGCGCATGGCGCACTTTGACGCGGCTCAGATAGCCACCAAAATGCTGACCAGCGTGGGGCTGGCTGACCGCCTGCATCATCGCCCGGCAGAACTCTCTGGCGGCGAGCGTCAGCGGGTGGCCATTGCCCGCGCCTTGGTGACGCAACCCGCCTGCGTGCTGGCCGACGAGCCCACCGGCAACCTGGACCGCAGCACCGCGCATGGCGTGTTCGACCTGATGCTGGAACTGGCGCGCACGCAAGGGACCGCTTTCATTGTGGTCACCCACGACGAGGCACTGGCGGCCCGCTGCGCCCGCCAACTCAGGCTGGTGCAAGGCAAATTGACCGAGGCGGCTTCGGCTTAGGCCGACAGGCCAGGATTTTTTATTTATCATTTGCACAATGCAAACATGATTTTTGAGGTACCAAGATGACAGTGGAATGGCGGGAGAGTTACAAAATTGGCGACGCTGCGGTGGATGCGAGGCAGCAGGAATTGTTCGCTTTGACGAACGAGTTTCTCGCCTCCGATGACCTGACCGTATTGCGGTCCACCATCGTGTCGCTGTGCAAGCAGGCGCGGGCCCAGTTCATTCTCGAAGAAGCGCTGATGCGTCGTCTTGACTACCCTGATCTGGAGGCGCACGCGGCGCAGCACCAAACGCTGTTGGACCGCCTGATCGGCCGCAGCATGGACGTTGGCAAAGGCTACATGAACAAGCCCGCCATTGCCGCGCTGATGCGCGACTGGTGCGAACGCCATGTGCCTGAAGAGGACGCCAAACTGGGGCAGTTTCTGGCATCCCGTCTGGCCGCCTGACACACCTCGGGTTGGTTGGCAGGGCATGATGTTCATCGACACGCACTGCCATCTGGATGCCCCGGAATTCGGGCTGTCCGGTCCCTCGGTGCGGGCCGAGGCTGCGCGCCATCAGGTGCTCCAGTGTGTCCTGCCCGCCGTCGAGGTGGCCAACTTCGAGGCGGTGTGCATGCTGGCCCATGCCGGCGGCGATGCTTATGCCTTGGGCATTCACCCGCTCTATGTCAAAACCGCGCAAGACGCCGACCTGGACCGGCTCGGCGCCGCGCTGCAGCAGCATCGCGACGATCCCCGCCTGGTCGCGGTGGGCGAAATCGGGCTCGACCTGTTTGTGCCCGAGTTGTGCGCCAGCCCGCTGCGCGAGCGCCAGCAACTTTTTTTCATGGCCCAACTCAAGCTGGCTCGCCTCTGCGACTTGCCCGTGATTTTGCACACGCGCCGCTCGGTCGATCAGGTGCTCAAGGGCTTGCGCACCGTGGCGCGCTCCGGCTGGCACGGTATTGCGCACGCCTTCAACGGCAGCGCCCAGCAGGCGCAAAGCTTCATGGATCTGGGGTTCAAGCTCGGTTTTGGCGGCGCTGTGACCTATGAGCGTGCCTTGCAGCTGCGCCGTCTGGCCGCCAGCCTGCCGCTGGACGCCATCGTGCTTGAAACCGATGCCCCCGACATGCCGCCCCACTGGCTTTACAAGACCGCCGAACAGCGTGCCAAGGGTGAACCGCAAAGTGTCAACTCACCCGCCGAGCTGCCGCGCATTGCTGCGGTGCTGGCCGAGCTGCGCGGCCTCAGTGTGGAGGAACTGGCCTCGGCCACCACGCGCAATGCACTCGCGGCGTTGCCCAAGCTGGGGGCGCTGGTGCAAGCGCAATGAAAAGCGCGGTCACTGCGCGATCAACGATCTGTATGGGGTGAGCTCTCAAGCTTGCTGATGTCAAAGCCCTTTTGCGTCAGGCGTTCCAGCAGGGCCTGGTAGCTTGCGCTGTCCACTTTTGGGGTGCGGGACAAGATCCAGAGGTACTCGCGTTTGGGTTCGGCCACGGCGGCCAGTTGGTAAGCCGGGTCCAGGTCGATCACCCAGTAGTCGCCCCATACAAACGGAAAAATCGACAGCCAGGCCGGGGCAAAGCGAACCTTGAGCTTGGGTGAGGTGGCCTCGCCCTGTTGCTTGGCAGCGCCAACGGCTTCGCTGGTCTGCCCGTCTGCCAGCAGGCAGCGGTTCACCACCTGCAACTGGCCGTCACCAAGCAGGCTGTAGCTGGCCTGGGTATTGGCGACACATTTTTTCTGGAAGCTGTTGGGGTACTTGGCAATCTCAAACCAGGTGCCCAGGTAGCGCGGCACGTCCAGCGCGGCAATGGTGGTGAGCGGCTGGACGGCTCCCGGCGCGGTTTGTGCCACAGCGCTCAGGCCCGCGAGGCCCGCCAGGCTGGCAACGGCAATGGCAAGTGTGATTTTCATGGTTGGACTTTACGGGTGTGGGTAAGGATGAGGATGTGGTCGGGTCAGAGCATCTTTTGCAAAAATGCCTGGGTTCGGGGATGCTCGGGGGCGGCAAACAGATCACGCGCCGGGCGCGATTCGACGATGATGCCGTCGTCCATGAAGACGGCCCGGCCCGCCACCTCGCGGGCAAAAGCCATTTCATGCGTGACCACAATCATCGTCATGCGCTCCTCGGCCAGGGCGCGCATGGTGTTGAGCACTTCGCCGGTGAGTTCGGGGTCGAGCGCCGAGGTGGGTTCGTCGAACAGCATGATGTCGGGTTCCATGGCCAGCGCCCGCGCGATGGCCACGCGCTGCTTCTGGCCGCCCGACAGGCGCGACGGGTAGGTGTAGCGCTTGTCAAACAGCCCCACCTTGCGTAAGAGCGCCTCGGCCTTGGGCACGATCTCATCGAGGCGCGCGCCCTTCACCGTCAGCGGCGCCTCGATGATGTTCTGCAACACCGTCAGGTGCGGGAACAGGTTGAAGTGCTGGAACACCATGCCCATCTTTCGGCAAACGCGGCTGATGTCGGCGGGCGCCGCATAGCGGCAATGGCCTTGGGGGTCGGTGGCCACCAGCGTCTCCCCCTCAATAGCGATGCTGCCGCGATGGATGGTTTCCAGATGGATCAGGCAGCGCAAAAAGGTGCTCTTGCCCGAGCCGGACGGGCCGATGACGGCGATGACCTCGCCCCGGTCGACATCGAGCGAGACGCCCTTGAGCACCTCCACCGGGCCGAAGCGCTTGTGCATGTCGACCGCGCGAATCATCAGGGTGTTCATCGGGCTAGTCGTCATAAACAGCGTACTTTTTTTCCAGGCGCTGGAAGCCGTAGGTCAGCACCAGCGTCATGAACAGGTAAAAGGCGGCCGCCACCACGAACGGCATGGTGGTGAAATCGCGCTGCACAATGCCGCGCGCCGCGCGCAGCAGGTCGTTCATGGCCAGCACGTAGATCAGCGAGGTGTCTTTCACCAGCGTGATGGTCTCGTTGCTCATCGGCGGCAGGATGCGCTTGAGCACTTGCGGCAGCACGATGCGGCGCATGGTCTGCGGGTAGCTCAGCCCCAGCACCTTGGCGCCCTCGTACTGACCGCGGTCGATTGACTGGATGCCGGCTCGGAAGATCTCTGCGAAATAGGCCGAGTAGTTCAGCACGAAGGCGACGATCGCCGACGGAAAGTCCGGCAGCCGCACACCAATGACCGGGATGAAGGGCAGGGCAAAGTAGATGAACAGCATTTGCAGCATCAGCGGCGTGCCGCGCATCAGCCAGATGTAGCCGTTGACCAGCGTGCTGAGCACGGCAAAGCGCGAAATCCTGATCAGCGCCAGTGCCAGGCCCAGCGGCACGGCCAGCACGAACGTGATCAGGAAAACCTGAAGCGTGACGCCGCTGCCTTGAAGTAGCGGCGGCAGGATGTCGGCAAGGTAGTTCATGGGTCGGGTCGAATCCCCGGCGCCTGGCCAGTTTATTTCTTGACGATGTCCTGGCCAAACCACTGGGTCGAAATTTTGGCGGCGGTGCCGTCAGCCTTCATGTCGTCAAGCGCCTTGTCGAGCTTGGCGGCCAGCTCGGTGTCGTCCTTGCGGGTGCCCACACCGTAGTCTTCCGTGCCAAAGTTTTCTTCCAGCACACGGTACTCGCCCGGCTTCTTGCCGGCGTAGTAGCGGCCGACGATTTCATCCACCACCAGCGCGTCGAGGCGGCCAACGGAAAGGTCCATCAGCGCGGTGACGTTGTCGCCAAACTTCTTGATTTCCTTGAGCGACTTGGCGGTCGCCTCGTCCTTCTGGATCGCTTCCACCGCGCTGCTGCCGTCCTGCACGCCGACGACCTTGCCGGCCAGTTGCGCCTTGTTCGTGATGGGCGACTTCTCGGTCACCACGATGATCTGGCGGTTTTCGAGGTAGGGCTTGGTGAACAGGATGTTGGCCTTGCGCTCTTCGGTGATCGTCAGGCCGTTCCACAGCACGTCGATGCGCTTGCCGTTGAGCTCGGACTCCTTGGCGCTCCAGTCGATCGGCTTGAAGCTGACCTCGACACCCAGGCGCTTGCCGGCCTCTTTGGCCAGGTCGATGTCAAAGCCGACCAATTCATTCTTGTCATCCCGAAAACCCATCGGCGGGAAGTTGTCATCCAGGCCAATGACGATGGCCCTGGCGGCGACCGGTGCCGGCGCTGCCGCGACAGGTTCTTCCTTCTTGCCGCAGCCAGTTAAGACCATCGCAGCCATCAGGCCGGCCATCAGCCATATAGCGTGTTTTTTCATTTGTTTTTCCAGTTGTAAAGGGGATAGGCGGGAGGAATAGCTATTGGGCGGGGGCGGCTGTTGCAGCACATCGTGCAGTCCGCTCCGACTTGGTAGAAACCCTTAGAGTTTAGCGCCTGCGCTCTATCCGGGGCGAGATGGATCGATTGGGGATAATCGAATCATCTTGAAAAAACACACCCACTCACTTCCCGAAGTCAATTACTCGGACGATGGCAAGATGCGACACCTGCACTTGGGCACCGAATGGATCCAGGGCTCGATGTACCTCGCCGAGCCCAACGCGCTGGTGCATGAGTACATTCAGCGCATGATGGCCTGGCTGCTGTTTGTGCCGCCCGATTCGGTGAAAGACCGCCAGGCCTTGCAATTGGGGCTGGGCGCCGGCGCGCTGACCAAGTTCTGTCACAAGGAGTTGCGCATGAAAACCAGCGTCATCGAGCTCAATCCGCAGGTGCTGGCGGCTTGCAAGGGCTGGTTCAAATTTCCCGCGGAAAACCCGCGCCTGCAGGTGGTGCTGAATGATGCGGCGCAAGAAATCCTGAACCCCAAATGGTGGGGCACCGTGGATGCTTTGCAGGTGGATTTGTACGACCACGAGGCCGCCGCCCCGGTGCTCGACAGCCTGCCGTTCTACAACCACTGCCGCCGCCTGCTGACCCCCGAGGGCAGCATGACGGTGAACCTGTTTGGCCGGGCGTCGAGCTTCGCGCGCAGTGTCGAAAAAATGTCGGCGGCCTTTGGCAAGGACGCCA
>JAABQI010000265.1 GCA_011391545.1 Rhodoferax sp.
AGGAGCCTGGGCGGCAGAGCGTTCTGCTGCGTGTCCCCCGCCCTGCGGGCTCCTCCTTTTACCTGCGCAGAACGCTCCGCCGCCCAGGCCCCCAGCTCCGGCGCGGTGGCTGGCTGCGGTGCCTTGTCCTCTTTAGCCCAGAGTGGTCCCAGTTGGTCCAGCAGATCCTGCGGGTCGCTGGCAACCGCCTGCAGAGCACCCAGCTGCTCGGCCGAAAGCGGGTAAAACCATTTGCGCCAATAGTCCTGCACTGCAGTCAGCTTGAGCCGCGCGCTGTCTTCGACCCGGCTTTGCTGGAACAGGCTGGCGCTGTCGAAGGCGTGGGTCTTGAGCATCCGGCTGCTCCAGCCGTGGATGGTAAAAATGGCGGCTTCGTCCATCCACTGCGCGGCGACATCCAGCCGCTCGGCGCAGGCTGGCCATTGGGCGTGATCGATCTCAGCGCGCAGCGCACGCAGGAAATCATCGACCTCAAAGCCGGGCTGCTCACCGTCATGAAAGTAACGCGCCGCTTGTGCCAGGCGCGCGCGGATGCGCCCGCGCAGCTCGGCTGTGGCAGCATCAGTGAAGGTCATAACCAGGATTTGCGGCGGGTACAAGCCTCGGTCGGCATCGCTGCCGCCGGGCGCATGGCCCAGCACCAGGCGCACATAGAGTGCGGCCAGCGTCCAGGTCTTGCCGGTGCCCGCCGAGGCCTCGATCACCTGCAGGCCGTTCAAAGGCAGGGTCAGCGGATCGAGTTTTTTGATCTCGCTCATGCGTTCCCGCCTTCGATTTGGGTCAGTTGAAGGTGCCGGGCCATGTCGCCGTACAGGCGCTCAGCCCAGTCCGGCAACTCGGCCTCGATCTCGTCATAACTCTCGAACGCACGCGACAGGTAGGCTGATTTGGCGCGTTCACCGGCCTTATGCGTACCTTCAAAGACGGCCTGGGCCGCATCGTGCGGGTCTTTGGGCTCCTTGTCGGGGTCGGTTGCGGCCAGCCGGGCCGCCTGCGCCTGAACTTGCAGGTAGGCCCAGGCGGATTTGCAGGCCACCGGCAGCGGGCGCTCCCACGCCGCCAGGTAGGCCGTGACCAGCCCTTGCAATAGGCGCAAGGCATCGGCCTGGGGCAGGGGGGCAAAGATGACCTGGCCGTCCAGCCCCAGTTGCACGCTGGTCAGCGGCATGGCGCTGGCGCACGCCGCCAGATGCTGCACCCACAGGCCGGCCACCACATGGACGCGTGCCGTGCGCGCTTCTTTGTCGCCCTCCAGCACGGCACCAACGCGCTGGTCCAGTTGCAGCCAGCCGGCGTCCCCGCTGTAAAGCCCCTCCAGCGTGCCTGTGAGGCTGATGCCACCCACCTGCAATTCAATGGATTGCGCAGGCAATGGCTCGGGGTAGCGCAGTGTCCATTCGACCCGCCGGTCCAGCACCACCTGGGCCTTGGCCTGCAATTCAGCGGCCAGGCGCTGGCCAAAGGCGGCCATCGGCAGTTGGCCTGACAGCCTCATGTGTTCAAGGGCCTGGGGCAGCTCAGCCGCGTCGAGCAGCTTTTGGCCCGCCTGGTACTGTTCCAGGCCATTTAGCGCGAAAGGCTCCTCGGTTTGCTCCAGCTCTTCCAGGGTGTCAAGCCGAACCCGCAGGCGCGACTTGAAGAACACCTCGACCGGCTGGCGCAGCAGTTGACGCAAGTCGGCCAGCGTTAATGCGCTGGGGGCGGCCAGTGCAGGGTGGCCGGCCTGCGGCGCCCGGAGCGCTGGCTGTTCATGGACCCGCGCCCAGTCCCTGGCGTAACTCGTAAAGGGTGAGTCCTGCAAAAAGTAGGCTTCCGAGAAAGCCTGCAGCGGTTGCTGGCGCGGCTCCGGGGCGCCCTGCCAGCCCATCTGCAGGTAGTCCAGCAGTTGCGCCACCAGCACCGAGGGCGGTTGTTCACTGTTGTCGGTGGCACGGTGGCCTTGCCAGCTAATGTAGAGCTTTTGCCGCGCCGACAGCAGGGCCTCCAGAAACAGGTAGCGGTCGTCCTCGCGGCGCGAGCGGTCACCCGCGCGCCAGCTCACGTCCATCAGGTCAAAGTCGCGCGTAGCTTTTTGCCGTGGGTAGTCGCCGTCGTTCATGCCCAGCAGGCAGATCACCTGGAACGGGATCGAGCGCATCGGCATCAGGGTGCCAAACTGCACACCGCCACCAAAAAAGCGCTGTTGCAAGCTGCCTTCTTCGATCTGCGACAGCCAAAACTCGCGCACCACGTCCAGCGGCAGCGGGGTCTCCAACTGCGCCGCCTCGCAGGCTTGCAGCCACACCTCCAGCGGCGCCAGGCAACGCTGGATGAGCCGCTCATCAACGTCATCGGCGGCGGCAAAAAAGCGCTCGACGACGCCGGCCAGAGTCAAGCCCCAATGGGCGGGCGTTTTGCTGCCAGTGAGTTCCCGCAGGGTTTGGTTGACGGCCTCCACCCAGTCGAGCAGGGCGCTGATGACGGCGGCATCGAGCCCGTTCAGGGCCGCCTGAGGCAGGGTGTTGCCCCAGGGCGCGCCCGCTCCCACGGCATAACCCAGCAGCAGGCGCCGCAGGCCAAAGGCCCAGGTGTTCTGGTCCAGGCCCGGCACACCCGCTGGCACGCCCCAGGCCATGCGGTGGTGGGCGTCCAGGCCCCAGCGCACACCGGCCTGGGCCAGCCAGGCGTGCACTTGGGCCACATCGGCTTCATCGAGGCCAAAACGCTGGCGCACTGCAGCCAACTCGAACAGACCCAGCCAGTCGGCCAGCGACACCCTGGCGCTTGGCAGTGACAACAGCTGCTCCAGCGCCTGCACCAGCGGCGACTGGCGCGGCGTGGTGTCCGCCACCGAATACGGAATATGCCGGACCTGCCCGGCGGCAAAACGGCCAAAGACCGCCTGAATGTGGGGTGCAAAGGCTGCCATGTCGGGCACCATCACCATCACATCCCGTGGGCTCAAAGCCGGGTCGGCGTCGAACCAGGCCAGCAGCCGGTCGTGCAGCACCTCGACTTCACGCTGCGCGCTGTGGCAGGTCACCAGGCGGATGCTGTCGTCGTCCGGCAGCACGTCGCGTTTGGCGTCAAGCGCGTTGTGGGCTGGCTCAAGGTTCAGGATGCCCGACTGCAGCTGGTTCAACAGCGTCGGGGCCTCCAGCCCGGCGGCGGGGTCCACAAACACATCGACCCGGTGCATGCGTTGGCGGTACAGCGCCACGTTGTCAAAGTCATCCAGCAGGTGCAGATAATCGCGCCCCTGTTTGCCCCAGGAGGCCAGCAGGGGATGGCTGTCGCTGGCCACCGGCCTGACGGCTTGGCGGTGGCGCAACTGGGCGCGCAACTGGTCATGGCCGGCAACGATGTCACCCCAGTAATACTGGCAGGGGTTTTGCACCAGCATCAGCACCTGGCAGACTTGGCCCAGCTGCGCCAGCGCCTCGACGGTTTGCATCGGCAGGGACGAAATGCCAAACACCACCAGGCGCGGCGGCAAGCCCCCCGGGCGTTGGCCCGTGGCCTGGTTTTGCGCTAGCTGCGCCTGGAGTGCGGCCATGAAGCGGGCATGCACGCTGGCGCGCGAGGCGTCGGCCAGCCCAGGCCCGACATCGGTGCGCAGGTCGCGCCACAACCGGGCTTGCCAGGCGTGGGCGTCTGCCAGCGCGTCGGGCTGGCCATCGTGGCCGCGCAGTACGTCGTGGCCTGACGCCCAGTCCGTCAGCCAGTCGGATCGGTAGCTCTGGTAGGCATCGAAGACATCGGCCACCTGCAGCGCCAATTGGTACAACTTGCGGCCGTCGGCATCGAGCGCCAGGTAGCGCTGCAGCGGCGCATAAACAGGGTTGCCGGCCGCCAGCACGGGCAACAGGCGCACCAGGCGCCAGACCAGATGGCTTTTGTCAAAAGGCATGTGCGCGGGCACTGCATGCGCGCCCAGCACGCTGCGATAGACCTGCCAGAGGTAGCCACTGGGCAGTTCCAGCCGGGTGGCGGCGCAAATGCCCAGGGCGTCGTCGTCGGCCAGCGCCATTTCCAGCCAGTGCTTCATGCCGTTGCTCTGCACCAGAATCACCTCGGGCGTCAATGGTGGCAAGGGCTGGGCGCGCAGGAATTCGACGAGCAGGTCGCGCAGGTCTTCCAGGCGGTTGCCGTGCAGGACCATGAAACCCGGCTTGAACAACGGGGCCGATACCCCGCTCGTGTGTGCGCTCATGCCGAAGCGCCGCCGCGTGACAGGGCGCTTGCGATGGTGCGGGCCAGCACCGGCCCAAAGTGCTCGATTTCGGCCAGCGGCGCGTAGCCGTAGCCAATGATCAGGCCGCGCAGACGTGTTTGCTTCAGGCAGTAGCTCGACAGCGGGCGCACCGTCAGCCCCAGCTTGGCAATGCGCTGCGCCAGCGCCTTGTCGTCGAGCGTGTCGGGCAGGCGCAGGCACAGGTGCAGCCCCTGCTCGGCGCCGGTGATCCGGGCAAGGGGGCCCAGGCAGGGCTGCAGCGCGGCCAGCAGGCTGGTGCGCCGCTGGGCGTAGCTTTGGCGCGCGCGGCGCAGGGCGCTGGCGAAATGCCCCATCTCGATGAATTCGGCCAGCGCCGCCTGCAGTGGCATCTGGCCCGGGCGATTCAGGTCGTAGTGGGCGCGCTTGAAGGCTGCGGCCAGTCCTTTGGGAACCACCATGTAGCCCAGCTTGAGCCCGGGGTAAAGCACCTTGGAAAACGAGCCCAGGTAGATCACACGCTGGTCGGTGTCGAGGCCGGCCAGCGAGGCGATGGGCGGGCCGCTGAAGCGGAATTCGCTGTCGTAATCGTCCTCCAGGGTCCAGGCCTGGTGCTGGCGCGCCAGCGTGAGTATTTGATGCCGTCGGGCCAGCGACATCACGGCACCGGTGGGGTACTGGTGCGACGGCGTCACATAGATCAGGCGTGGCGGCGTGGCGTCATCAGCGGGCTGGGGCGCAATGCCCTGTTCGTCCACCGGCACCGCATGCAGCGCCAGTCCGGTGGCCATGAAGGCCTTCACGGCGCCCCAGTAGGCCGGGTCTTCGAGCCAGACCGGGTCGCCCTCGTTGGCCAGCAATTGGGAACACAGCACCAGCGATTCCTGTGTGCCGCTGGTGATGATGACCTGTTCAAGGTCCAGCGGCACACTGCGAAACACCCGCAGGTAGTCGGCCACGGCGCGGCGCAGCGGCGCGTAGCCGCCTGAACTGCTGTAGTCGAGCATCTCGGGGTAGGTCATGCGCCAGTGCTTGTTTTGCAGGCGTTGCCACAGGGCCACCGGAAACGCGCTGAAATCCGCAATGCCCGGTGTAAATGGCTGGATCTCGAGGTCGGTGGCGCAGAAACTGCTGCTCAGGCGCATGCCGCGCGTGGACAGGGTGGCCTGCCCACTGGGCGCACCCCGGTGCGGGTGCGCGGGCAGCCTGGGCACGTTCTCGCTGACAAAGGTGCCGCTGCCAATGTGACTGACCAGATAGCCTTCCACGGTCAACTGGTTGATGGCGGCGACCACGGTGTTGCGCGACAACTGAAGGTCTTGCGTCAGGTCACGGCTGGAGGGCAGGCGCTCACCGGCGGCGATCTTGCCGTCCAGAATGGCGCGCCGCAGCGCTTCGTAGAGCTGGCGGTGCAGCGGCAGCCTGGTGGGCTGGTTCAGGCGGCCGATTTCGGTCAGAAGCAGTTCCGAGAGCATGTAGTGGCTAAAGTGGCACCATGGCCAAGGTTTAAATGGATCTGATTGTGAACCAATTTCAGGCTCACAATTGTTTTTACAACTGCGCGCAAAATAGGTGAACAGTATCACCCTGGAGCAAACCATGAATGCCAAGAAGTCAATGAATTTCAACGATCTGGAGCAATGGCTCAATGAGCGCCGTGTAACCGAAGTGGAGTGCCTGGTGCCCGACCTGACCGGTGTGGCCCGCGGCAAGATTTTGCCGCGTGTCAAGTTCACCGAAGACCGCGGCATGCGACTGCCGCAGTCGGTGGTGGCGATGGGCGTGACGGGCGAATTCCCCGAGAGCGGCCCCTATTACGACGTCATCGACCCGACCGACAAGGACATGCAGTTGCGCCCCGACCCCAGCACCGTGCGCATCGTGCCCTGGGCCACCGACCCCACCGCCCAGGTCATCCACGACTGTTTTGACCACAAGGGCAACCTGGTGCCTTTCGCGCCGCGCAGCGTGTTGCGCCGGGTATGCGACCTGTTTGCCGCCGAGGGCCTCAAACCCATCGTGGCCCCCGAGCTGGAGTTTTACCTGACCGCCCGCAACACCGACCCCAACACGCTGTTGCGTCCACCGATTGGCCGCAGCGGCCGCAGCGAGACCTCGCGCCAAGCCTACAGCATCGACGCGGTCAACGAGTTCGACCCGCTGTTCGAGGAAATCTACGATTTTTCAGACAAGATGGAACTCAATGTCGACACGCTGATTCACGAAATCGGTGCCGGCCAGATGGAAATCAACTTCTTTCATTCCGAGCCGCTGGGGCTGGCCGACGAGGTGTTTTTTTTCAAGCGAACGGTGCGTGAATCGGCGCTGCGCCACGACATGTACGCCACCTTCATGGCCAAGCCGATCGCCGGCGAGCCGGGCAGTGCCATGCATGTGCACCAGAGCATTCTGGACGTGACCACCGGCAAGAACATCTTCAGCAACGAAGACGGCACGCCGTCCGAGGCCTTCATGCACTACATCGGCGGCCTGCAACGCTACATTCCGGCGGCCATGGTGCTGGTGGCGCCGTATGTGAACAGCTACCGGCGCCTGTCGCGCAACACTGCCGCGCCGATCAACATCGAATGGGGCTACGACAACCGCACGGTGGGCATTCGCTCGCCGATTTCATCGCCCGAGGCGCGCCGGGTCGAGAACCGCGTGATTGGCGCCGATGCCAACCCCTATGTGGCGCTGGCCATGACCATGGCCTGCGGCTACCTGGGGCTCAAGAACAAGATCAAGCCCAAGGCCGAGATGAAGGGCGACGCCTACCTGTCGCCGTACTCGCTGCCGCGCAGCCTGGGCGAGGCGCTCGACTGGCTGCGCCGGGAATCCGACCTGCACGAGGTGCTGGGCAAGGAATTCATCACGGTCTATTCGGAAATCAAGGAACTTGAGTTCGACGAGTTCATGAAAGTGATTTCGCCCTGGGAGCGCGAGCACCTGCTGCTGCACGTGTAAGGCCCATTCTTTTACCCTCTCGACGCAAGGATCGCCACCATGAATGCTTTCACATCTGCACAAGCCTTGTCCACCCCTGAAATCCAGGCCCTGGACAGCGCCCATTTCATCCACCCGTTCACCGACCACGGCGACCTCGCCACCCGTGGCGCGCGCGTTATCGTCAAAAGCGAGGGCATTTACGTCTGGGATTCCGAGGGCGAAAAGATGCTGGACGCGATGAGCGGCCTGTGGTGTGTCAACGTCGGTTACGGCCGCAAGGAACTGGCGCAAGCCGCCTTTGATCAGATGATGACCCTGCCGTTTTACAACAGCTTTTTCCAGACCACCAATGTGCCGGCGGTCAAGCTGGCGACCAAACTGGCATCGTTGGCGCCCAGGGTGGGCGACCGCAGCTTCGAGCATGTGTTTTATTCGAGCAGCGGCTCCGAGAGCAACGACTCCAACGTGCGCATGGTGCGCCGTTACTGGGATTTGCTGGGCCAGCCGCAGCGCAAGGTCATCATCAGCCGCAAAAACGCCTACCACGGCAGCACCATGGCCGGGGCTTCGCTTGGCGGCATGAGCGGCATGCACGCGCAGGGCGATCTGCCGATCCCCAACATCACGCACATCGAACAGCCGTACTTCTTTGAGAACGGCCTGCCGGGCGAGAGCGCCGATGCGTTTGGTCTGCGTGCGGCCGGATGGCTGGAAGAAAAGATTCTTGCTCTCGGCGCCGACAAGGTGGCCGCCTTCATCGCCGAGCCGATTCAGGGTGCCGGCGGTGTCATCATCCCGCCGGCCAGCTACTGGCCCGAGATCCAGCGCATCGTCGACAAATACGGCATCCTGCTGATCAGCGACGAGGTCATTTGCGCCTTCGGCCGTCTCGGCCACTGGTTTGCCTATGAAAAATTTGGCTACAAGCCCGACCTGGTGACCTTTGCCAAGGCCGTCACCAGCGGCTACATCCCGCTGGGTGGTGTCATGGTGGGCAACCGCGTGGCCAAGGTGCTGATCGAGAAGGGCGGCGAGTTCAACCACGGTTACACATACAGCGGCCACCCGGTGGCCTGTGCCGTGGCGCTCGCCAACCTCGATATCATGGAAAGCGAACAGCTGCCGCAACGGGTGCGCGACGATATTGGCCCCTACCTTGCCACATGTTTTGCATCCATCGCCGAGCATCCGCTGGTGGGTATCGCTGAGACCTGCGGCTTTACTGCGGGTCTGGTATTGGTCAAAGACAAACAAGACAAGACGCGTTTTGCCGAAGAACTGGGCGTGGGCATGATGTGCCGTCGCCATTGTTTCCAGAATGGCTTGATCATGCGCGCCGTGGGTGACCGCATGATCATCGCCCCGCCTTTGATCATGAACCATGCCGAGATCGACGAAATGATGCGCCTGATTCGCCTGGCGCTGGACTTGACGCAACAGGAATTGACCCAAAAAGGGTTGATTTAAGCGTTTGGTTCAGAAATTTGCCTGGTCTGGTTTTTGCTAGACTTAAACTAAGGTCTCCCTTTTTCTTTTTTCTCTTTATCGGAGTGTTCTCATGATGAAAAAATACCTTTGGTCGTTTGCGCTCTCAGCCATTGTCTTGGCTGGTTGTGGCAAAAAAGAGGAGCCGCCTGCGGTCGCTCCGGCTCCGGTGGCAAGTGCCCCGGCACCCGCGCCGGTCAACACCGAAGAAAAAGTGCTCAACATCTACAACTGGGCCGACTACGTTCCCGAGGGCATGATCGCCACGTTCGAGAAAGAAACCGGGATCAAGGTGAACTACGACACCTTCGAGACCAACGAGGCGCTGCACGCCAAGCTGGTCGCAGGCAACTCGGGCTACGACATCGTGGTGCCCGGCTCGGTGTTTGCCAAGCCGCAGATTGAAGGCGGCCTGTTGCAGCCGCTGGACAAGTCCAAGATCCCGAACCTGAGCAATCTTGACGCCCCCATCATGGCCACCCTCGCTGCCAAGACCGACCCTGACAACAAGCACCTGGTGCCCTGGGCCTGGGGCTTCACCACGGTCGGCATCAACAAGACCAAAGTGGCCAAGGCCCTTGGCACCATGCCGATGCCGGAAAACGCCTGGGACCTGGTATTCAAACCCGAGTACACCAGCAAGCTCAAATCCTGCGGCATTGCCTACCTGGATTCACCCACCGAGATCATTCCCGTGGCCCTGCACTACATTGGCAAGGACGCCTACTCCAACGATCCGGCTGACTACAAGCTGGCCACCGAAATGCTGGCCAAGGTGCGCAAGGACGTTCGCATCTTCAGCTCGACCATGATCGACGACATTGCCGGCGGCAAAGCCTGTGTGGCCATCGGCTGGTCGGGTGACATCAACATTGCCGCGGCGCGCGCCAAGGAGAACCAGTCCAAGGACGAGATCGAGTCCCTGCTGCCCAGCACCGGCGCCTTGATCTTCTTTGACACCATGGCCATCACCAAGGATGCCAAGCACCCCAACAACGCGCACGCCTTCATCGACTTCTATCTGCGTGCCGAGAACGCCGCGCTCATGAGCAACGAAATGAACTACCCCACGGCCAACAAGGCGGGCGTGCCGCTGGTCAAGCCGGAAATCGCCGGCAACAAGACCATCTTTGTTGAGGCCGATTATTTCGCCAAGATGATTCCGCCGAGCAGCTTCAGCAATGAGGCCCGTGAAGCCATGGCCAACGCCTACAACAGCTTCAAAAAAGGCAAGTAAGGCCTTGTTGTGATGAAGCCAAGGGGCTGTTTGTACGCACGGTATGAACAGCCCTTTTTGTATCTGAAGTGATGTGCTGAATCAAAGGGTTGACCATGGCTGATGTGGGTTCCAAAAAAGACTATCTCGTCACCGAGAAACTGGTCAAGCGCTTTGATGAGGCGCTGGCGGTGGACGAAGTCAACCTGTCCATCAACAAGGGTGAAATTTTTGCCTTGCTGGGCAGCTCGGGTTGTGGCAAATCGACGCTGCTGCGCATGTTGGCAGGGTTTGAGACGCCCACCTCAGGGCGCATTTTGCTGGGCGGCCAGGACGTGGCCAAGCTCGCGCCTTACGAGCGCCCGTTCAACATGATGTTTCAGTCTTACGCGCTGTTCCCGCATCTGGACATCTGGGAGAACATCGCCTTCGGCCTGAAGCGTGAAGGGCTTGCCAAGAACGACATCAAGCAGCGCGTCGGTGAGATGCTCGACCTGGTGCAACTGGGCGCTTATGCCAGGCGCAAACCGCACCAGTTGTCTGGCGGCCAGCAGCAGCGCGTGGCGCTGGCTCGCAGCCTGGCCAAAAAACCCAAGGTGCTGTTGCTCGACGAGCCGCTCGGCGCGCTTGACAAAAAGCTGCGCGAGCAAACCCAGTTTGAACTGGTCAACATCATTGAAAAAGTGGGCGTGACCTGTGTCATGGTGACGCACGACCAGGAAGAGGCCATGACCATGGCGGGCCGCATTGCGGTCATGAGCAAGGGCAGGGTGTTGCAGGTGGGCTCGCCCGAGGAGGTTTATGAGCACCCGGCCAACCGTTTTGTGGCCGACTTCATCGGCAACGTCAACCTGTTCGACGGCAAGCTCAGCCTCGATCAGCCCGACCGTTGTGCGGTGCGGACGGCGATCGGTGAAATTCACGTCGGGCACGGTATCAGCGGCGCTCTGCACATGCCGGTAGCCATCGCCGTGCGGCCTGAAAAAATAGAGATCAGCAAGGATCGGCCAGACGTTGACCACAACCTGTTCGCCGGCAAAGTGAAGGAGATTGCCTACTTTGGCGCGCACAACACCTTCATTGTCGTCGCTTCGGACGGCAGCAAGGTCAAGATCACCGAAGCCAACACGTCGCGCCACGAACTGAGCAACATCACCTGGGAAGACGATGTGTTTTTCTGGTGGCACGACGGCGCAGGCATTGTGCTGCGCGATTGAGGAGCAGTCATGGCCAACCTGAGTTTGACAATGCCCGGCAAACGCTTTGTCATCGGCGTGCCTTTTGTCTGGCTGATCCTGTTTTTTCTGTTCCCTTTCCTGATTCTGCTGTACATCAGCTTTGTCGACATGGGCAACGACATTTCGCCGTTCAAGCCCATCTGGGATTCCGCCACCGGCCTGCTCAAGCTCAAATACGAAAACTATTGGTCTATTTTTCGCACCGGCGAGGGCGGTGCCCTGTTTCAAACGATTTACATCGAGGCCTATCTGCGATCGATCTGGTATGCCCTTTGCACGGCGCTGCTGTGCCTGGTGATCGGCTATCCGTTTTCGTACTTCATCGCCCGTTCCAAACCCAGCGTGCGCCCGGCCTTGCTGATGATGGTGATGCTGCCGTTCTGGACCTCGTTCTTGCTGCGGGTCTATGCCTGGAAAGGCATCCTGGCCGACCAGGGCGTGCTGAACCAGATTTTCATGGGACTGGGTCTGATCAACGAGCCGCTGCAAATGCTTTACACCGACGTCTCGATGCTGGTGGGCATGACCTACGTCTATCTGCCCTTCATGGTGCTGCCGCTGTACGCCAACTTGGTCAAGTTGGACCCTCGCCTGCTGGAAGCCGCCTACGATCTGGGCGCCTCACCGTTCAAGGCGTTCTGGCTTGTCACCGTGCCGCTGTCCAAGGCCGGCATCATCGCCGGCTTCATGCTGGTCTTCATTCCGTCGGTGGGTGAATTTGTCATTCCATCGTTGCTCGGCGGCCCCGAGAACATCATGATCGGCCGAGTGGTTTGGGACGAAATGTTCAGCAGCAACAACTGGCCGCGCGCCACGGCGCTGGCCGTGGTGATGATCGGGCTGATTGTGGTGCCGCTGGCCATTTATTACCATTACACCGGCGATGCGGCCGAACCCAAAGCCTGAGGACTGCCCCATGAAGCAATTTTTGAACCGGCACGTTGGCAAGCTTTGGCTCGGGCTCACTTTCCTGTTTTTGTACCTGCCCTTGTTTTTCATGATCGTGTTTTCGTTCAACAGCACGCGCCAGGACGCGGTGTTTACCGGCTTCTCGCTGCGCTGGTACGAGGCGCTCACGCGCGACAGCAAGATCGTCGACGGTTTCTGGCTTTCGCTCAAGATAGCCACGGCCGCTGGTGTCGCCTCGGCGGTGCTGGCCACTTTTGCTGCCTTTGTGCTGGTGCGCTACCGCCGCTTTCCGGGGCGCACGCTGTTTTCGGGCATGGTCAATGCCCCGCTGGTGATGCCCGAGGTGGTGATCGGCCTGTCTTTATTGCTGCTGATGGTGGGCGTGCAAAACGCGTTTGGCTGGCCGCAGCGCGGCATGCTCACGATTGTGCTGGGACATACCCTGCTTGGCATGGCCTATGGCATGGTGGTGATCCAGTCGCGCCTGCTGGAAATGGACCGTGCCATCGAGGAGGCCGCCATGGACTTGGGCGCCAAGCCGTTTCAGGTGTTCTTTCTGATCACCATGCCCAATATTCTGCCTGCCGTCTTTGCCGCCTATCTGCTGGCCTTTACGCTGTCATTTGACGACGTGGTGATTGCCGAGTTCCTGTCGGGCCCCGGTGTCAACACCCTGCCGCAGGTGATTTTTGGCTATGCGCGGCGCGGCATCAACCCGACCATTTACGCCGCGGCCACGCTGCTCATCGTGTCGGTCACCCTGGTGGTGATCGGCTACAGCGTCTGGGTGGCGCGCCAGACACGCCGCCGCGAGCGCGAAATTGCCGCTGCCACGCGGGCCGAACTGGCTGCCTTGCAGTCGCAATAACAATTTTTGGTGCTTTGCCTTCAGGCTGCAAGCGCTTTTAACTTCGAGATTTTTGACATGAAAACACACATTTATGACGGCCGCGCGTTGATCAACGGGTCGCGCGTTCACGCCCACGACGGGCAAACTTTCGACTGCATCTCGCCCGTTGATGGCCGCCTGCTCACCACCGTGGCGCGTTGCGGCCAGGCCGATGTCGATGCGGCCGTGGCGGCGGGGCGTGCTGCCTTTGACGACAAACGCTGGTGCGGTCTGGCGCCGGCGTTGCGCAAGCGCGTCATGATCAAATTTGCCGACCAATTGCTGGCCCACGCCGATGAACTCGCCCTGATGGAAACACTCGACATGGGCAAACCCATCAAATACGCCCGCGGCGTTGATGTCAACAGTGCGGCCAATTGCATTCGCTGGTATGGCGAGGCGGTGGACAAAATCTACGACGAGATCGCGCCCACCGCCAGCACCGCGCTGGCGCTGATCCAGCGCGAGCCGATGGGCGTGGTGGGCGTCATCGTGCCCTGGAACTACCCCATGATCATGGCCGCCTGGAAGATCGCCCCGGCGCTGGCAGCCGGCAATTCGGTGGTGCTCAAGCCCAGCGAAAAATCTCCACTGACGGCGCTGCGCCTGGCCGAACTGGCGCTGGAGGCCGGCATTCCGCCCGGCGTCTTCAACGTGGTGCCGGGTTACGGCGTTGAAGCCGGCTCGCCGCTGGCGCTGCACATGGATGTTGACTGCATTGCCTTCACCGGCTCGACCCGGGTCGGCAAGCAAATTCATGTGATGGCCGGGCAAAGCAACCTCAAGCGCGCCTGGACCGAACTGGGCGGCAAGTCGCCCAACATTGTCTTTGCTGATTGCCCGGACCTGGACAAGGCGGTGGAAGCTGCGGTGGGCAGCATTTTTTTCAACCAGGGTGAAAGCTGCAACGCTCCTTCAAGGCTGTTTGTCGAGGCCGGCATCCGTGACCAGTTCCTTGAGAAAGCCCTGGCGCTGGTGCCCGGCTACGCGCCCGCCAATCCGCTGGACCCTGGCACTGTGATGGGCGCCATAGTCGACCAGACCCAAATGGACTCGGTGCTGCGTTACATCGAACTGGGCAAGCAGGAGGGCGCAGCACTACTGGCGGGTGGTGAGCAGGCGCTGGTTGACACCGGTGGCTGCTATGTGCAACCGACCATTTTTGCCGGCGTCACGTCCGAGATGACCATCGCCCGCGAAGAAATTTTTGGCCCGGTGCTCTCGGTGCTGTCGTTCACCGATACCGCTGAGGTGGTGCGCCAGGCCAACCAGAGCATCTACGGCCTGCAAGCAGCGGTCTGGACGCGCGACATCAACAAGGCGCATGGCGTTGCGCGCGCGTTGCGCGCCGGCACGGTCCATGTGAACCAGTACGACGAAGACGACATCACCGCGCCGTTTGGTGGCTACAAACAAAGCGGGGTAGGGCGCGACAAGTCACTGCACGCGTTTGACAAGTACACCGAGACCAAGACCACCTGGATCCGCATCGACAGTCCGGTCTGACCCCCTGCAACCTGAGTCACCCCACCATGTCCCATGCCGACACCATTCAAGCCACGATCAACCAGCTGTCCTCGCAAGGCATTCACAGCATCCTGGCCCAGTTCTGCGACCTGCATGGCGTTGCCAAAGGCAAGCTGGTGCCGCTTGACGACCTGAAGGATTGGGTCGAGGTCGGCGCCGGTTTTGCCGGACCCAGCATCTGGGGCACGGGCCTGGGGCGCTTTGGCGCGCGCAGTGAATACTATGGCCGGGTACAAATCGAATCGTTGCGGCCCTTGCCGTGGATGCCGGGCGTGGCCCATGCCGTTTGCGACGGTTATGCGGGCGGCGAGCCCCTGGCCACCTGCTCGCGCCAGTTGTTACAGCATCAACTTGACCGCCTGAAAGCACGCGGTTGGACCTTGTGGGTCGGTATCGAGCCCGAATTTTTCCTGCTGCGCCAGGACGACAAGGGCGAATGGCAGGGCGCCGACGCGCAGGATGGTCTCGACAAACCCTCTTACGATCTCAAGGCCATCCACCGCAACCACGCGTTTCTCGACGACATGCGCCAGACGCTTACCCAACTGGGCTTCAGGCTGCAGCAAATGGACCACGAAGACGCCCGGGGCCAGTACGAAATCAATTACCGCTTCCATAGCGCGCTGGACGCCGCTGACCACTTCATGCTGTTCAAGATGGCGGCGCACGCGGTGGCGCAAAAGCACGGTTGCGTCTTCAGCTGCATGCCCAAACCCTTTGCAGCCATGCCGGGCAGCGGCCTGCACTTTCACATGAGCATCACCGACGCGCAAGGGCGGGCCGTGTTCGAGGACAACAACGACGCCCTGCTACTCAGCCCCACGGCTTACAGTTTTGTGGCCGGCCTGCTGCAGCAC
This sequence comes from Rhodoferax sp., assembly GCA_011391545.1. GTDB lineage: Bacteria > Pseudomonadota > Gammaproteobacteria > Burkholderiales > Burkholderiaceae_C > Rhodoferax. The sequence continues at coordinate 15,263 of JAABQI010000265.1, forward strand.
GCCGATGCCCTGAGCGCCCTGTGCGCCCCGACCGTCAACAGCTTCAAGCGGCTGGCCTGCAGCGACAGTGCCTCGGGCACCACCTGGTCGCCGGTCTGGAAGGCCTACGGTGACAACAACCGCACCTGCCTCGTGCGCAGCGTCGCCGGGCGCATTGAATGGCGCCTGCCCGACCCGTCCTGCAATGTCTATGCGGCCATCGCTGCCACCCTGGCTGCCGGGCTTGACGGTATCGATCAGGGCATGACGGCGCCCGAGCCCTGTGTCGAGGATCTTTACGAACGCTTCGCCAGCGGCCGGACCATGCCCGAGCGCCTGCCGCGCGACCTCGGCGCAGCGCTCGACGTGCTGGCCGCAGATTCGGTGCTGATGGACGCTGTGGGGCAGGACTTCTGTCAGCAATTTCTGGCCATCAAACGACGGGAGTGGAGCAGTTTCAGCCAGTCTGTGAGCGACTGGGAACTCAAGCGGTATGCCGGTTTTTATTAGTTTCGCAATGCGGAAATTTAATTCCGTATCGCAAAATTAGACCTGCGGAATTTTGCCGGTTTCAATCATGGACTGAGAAATAAAGTTTCGCATCGCAAAATAAAAAACCCAAGTCATTGATAATATTGAATTAAATAAAAGTCTTCTATAAGACATAAGATGTATAAATAGTCTTCTATAAGACCTAGAATAAGGCCCAAGACATCAATTGCTCCATGCAACAGATGCCCTCTCATTTTCATCAACTCAGGAGTGTCACCATGCCACAAACCGTCACCGAACAATTGAGCCGCGAACAACAAATTGCCGCCCTGGAAAAAGACTGGGCCACCAACCCGCGCTGGAAGGGTATCAAGCGCGGCTACAGCGCGGCCGACGTCGTGCGTCTGCGTGGTTCCTTCCCCATCGAGCACACCCTGGCGCGCCGTGGCGCTGAAAAACTGTGGGATCTGCTGCACACCGAAGACTACGTCAACTGCCTTGGTGCCCTGACCGGTGGCCAAGCCATGCAGCAGGTCAAAGCCGGCGTCAAGGCCATTTACCTGTCGGGTTGGCAGGTGGCCGCCGACGGAAATACTTCGCTGTCGATGTACCCTGATCAGTCGCTGTACGCGGTCGATTCGGTGCCGACGATGGTTGA
>JAABQI010000266.1 GCA_011391545.1 Rhodoferax sp.
CTGCGCCTTGATGGCCAGCGCATCGCGCGGCATTGACAGGCCAAAGGCCGTCACCGTGCCTTCATCGGGCACCGTCAACCCCAGGCACATGCGGATGGTGGTGGTTTTGCCGGCACCGTTCGGGCCGATCACGCCCAGGCATTCGCCCGGTGCTATGTCAAAAGACAGGTCGCTGACCACCGTGGCCTCGCCATAACGCTTGACCAGATGTTGAACAGAGAGAATGGATTCGGGCATGGGCCGAATTGTCGCTGAGCCTTGCCCGACAATCACCGCATGACATTCAAGCGCACACACTTATTCTGGGTCGCGGCTGTGCTCGTGGCTGGCTTGGGCCTCTACGCTTGGGGGCAGCGTGGCATGGCCGTGGAGTTGGCGCTGGTGTCGCAGGGGCCGATGGTGCAGTCGGTGGTGACCAGCGGGCGCATAACCAGCGTGGCGCGCACCGACGTGATGAGCCAGACCACCGCGCGCATCGAGCAAATACTGGTGCGCGAAGGCGATGCGGTGCAGGCCGGGCAGGTGCTGGTGCGCTTGCGTGACGATGAAGCCAGCGCCAATTTGAAAGCTGCGCAGGCAGCCGTGGCTGAAGCCCAGGCCCGCCAGCGCCAACTCAGTTCGGTGCAGGCGCCGGTGAGCGAACAGCAACTCGCGCAGGCGCGCGCAGCCGCCGTGCAGGCCGAGCAGGAACTGGCACGCACGCAGGACCTGCTCAAGCAGGGTTTTGTGTCGCAAGCGCGCCTGGACGAGGCCCAGCGCCAGGCGCAAACGGCCCGCGCCGCCGTGCTGGCCGCCAGCGCCCAGGCACAGGGCAACCAGGCCGGTGGGGCGGAGGCCGCCGCGGCGCAGGCGCGACTGGCGCAAGCCCTGGCCAGCGCTGCGTCTGCCGCCACACGGCTCGACAGCCTTAGCCTGCGCGCACCGGTAGCCGCCACAGTCATCAGCCGCAACGCCGAGCCCGGCGACACGGCGCAGCCCGGCCATGTGCTGCTGACGCTGGTCAGCGGCGCGGAGACCCGCATCGAGACCAGCGTTGACGAAAAAAACCTCAAGTACATCCGTCTGGGCCAGGTGGCACGCGCCAGCGCCGACGCCTACCCGGAGCAGCCGTTTGACGCCGCGCTGACCACCATCGCGCCCGCCGTCGATGCCTTGCGCGGCACCGTCGACCTGAAATTGCAAGTGCCCCGGCCGCCGGCCTTTTTGCGCCCCGACATGACCGTGAGCGTGGAGATCATCACCGCGCAGGTGGCCGACGCCCTGATGCTGAGCACCGACGCGCTGCGCCGCGATGCCAGCGGCAAGCCGTTTGTGCTGGTGGCGCGTGATGGCAAAGCCGAGCGCGTCGATGTCACGCTCGGTCTGCAAGGCGTTGGCACCACGCAAATCCTCACGGGCCTGGCCAGTGGAGACAGAGTGATTTTGCCCACCACCAGCGCCGCGGATGGTGACCGGGTGCGCCCCAAAAGTGAGCCTGTGGCGCGTGGCAACGCCCAGCCCGTTCCCGGGCTGACACAGTAAACCAGCCGCATGCTGCGCCTGCCCTTTGCCCCCATGGTGTGCCTGCGCTACCTGCGCGAGGGGCGCATGCAAACCGTGTTGATTCTGGCGGGCGTCACCGGCGGCGTGGCGGTGATCATTTTTTTGACCACCCTGATCAGCCAGTTGCAGGCCTCAATCATCGACAAAACATTGGGCAGCCAGGCCCACATCGTGCTCAAGGCGGCGCGCTCGGTCAACCGCACCACGCTGCCGCCAGACCAGACCGCCGCCATCATCCAGCCGCGCGCGCAAGCGTTGAAATCCATCGACCAATGGTCGGCCGTGGCGCGGCTGGCTGAGCAAACCCCCGGTGTGCTGGCGGTGTCGCCCATGCTCTCGGGTGCGGGCTTTGCCACTCGCGCCGACGCCAACCAGCCCATCGCCCTGATGGGCATCGATGCGCAGGCCTACCAGCGCATTGTGCGCATGGACAAGTACCTGCAAGCGGGTCGCTTTGAGGTTAGCGGCGCCAATGCCGTGATCGGCGTCGAGTTGGCCAAGGACCTGGGCGTGACGGTGGGCGACAAGATCAGGCTGGTGACCATGGACGGGCGCAACGATTTGTTCAGCGTTGCCGGCCTCTTTGACATCGGCAACCGCGACCTGAACCGGCGCTGGGTCTATATCAGCGTCAAGGTGGCGCAAACCCTGCTCGACCTGCCCGGCGGCATCACCCAGATCGACCTGCGCGTGGCCGATTTGTTCGCGGCAGAAGCCATCGCCCGGCCGTTGCAGGCGCAAACCGGCTTGCAAGTGGAGAGCTGGATGCAAACCAACGCGCAACTGCTCTCGGCCTTGAACAGCCAGAGCATCTCCAACAACCTGATCCGCGCCTTTGTCACCGTGATTGTGGCGGTGGGCATCGCCAGCGTGCTGGTGGTGTCGGTGGTGCAAAAGCAAAAGGAAATTGGCATCCTGCGCGCCATGGGCGCCAGCCCGCAACGCATCATGGCGGTGTTTTTGCTGCAGGGCGGTTTTTATGGCCTGGCGGGCTCGGCGCTGGGCTCGGCGCTGGCGCTGGGCCTGGTGCAGTTTTTCGCAAAGATCACGCGCAATGCCGACGGTTCGGCGCTGGTGAGCCCAAACCTTGACCTCTCGGTGGTGATCAGCGCCTGCGCTCTGGCGATGGTGGTGGGCCTGCTGGCGGCCGCCCTGCCGGCACGCCGCGCCGCCAAGCTGGATCCGGTGCAGGCCATCCGCGTCTGATCGTTTCACCATGGCCAACATCGTCGAACTCAAGCAAGTGCGCAAAAGCTACGGCGAAGGCACACCGGTGGTCACCGAGGTGCTGCACGGCATTGACCTGGCCATTGCCGAGGGTGAGTTTGCCGCGCTCACCGGGCCGTCGGGTTCGGGCAAAAGCACGCTGCTCAACATCATCGGCCTGCTGGAACACGCCACAAGCGGCCAACTGTGGATCAACGACCAGGACACCGCGCTGCTGGGTGACGCGGCCATTACCGCTTTACGCGGTCGCACCATCGGCTTTATTTTTCAGTTTCACCACCTGCTGCCGGGGTTTAGCGCGCTGGAAAACGTGATGATGCCGGCCATCATCGACAGCGGCTGGCCCAGCGCCCAGGCGCACGACGAAGCCATGCGGCTGCTCACGCAGGTTGGCTTGAAGGACGCGGCGCACAAGCGGCCGTCGCAACTCTCGGGCGGCATGCAGCAGCGCGTGGCCATTGCCCGCGCGCTGTCCTTGTCGCCGCGGTTGATCCTGGCCGACGAGCCCACTGGAAACCTCGACACCCACAGCGCCAACGACATTTTTGAATTGCTGCAAAGCATCAACCAGGAGCGGCAATCGGCCTGCCTGATCGTGACGCACGACGCCGGTCTGGCGGCGCGCTGCCAGCGTCAGATCCAGATGGTGGACGGGCAATTGCTGCCTGGCCCATGACATTGATCAACACCCAATGCCTGCAATTTGAAGATCATTTCTTCGGGCTGCAGGTTTTATAGAATCAAAAATCATCCATTTCATACCCAACGGACGCCATTTCGCGCAAACACCATGACCACCATCGGCACCCCCCTGTCCCCCAACGCCACCCGCGTCATGCTGCTCGGCAGCGGCGAACTGGGCAAGGAAGTCATCATCGCCTTGCAGCGCCTGGGAGTGGAAACCATTGCGGTGGACCGTTATGACAACGCGCCGGGCCAGCAGGTGGCGCACCATGCCCGCACTGTGGTGATGAGTGATCCGGCCTTGCTACGGGAGTTGATCGAAGAAGAAAAGCCCGACTTGGTGGTGCCGGAGATCGAAGCCATTGCCACCCCCATGCTCGAAGTGCTGGAAGCGACCGGCGTGGTGCGCGTGATCCCGACCGCCCGCGCCGCGCGCCTGACCATGGACCGCGAAGGCATTCGCCGCCTGGCTGCCGAGACCCTGGGCCTGCCGACCAGCCCCTACCAGTTTTGTGACTCGCTGGCCGAGTTGCAAGCCGCCATTGATGGCGTGGATGGCAAGCCGGGCGTCGGCTACCCCTGCATCGTGAAACCGGTGATGAGCTCCAGCGGCAAGGGCCAAAGCAAGCTCAACGGACCGGCCGATGTGCAGGCCGCCTGGGACCATGCCATGGCGGGGGGGCGCGTCAGCCACGGCCGCGTGATTGTGGAAGGCTTCATCGACTTCGACTACGAAATCACGCTGCTCACGGTGCGCGCCAAAGGTGCCGACGGCCAGATCGAAACCCATTTTTGCGAACCTGTGGGCCACGTGCAGGTCAACGGTGACTATGTGGAAAGCTGGCAACCGCACCCGATGCACCCTGCAGCGCTGGCAAAGGCCCAGCAGATTGCAAAGACCGTTACCGACGACCTTGGTATTGAGCTCGACGGCAAGGCCTCGGGGCTGGGCATTTTTGGTGTTGAGCTGTTCGTCAAGGGTGAGCAGGTGTGGTTCAGCGAGGTGAGCCCGCGTCCGCACGACACCGGCCTGGTCACACTCACGACGCAGTGGCAAAGTGAATTCGAGCTGCACGCGCGCGCCATCCTTGGCCTGCCGGTCAACACGGCGCTGCGCAACCCCGGCGCCAGCGCCGTGATCTATGGTGGGATCGACGCCGTGGGCATTGTGTTTGACGGTGTCGATGACGCCTTGCGCGTGCCCGGCACCGACATCCGCCTGTTTGGCAAGCCCGAGAGTTTTGTGAAGCGCCGCATGGGCGTGGCGCTGGCGGCGCACGCCGACATCGAGCAGGCGCGGGTCAATGCCAAGCTGGCCGCATCGAAGGTGAAGCCACGCGCGAACTGCACCTGAACAGTTGGGGTCATAGCACGTCGCTGCGCGAGTGGTCTGACCCACAAGGTATCACAAGGGTCTGACCCGCAAGGTTTCAAATTTCGCCATCTGTGTCGAGCTGCCGCGCACCGGGTCGGGCGGTCCCAGGTCGGAAAAACTGACGCTGTAGCCATGGCGCTGCGCCACACCATTGGCCCAACGCTGGAACTGGGCACGGGTCCACTCGAAGTGGTGGCCAGGGTGACGTTTGCTCCCGGCAGGCATGCCGTGCAGCACGTTGTATTCCTGATTGGGCGTGGTCACCAGCAACAGGCGCGGATGCATGCCGCCAAACACGGCGCGCTCCACCCGGGGCAGATGGCCGGGGGCGATGTGCTCGATGGTTTCCAGCATCACGGCGGCATCAAAGCCCTTCAACTCGGCATCCACCTCTTCAAACGAACCGAGCCGCACGGAAAGTCGCGGTTCGGGCTGCAGCCAGTCCAAGCCGAGCGCAGATCGCGCATCCGCCAGCGCACGCTCGTCAATGTCAATACCCAGCAGTTGCACAAACTGCGGATGCGCACGCAATCTCAGCAGCAGCTCACCAGGCCCGCAGCCCAGATCCAGCACGCGAGTTGCACCGCCGGCCAGCAACTCGCCGACGACCGCATCGAGCCGTTCAACATGCAAGAGGGTGGACAAGGGTGGCTCTATTACTGAAACGCCACCTCGGCGAAGCTGCGCAGTTTGCGGCTGTGGAGCTGGTCAATGCCTTGTTCGCGCAGCAACTCCAGCGCGCGGATGCCGATGCGCAGGTGCTGGTCCACGCGCTCACGGTAAAAGTGGTTGGCCATGCCGGGCAGCTTGATCTCGCCGTGCAGCGGCTTGTCGCTGACGCACAGCAGGGTGCCGTACGGCACGCGAAACCGGAATCCGTTGGCGGCAATGGTGGCGCTTTCCATGTCGAGCGCCACCGCGCGGCTCTGGCTGAAGCGGCGCTGGGGGCCGTTGTCGGGCAGCAGTTCCCAATTGCGGTTGTCGGTGGAGGCCACGGTGCCGGTGCGCATGATACGTTTGAGCTCGGGCCCCTCGAGCTGCGTGACCTGTGTCACGGCAGAGGCCAGCGCCACCTGGATTTCGGCCAGCGCGGGAATCGGCACCCACAGCGGCAGCTCTTCGTCAAGCACATGGTCTTCGCGCACATAGCCGTGCGCCAGCACGTAATCGCCCAGTTGCTGGCTGCTGCGCAGGCCGGCGCAGTGGCCCAGCATGATCCAGGCATGCGGCCGCAGCACGGCGATGTGATCGGTGATGGTTTTTGCATTGGCCGGGCCGACGCCGATGTTGACCATGGTGATGCCGCTGCCGTCTGGGCGCACCAGGTGGTAGGCGGGCATTTGCGGCAAGCGGGGTGGTGGCGGCATGGACTGCCGCGCTTCGCTCGCAGTGACGGTAATTTTTTCAGTCACCACATTGCCCGGCTCGACAAAGGCCACATAGTCGCTGGCGGCGTCCTGCATGGCCGCATGGCCCAGCGCAATGAACTCGTCGATGTAAAACTGGTAGTTGGTGAACAGCACGAAGTTCTGAAAATGCTCGGGCGCCGTGCCGGTGTAATGGCGCAGCCGCTGCAGCGAATAATCCACCCGCGGCGCGGTGAACAGCGCCAGGGGTTGTGCCTCGCCGGGGTGCGACTCATGGGTGCCGTTGGCAATGCCGTCGTCCATGGCGGCCAGGTCGGGCAGGTCGAACACGTCGCGCATCAACTGGCGCCGCTGCTGGCTCAGGCTGCCTTCCACATGGTCGCTCTCGGCAAAGGAAAAATGCACCGGAATCGGCTGGTTGCTGGTGCCCACTTCAAGTTCCACGCCATGGTTGTCCAGCAGCAGGGTGAACTGCTCCAGGTAGTAGCGGGCGTACAGGTCGGGTCGGGTCAGGGTGGTCTCGAAACGGCCCGCGCCTGCAACAAAGCCATAGCTCAGGCGCGCCGACTCTTTGGATGCGTTGCGCCGCGCGGTGTCGGTCTGCACCCGCACAAACGGGTAGCAGGCACGCACGTGGCCGGGCAGGTCGTCACCCGCCACATAGCGCTGCATGGCCTGGCGCAGGTGGCCGATGCTGTTGTCATAAATCAGCCGGGCTTGCGCCAGGGCGGCGGCCGGGTCGGTAAAGCGCATGGGCGCGATGAAAGCGGGTAGGTAAGGCATGCACTGATTGTTTCACGCCTGCATGACATTGGCGCGGCGCTGCGCCGGGCAAAAACTGCCATACTTCCCCATTTTGAAAAAGACCAACACCCCGTCATGCTGAAATTCACCTGTTGCGACGAAGTCCGCCAATTCACCGAACCGGCCCAGGCACGGCTGCTGCGCGGGATTCAGCGCGGCTATGAGCGCGAATGCCTGCGCGTGGACCGCGGCGGCCAGCTCGCCAAAACACCCCACCCCGAAGCGCTGGGTGCCAAGCTGACCCACCCCTGGATCACCACCGACTACGCCGAGGCGCTGCTGGAGTTCATCACGCCGCCGTCCAGCGAGCCGGGCTTTCCGCTGGAATTTTTAACAGACACGCACCGCTTCAGCGCTCAGCAGTTGGAGGGCGAATTTTTGTGGGCGGGCTCCATGCCCTGCCGCATCGGCCCCGATGCCGACATTGCCATTGCCAACTACGGCCCGTCCAACGCGGCGCGCTTCAAGATGGTGTATCGCGAAGGCCTGGGGCTGCGCTACGGTCGCGCCATGCAAACCATTGCCGGGGCACATTACAACTGGTCGCTGCCGCAAGACTTCTGGCAGAGCCTGCGCGACTGTTGCGGCGGCGCGGCCAACTTGCAGGACTTCATCGACACCCGCAGCTTTGGCCTGATCCGCAACTTCTTGCGCTATGGCTGGCTGGTGCCCTACCTGTTTGGCGCCTCGCCGGCGGTGTGCCAGTCATTCTTGCAGGGCCACCCCAGCGATTTGACCGAACTGGTGCCAGGCACCCTGCACGGTGCCTACGCCACCAGCCTGCGCATGAGCGACCTGGGTTACCAGAACCACGCGCAAGACAAGCTCAACATCAACTTCAACTCGCTCGCCGAATACACCGATGGGCTGGAGGCGGCCATCCGCACGCCCGACCCGTATTACACCGAGCTGGGTGTGCGTGATGGCGACCACTGGAAACAGATCAGCGACAGCCTGCTGCAGCTGGAGGCCGAGTTTTATGCCCCGATGCGCCCCAAGCGCATTGCCCCCGATGGCATGCGCCCGGCCAAGGCGCTGCGCACCCTGGGCGTGCAGTACCTTGAGATGCGGCTGTTCGACCTCAACCCCTTCATCGACATCGGCATTGCACCCGAACAAAGCCTGTTTGCCGACATCCTGATGCTGATGTGCCTGTTTCGCGCCAGCCCGCCCATCACCAGCCGCGAGCAGAGCGAAAACGACGAAAACAAGCACCGCGTGGTCACGCGTGGCCGCCAACCCGGCCTGCAACTGCTGGTGCACAACCACGAGCAGCCGCTGCGCACGCTGGCGCATGAGTTGTTCGACGACATTACGCCGTTTGCCACCATGCTCGACACCGCCTACGGTGGCCAGCGTTACCAGCAGGCACTGCAAGACCTGCGCCTGCGCATCGACGAGCCCGAGCGCACACCGTCGGCCCAGGTGCTGGACGCCGTCAGGCAGCATGGCGGCTATTTCAACTTTGCTTTTGCCATGTCCAAGCGCCATACCCAAAGCCTGCAAGCCACCGCCCTCAACGCCGACACGCTGGCCAAATTCAAGGCCAGCGTGCAGGAATCGCTGGCGGCGCAGGAGAAGCTGGATGCCGCGCCGCAAGGCCCGTTCGACGATTTTGTGGCGGCTTACTTTGCGTGAGGCTGCCCTTATTCCACCACCTTCACCAACTGCCCCGCCCCGGGCGCGCCGCCGCTGTAATAACCGTTGATAAGCCGCAACTGGCCTTCGGCCTGCGGCAAGGGTGAGCGCTGGGCCAACTGGGCAAAGCCGCCCGGGGGATAAGCCGTGGTGCGCAGCGTCCAGGGTCTGGCAGCGGCGCGGTCCTGACCCGTCATGGCGCGAAAGCTGCCCTGGGCCTGCGCCAAACCTGTTCTGGCCTGCTGCAGCGCAGCGGCATTTTTGGCCATCGGGATCAGCACAAAAACGCTTGCCTTCGGGCCTGTGACCAGCGTGGCTTCCAGCGCCTGCTGGCCCTGGTTGGTGGCGCGGCTGCCGACAAAACGGGTCGCTTGCAGGCCGTTGACGGTCAGTCGTTCCGTGCGGCCCTGGCTGGGCTTGAGCAAGTTGCGAATGATGTCGTCATGCGTGGCACCCGCTTTGGGCGGCGCCACCTGCACCTTCAGCGCGGCATCGCGCGCGGCGTTGACCAGCGCCAGCTGACTGGCCTCGTTCTGGATCTTCCAGCCCGCGGGAGCGGTGATGGCGATGCCCATGTCGGCGTGGTAAAAATTCTGGCCGCGTGTCAGCCCCTGGTCGGCACTCTCGCCATAGGCCATTCCGGCAATGGCCTGCAGGTAGCGGGCGCCGCCTTCATCGGCGTAATTGCCCTGACTCTGGTACTGCGTCGCGCGCTGGCTGATTTGCTGCAGGCGCTGGTCGTTGCTCGGGTGGGACGACAACCAGGTGCCCGACGTTTTAACCGCGCGGCCCTCGGCACGGGCCTGGTCAGCGGCAAAGCGCTCCAGGCTTTTCAGCGAGTTGATCACGTTGACCATATGGCGCGGGTCGTAGGCGGTGCGCGCCAGGTATTCGGCGCCCAGGTTGTCGGCCTGCAGTTCCTGGTCGCGGCTGTAGGAAGCGATGTAGCCCGACGCCACGGTTTGCGACAGGTCGCTGGCCAGCCGCCCGGCGCCGCTCATGCCCTGGCTCTCCAGCACGGCGCCCAGCACGCTCGCCGCCAGCACGCCCAGGCCGGCGTCCTGCTGGCGGGTGGCGCGCTGGGCGCCGTGGCGCGCCGTCACGTGGCCGATTTCATGACCGATCACGCCGGCCAGCTCGGCCTCGTTTTGCAGATGGGCCATGATGCCGCGTGTCACATAGACATAACCGCCGGGCAGCGCGAAGGCGTTGATCTCGGGACTGTCGAGCACGGTAAAGTGCCATTGCAACTGCTCGCGGTGCGACTGTTTGGCCAGGCGCTGGCCCAGGCTGTTCACATAGGCTTGCAGCCGCGCATCTTTGACCACGCCATACTCCTGTAGCACTTGCTGGTGCGCCTTGGCGCCTTCGGTCAGTTCCATCTGCTCGCTCATCACCGAGCGCTCGGCCTGGCCGGTCACCGGATTGACGATGTCGCTGCCACAGGCGGCCAGCAGGGTGGCCAGCAGCAGCGGCCAGCCGATGCGGCGGGTCATTTTTTGCAACATGGGGGTTCTCCTTTCAAATCGGCAACAGCGCCGATTGTGTCCAGTCCATTGTGCCCACATGGGCATTCACGATAATCGAGTGATGACAAACACCACCACCCAGTCCTTCGACACCCTCGGTCTCAACCCCGCCACGCTGGACAACCTGCAGCAACTGGGCTACCTGACCATGACGCCGATCCAGGCCGCCAGCCTGCCCATCGCGCTGGCGGGCAAAGACCTGATCGCCCAGGCCCAGACCGGCAGCGGCAAGACCGCCGCCTTTGGCCTGGCGCTGCTGGAGCGCTTGAACCCGCGCCGCTTTGCCGTGCAAGCCCTGGTGCTGTGCCCGACGCGCGAACTCGCCGACCAGGTGGCGGTGGAAGTGCGCCGGCTGGCGCGCGCGCTGGACAACATCAAGGTGGTCACGCTGTGCGGCGGTGTGGCGCTGCGAGGCCAGCGCGCTTCCCTTGAAAACGGCGCGCACATTGTGGTCGGCACGCCCGGACGCGTGATGGACCACCTGGCGCGCGGCTACCTGGCGCTGGACGCGCTCACCACGCTGGTGCTCGACGAGGCCGACCGCATGCTCGACATGGGTTTTCTGGACGACATCGTGACCGTCACCAAGCAGTGCCCGCCCGAGCGCCAGACGCTGCTGTTCTCGGCAACCTACCCCGAAGGCATCGAGAAACTGGCGAACCAGTTCATGCGCTCACCCGAGCAGATCACGGTGGCCGACGGCGCTGAGAAAAGCCTGATCGAGCAGCGTTTTTACGAGGTCACCCGGCCCACCCGCTTTGAAGTGGTGGCCAAACTGCTCAACCACTTCCGCCCGGTCAGCACGCTGGCGTTTTGCAACACCAAGCAGCAATGCAAGGACCTGGTGACCTACCTGCAGCAGCAGGGTTTCAGCGCGCTGGCCCTGTACGGTGAACTGGAGCAGCGCGAGCGCGACCAGGTGCTGGCGCAGTTTGCCAACCGCAGCGCCTCCATTCTGGTGGCCACCGACGTGGCCTCGCGCGGCATCGACATCAAGGAACTTGAAGCGGTGATCAATGTTGACATCACGCCCGACCCCGAGGTCCATGTGCACCGCATCGGCCGCACCGGGCGTGCAGGCGAAACCGGCCTTGCATTCAGTTTGGCGGCCATGTACGAGATGGGCGCGGTTGGCAAGATCGAGCAATACCAGAAGCAGCCGTCCACCTGGTACAAGCTCGACGAACTCACGCCCACCGGCAAAGGCCCCTTGCTGCCCCCCATGGTCACGCTGCAAATTCTGGGTGGCCGAAAAGAAAAAATTCGTCCTGGCGACGTTCTGGGCGCCTTGACGGCCGACGCCGGTTACAGCCGTGAACAGATCGGCAAGATTGTGGTGACTGAGTTCACCACCTTTGTGGCGGTGCAGCGCGACATCGCCCGCCAAGCCATGGACAAGCTCAATGCCGGCAAGGTCAAGGGCAAAAGTGTCAGGGTGCGGCTGCTATAGCCGCCAAGTGCGGGATAATCGCCGTTTTTATTCATCCACTGGAGTCCACTCATGGCCAAAGAATTCCGCACCGAAGCCGAACGCAAAGCTTCTCCCCGCCCCGTCGCCCCCAAAGGCGTGTGCTACACCGCCGGTCACGGCCAGATGCGCAGCCTGGAGCGTGGCGTGGCCACCAACAACAAGAAGAACCCGGGCAAGCGCTGCAAAAAGGGCGGTTGATTGGTTCCATGCAAAACGGCCCTTTCGGGCCGTTTTGCTTTTGAGACTGCAGTCATTGCGAACGAGGTGAAGCAATCCATGACTGCCGACTGCATGGACTGCTGCGTTACGCTCGCAGTGACGGGGGCGTTACATATTCCGCCGATACTGCCCACCCACCTCGAACAGAGCGTTGGTGATCTGACCCAGTGAGCACACGCGCACGGCGTCCATCAGCACCTCGAACACGTTCTGGTTGTCGATCACGGCCTGCTTCAGGCGCGCCAGCATGGCCGGGGACTCCTTGGCGTGGCGGGCGTGGAAGTCGGCCAGGCGCTGCAACTGGCTCTGCTTTTCTTCCTCGGTTGAGCGCGCCAGTTCCAGCTTGTCATTGACCGGGTCGCCGTGCGGGTTGCGGAAGGTGTTGACACCGATGATGGGCAGCTCGCCGGTGTGCTTGAGCATCTCGTAGTGCATGGACTCGTCCTGGATCTTGCCGCGCTGGTAGCCGGTTTCCATGGCACCCAGCACACCGCCGCGCTCGGTGATGCGCTCAAACTCCAGCAACACGGCTTCTTCGACCAGTTCGGTGAGTTCCTCGATGATGAACGCGCCCTGTGACGGGTTTTCGTTCTTGGCCAGGCCCCATTCGCGGTTGATGATCAGCTGGATCGCCATGGCGCGGCGCACGCTGTCTTCGGTCGGCGTGGTGATGGCTTCGTCAAAGGCGTTGGTGTGCAGGCTGTTGCAGTTGTCGTAAATGGCGATCAGCGCCTGCAAGGTGGTTCGGATGTCGTTGAACTGGATTTCCTGCGCGTGCAGGCTGCGCCCGCTGGTCTGGATGTGGTATTTGAGCTTCTGGCTGCGCTCGTTGGCACCGTATTTTTCCTTCAGGGCCACGGCCCAGATGCGGCGTGCCACGCGGCCCATCACGGTGTATTCGGGGTCCATGCCGTTGCTGAAGAAGAAGCTCAAATTTGGCGCAAAGTCGTCAATGTGCATGCCGCGCGCCAGATAGGCTTCGACAAAAGTGAAGCCATTGCTCAGCGTGAACGCCAGCTGGCTGATCGGGTTGGCACCGGCTTCGGCGATGTGGTAGCCGGAAATGGACACGCTGTAGAAGTTGCGCACGTTGTGGTGCACAAAGTAGCTGGCAATGTCGCCCATGACTTTCAGGCTGAATTCGGTGGAGAAAATGCAGGTGTTCTGGCCCTGGTCTTCCTTCAAAATGTCGGCCTGCACCGTGCCGCGCACATTGGCCAGCACCCATTCGCGGATTTTCTGGGCCTCGGTGTCGGTCGGTTCACGGCCATTGTCTGCGGCAAACTTTTCCAGGTTCTGGTCAATCGCCGCGTTCATGAACATCGCCAGGATGCTGGGCGCCGGGCCGTTGATGGTCATGCTCACGCTGGTGTTGGGCGAGCACAAGTCGAAGCCGCCATAGAGCACTTTCAGGTCGTCGATGGTGGCAATACTCACGCCCGAGTTGCCGACCTTGCCATAGATGTCGGGCCGTGGATCGGGGTCGTTGCCGTAGAGCGTGACCGAGTCAAAGGCGGTGCTCAGGCGCTTGGCCGCCATGCCAGAGCTGAGCAGCTTGAAGCGCTTGTTGGTGCGAAACGGGTCGCCTTCGCCGGCGAACATGCGCGTCGGGTCCTCGCCCTCGCGCTTGAAGGCGAAAGTGCCGGCCGTGTAGGGATAGCTGCCGGGCACGTTGTCGAGCATCAGCCACTTGAGGATTTCGCCGTGGTCCTCGTACTGCGGCAAACAGACCTTGCGGATGGTGGTGCCGCTCAAACTTTTGGTGGTGAGCGCGGTGCGGAGCTCCTTGTCGCGGATCTTGACCACGTATTCATCACCCGCGTAGGCCGTTTGCATGGCGGGCCACTGCGCCAGCAGTTTGGCGGCGGCCGGGTCTTGGGCGGAGCTGCGGGCCTGGGCCAAGTCAAGCACGGTGCCATAGGCGCCGGGCTTGGCTGTGCCGTCTTTGCCCGGGTCAGCGGCCAGCAGCATCTGCGCCGTGGCCTTGAGCTGCTGGATTTCACGCGCCAATCTTGCCTGGGCACGGGCGCGCGCCTTGTAGCCGCGCACGGTGTCGCTGATTTCGGCCAGGTAGCGGGTGCGCGCGGCCGGCAGCACCGGGGTCTGGTTGGTGCTGTGGCGCACCGCCACTTTGGGCAGACTGCCCTCATTCACAGGCAGGCCGAGCTCGGCGAGCCGCACTTTGAGCGCCTGGTAGAGCGCGGTGACGCCGTCGTCATTGAAGCGCGCGGCCATGGTGCCGAAAACCGGCATTTGCTCCATGGGGGTGCCCCAGGCTTCCTTGTTGCGTTGCACCTGTTTGGCCACGTCGCGCAACGCGTCGGCGGCGCCCTTGCGGTCGAACTTGTTGATGACGACAAACTCGGCAAAGTCGAGCATGTCGATTTTTTCCAGCTGGCTGGCAGCGCCGAATTCAGGGGTCATCACGTACATGGGCACATCGACATGCGGCACGATGGCCGCGTCGCCCTGGCCGATGCCCGAGGTCTCGACGATGACCAGATCGAAGCCGGCCACCTTGCAGGCCGCAATCACGTCGGGCAAGGCGGCGCTGATCTCGCTGCCGAAGTCGCGCGTGGCCAGGCTGCGCATGAAGACCCGCTGGCCCTGGCTCCAGGGGTTGATGGCGTTCATGCGGATGCGGTCGCCCAACAACGCGCCACCGCTCTTGCGGCGCGATGGGTCAATGCTGATCACGGCCACCCGCAAAGCGTCGTTCTGGTCGAGGCGAAGGCGGCGGATCAACTCGTCCGTCAGGCTGGATTTGCCAGCGCCGCCGGTGCCGGTGATGCCGAGCACAGGGATCTTTTTGCTGGCGGCGAGGGCCTGGATGTCTTTGGCCAGCGCCTTGAACGATTTGGAAAGCTCGCCTTTGACCACACCTGAAGCAGCCTCGTTCTCGAGCCCGGTAATGAGTTGCGCCAGCGCGCGCCAACTCATTTCGGTGTGGCCCTGAATGGTGTCGATGCTGGTGGGCGCGTACTGCGTCAGGTCCTTGTCGCAGCGCATCACCATGTCACCGATCATGCCGGCCAGACCCATGCGCTGGCCGTCTTCCGGGCTGTAGATGCGCGCCACGCCGTAGTCCATCAGTTCCCTGATCTCACTGGGCACAATCACGCCGCCGCCGCCGCCAAAGACCTGAATGTGCGCGCCGCCCCGGCTTTTGAGCAGATCGACCATGTATTTGAAATACTCGACATGCCCGCCCTGGTAGGAGCTCATGGCGATGCCCTGAGCGTCTTCCTGCAAGGCTGCGGTGACCACTTCCTCCACACTGCGGTTGTGCCCCAGGTGGATCACCTCTGCGCCCATGCTCTGCAAAATGCGGCGCATGATGTTGATGGCGGCGTCGTGGCCGTCAAACAGGCTGGCGGCAGTGACAAAACGCACCTTGTTGACGGGGCGGTAATTGGCCAGGGCCTTGAAATCGGCGGACAGGTCGGTCATGGGATGTCTCTCCAGGTGACTATTTTTTAAGTTGAAAAACCAGCGATTAAACAATGCAACGTTGACGTTGACGTTGACGTAAACGTCAATCTTAACGGGTTTTCAAAAAACAAAAAGGGCACCTGCGTGCCCTGAGTCGCTTGTCCAACGCGCTTATTCGTCCTCCACCGCGGCAAAGCGAGCATATCTTCGAGGTCGTTGTGTGGCAGTGGCACGAATCCTGGAGCGGCCCAAAATAAGCTGTGGCACGCTGAGCAGTTGAGCTGCACCTCGCGCACATGGCGTCTGAAAGTGGCCGCTTGTGAGGCAAAAAAGTCGCGGTGTGCAGGCCGAGTTTTCCGGTGTAGTTCAAGCCTGCGTCCGGCAAGCCAACCAGGCTCTCGACGCCAGAAGCCGAATTTCACTCATTTTCATCGTCTTTGCTCG
The DNA here is from genome assembly GCA_011391545.1 of Rhodoferax sp. Taxonomy (GTDB): domain Bacteria; phylum Pseudomonadota; class Gammaproteobacteria; order Burkholderiales; family Burkholderiaceae_C; genus Rhodoferax. Next base: position 15,733 of record JAABQI010000266.1, read on the forward strand.
AAGAAAAGTAGTCATACGCGGCCAAGCCCAAGCCGCCCAACAGGATCAGCGTAATGTCGAGTTGCGGCAACTTCAGGATGTAGGGCACCAGAAAAGCGGCCAGCAGGACAAGGCCAACGAGGCCGGTGAAGCGTTCAAGCGATTTCATGCCAGATTCCTTTTGACAAATTCATCAACCAACCAGCGCGCGGAGCGCATCAGGCGGGCATCGTTTTGGTACGCGCCAACGGCCTGCACACCCAACGGCAAGCCATTGGACAGGTTCATCAGCGGCAAATTGAGGCAGGGCAATCCGGCAAAACTCCAGGCGGTTTGCATGATCGGGTTGCCTGTGGAGGCGAGGCCCAAGGGGGCCGTGCCCAGAGCGGCGGGACACAAGATGGCGTCATAGCTGGCGAAGTACTCGTCAAAGGCGCTCATGACGTGGACCATGCGGTCTTTGGCCGCCAGGTAATCGGTGACCGGGATGGTCATTGCATTTTCGATGCGCGCTTGCAGGGGCTCGCTCAACTGCGCACGGTTGTGGTTCCATTCCTTTTGCAGGCAAAACGCCAATTCGGACTCGTTGATGGTCACCAGCCAAGGTGCCACGCTGCGCACGATGTCGGGCAATTCAAGCTG
>JAABQI010000267.1 GCA_011391545.1 Rhodoferax sp.
TACCGCGCCGCCGCGCAGTGGTTCATTCGCATGGACGAGGGCGAAGGCGTGTTCACCAAGGACAAGGCGCCCCAGTCGCTGCGCAAGATTGCGCTCGCTGCGATTGAAGAAACCGCCTTCTACCCGGAAAACGGCAAGGCGCGTCTGCGCGACATGATCGCCGGCCGGCCCGACTGGTGCATCAGCCGCCAGCGCAGCTGGGGTGTGCCGCTGCCCTTCTTCCTGCACAAGGACTCGGGCGAGTTGCACCCGCGCACCATGGAGATTCTGGACCTGGCCGCAGACATGGTCGAGGCTGGTGGCATCGAGGCCTGGAGCAAGGCCACGCCTGATGAAATTCTGGCGCGCGTGGGCTGCGCCGTGGATGCGCCCCACTACACCAAGAGCAGCGACATTCTGGAAGTCTGGTTTGACTCCGGCACCACCCACACCACGGTGCTCAAGGGTTCACACCCGGGCAGCGGTCATGAAGACGGTCCGGAGACCGACCTGTACCTGGAAGGCCATGACCAGCACCGCGGCTGGTTCCACTCGTCCCTGTTGACCGCCTGCGCCATGTATGGCCGCGCGCCCTACAAAGGCATTCTGACCCACGGCTTCACGGTGGACAGCAAGGGCCACAAGATGAGCAAGAGCGCCGGCAACGGCGTTGACCCACAGGAAACTTCGAAGAAGCTGGGCGCCGAAATCATCCGCCTGTGGGTCGCGGCCAGCGACTATTCGGGTGACATCGCCGGCGACGACAAGATCCTGGCGCGCGTGGTTGACACCTACCGCCGCATCCGCAACACGCTCAAGTTTTTGCTGGCCAATGTCAGCGACTTCGACCCGGCCGTGGATGCCGTGCCGCTGGACCAGATGCTGGAAATCGACCGCTACGCGCTGAGCCGCGCTGCCCAATTACAAGCTGACATCCTGGCACATTTTGAGGTCTATGAGTTTCACCCGGTCGTGGCCAAGCTGCAGATTTATTGCAGCGAAGACCTGGGCTCGTTTTACCTCGACATCCTTAAAGACCGGCTCTACACCACCGCACCCAAATCGCTCGCAAGGCGCAGTGCGCAAACCGCGCTTTGGCAAATCACCCAGGCCATGCTGCGCTGGATGGCGCCGTTTTTGAGCTTTACCGCTGAAGAAGCCTGGGCAGTATTGGGCGCATCGGGCAAAGCGCCCGCCGCCACGCGCGAATCCATCTTCATGGACCAGTATGTGGCCATGGCCGAGCCTGATGCACCGCTGCTGACCAAGTGGGCGCGCATTCGCGAGCTTCGCGACGCGGTCAACAAGGAGATCGAAGTGCTGCGCGCCGACGGCAAGCTCGGCTCGTCGCTGCAAGCCAACGTCACATTGACGGTTGGCCACGACGACCACGTCCTGCTGGCCAGCCTGGGAGACGACCTGAAATTTGTCTTCATCACCTCCGCCATTGAACTGCACGCGGGTAACGCCCTGGGCATCCACGTCAACCCCTCGACTGGCATCAAGTGCGAACGCTGCTGGCATTACCGCGACGATGTCGGCGCCAATGCCGCCCACCCCACCCTGTGCGGGCGCTGCACCAGCAACCTGTATGAAGCGGGCGAAACCCGCGTGGTGGCCTGATGGCGCGCAAACCGTTCGCGCATCGCGGTGTCAGCCTGCTGGCCTGGCTCGGCTGGGCCACGCTGCTGCTGGTTGCCGACCAGTTCACCAAAGTGCTGATCCTGGGCTATTACCAGTTGGGCGACAGCACCCAGGTCACCACGTTCTTCAACATTGTGCGGGTGCACAACAGCGGCGCGGCGTTTTCTTTTCTGGCCAACGCCGGCGGCTGGCAGCGCTGGTTCTTTACCGCCATTGGCATTGGCGCTGCCTTGCTGATGGTTTGGATGCTCAAAAATCATGCCGGTCAAAAACTGTTTGCCTTTGCCATCGCCAGCATTTTGGGTGGCGCCGTGGGCAATGTGATCGACCGCGTGCTGTACGGCTATGTGGTGGACTTTCTGGACTTTCACTGGGCCGGCTGGCACTTTCCGGCCTTCAATGTGGCCGACAGCGCCATCACGATCGGCGCCGCCTGCCTGATCCTGGACGAGCTGCTGCGGGTGCGGCGCGGGCGATAAGCCTTACAAAGTCAGAATGCTGCAGCCCGTGGTCTTGCGCGCTTCCAGATCGCGGTGCGCCTGCTGCACGTCTTCAAGCTTGTAGCGCTGGTCGATGTGAATCTGCACCTTGCCGCTGATCACGGCTTCAAACAGATCGTCGGCCATGGCTTGCGTGCTTTCGCGGCTGGCAATGTGGGTGAACAGGGTTTGCCGCGTCAAATACAGTGAGCCTTTGGGCCCGAGCATGCCCGGCGCAAACGGTGCCACCGGCCCCGAGGCATTGCCAAAGCTGGCCATCAGGCCAAACGGCGCCAGGCAATCCAGCGACTTGTCCCAGGTGTCCTTGCCCACCGAGTCATAAACCACCTTGACGCCTTTGCCACCAGTGATTTCCTTCACGCGTGCCAAAAAGTCTTCAGTGCTGTAGTTGATGACAAACGCCGCGCCGTTGGCTTTGGCCAGCGCGCATTTGGCATCTGACCCCGCGGTGCCGATCAGCTGCAGACCCATCGCTTTGGCCCACTGGCAGGCAATCAAGCCGACACCGCCGGCTGCCGCGTGAAACAGCACAAAATCACCCGGCTGCAAACCACCCTGGGGCTGGGTTTTTTTGAGCAGATACTGCGCGGTCAGGCCCTTGAGCATCATGGCCGCGCCGGTCTCAAACGAGATGGCATCGGGCAGCTTGCACACACACTTGGCGGGCATCACGCGCAGCTCGCAGTAGCTGCCCGGGGGCTGGCTGGCGTAGGCGGCGCGGTCGCCTGCCTTGAGGTGAGTCACACCCTCGCCCACCGCTTCCACGACGCCAGCGGCCTCCATGCCGAGCTGCTGCGGCAGCGTCATTGGGTAAAGGCCGCTGCGCTGGTAGACATCGATAAAGTTCAGGCCCACCGCGTGATGGCGGATGCGAATCTCGCCGGGCCCGGGTTCACCCACGGTAACGGTGACTAATTTGAGCTCCTCGGGGCCGCCATGCTGGTCGATGCGAATGGCGCGTGATGTGGTCGGTGTCATTGTCTGGCGTCCTGAAAGTTGGTTTGGCCAGATGTTGCCATGATTAAGCGGCAAAAGCTGTCACAAGGGCATCAGGCATTACCCCAGGCCTTGTTACAGTCCTGCACCATGCACGCCAAACTCAGTCCCAGCACCATCCTGTTGCTGACCCTGCCGCCCATCCTATGGTCCGGCAACGCCGTGGTGGGGCGCCTGGTCGCACCGCTGGTTTCGCCCATGACGCTCAACCTGCTGCGCTGGGCCATTGCCTTTGCCCTGCTGCTGCCGTTGGCTGCCCCAGTGCTGCGACAGGGCAGTGCCCTGTGGCCAAGCTGGAAGCGTTTTGCGGTGCTGGGGCTGCTGAGCATTGGCGGCTACAACGCGCTGCTCTACCTGTCGCTCAACACCTCGACCCCGATCAACGTGACACTCGTGGGCGCCAGCACGCCGGTCTGGATGCTGCTGATGGGCCGCGTGTTTTTTGACATCCGGATCTCGGGCAAACAGTGGCTGGGCGCGCTGATGTCGATCAGCGGCGTGTTGCTGGTGTTGAGCCGGGGGCAGCTGGACGTGCTTCTCCAGGTGCGGCTGGTGCCGGGTGACGTCTACATCTTGCTGGCCTCGGCTGCCTGGGCGTATTACAGCTGGATGCTGGCCCACCCGACCACCGAGCCGAGCGAGATCAAACGCGACTGGGCCGCCTTTTTGCTGGCACAAATTGCCTTTGGCCTGGTTTGGTCTGCCTTGTTTACGGGCGCGGAGTGGTCACTGGGCCTTGGGCGGCTGGAGTTGAGTTGGGGCCTGGCATTGGCCTTGCTGTTCATTGCCATTGGGCCTGCCCTGCTCGCTTACCGCGCCTATGGCGCCGGGGTGGCGCGCGCGGGGCCGTCGGTGGCAGGTTTTTTCATCAACCTGACGCCCTTGTTTACCGCCGTGCTGTCAAGCGTTTTTCTGGGGGAAATGCCGCACCTCTACCACGCGATGGCGTTTGTGCTGATCGTGGGCGGTATATGGGTGTCGTCGTCGCGGCGGTGAAGCAGGGGGCGTGCCTCAGGCGGCCCCGATATTGGGCACCAGGCTGCCCGTGTCGTGACCGCCCTTGAGCGCCGAGGTGAAGGCCAGCATTCGGTCGATCGGCAGCCGGGCACGGGGAATGATCGCGGGATCCACTTGCACCTCGTTGGCACCGGTCTCCAGCACGCGAGCCACATCAGCCAGGCTGTTCATGGCCATCCAGGGGCAATGGGCGCAACTCTTGCATGTGGCGCTGTTGCCCGAGGTGGGCGCTTCCAGGAACACCTTGCCCGGGTTGAGTGTGCGCAGCTTGTGCATCATGCCGTTGTCGGTGGCCACAATGAACTCCCTTGCGTCCATGTCGTGTGCGGCCTTCAGAATGCCTGAAGTCGAACCCACCGCGTCCGCCAAAGCAATCACGTCGGCTGGCGACTCCGGGTGCACCAGCACCTTGGCACCCGGGTGCTGCTGCATCAGCCCTTGCAGTTCGATGGCCTTGAATTCGTTGTGAACGATGCAGGAGCCGTTCCACATCAGCATGTCGGCTCCGGTTTCGCGCTGGATGTAGCCGCCCAGATGGCGGTCTGGTGCCCACAGGATTTTGTGGCCCTTGTCCTTGAGGGCCCGCACGATGTCGAGCGCACAGCTCGACGTGACCAGCCAGTCCGAGCGCGCCTTGACGGCTGCGCTGGTGTTGGCATACACCACCACGGTGCGGTCGGGATGGGCATCGCAAAAGGCACTGAATTCCTCGACCGGGCAACCGAGGTCAAGCGAGCAGGTGGCCTCGAGGTCGGGCATCAGGATGCGCTTTTCAGGCGACAGGATTTTTGCCGTTTCGCCCATGAAGCGCACACCCGAGACCACCAGGGTCTTCGCCGAATGGTCGCGGCCAAAGCGCGCCATTTCCAACGAGTCGCTGACCAGCCCGCCGGTTTCCTCGGCCAGATCCTGCAGATCGGGGTGCACGTAGTAATGCGACACCATGACGGCGTTTTTTTCCTTGAGCAGGTGGCGGATTTTGCCTTTCAGGGCAGCACGCTCTGATTGGCTGGGCTCCACAGGCACCCGCGCCCAGGCGTGTTTGGTGGCGCAGACCGAACCGCTGACATCGGCTTGCGGCTGTTCGTAGTCAACTTCTTTCATGGCCATGTTCATCTTGTCTCCCGGTTCTGAAAAATCAAACTGCGCTACTTACAGCGGCTCGGTGGCAAAACGCATCGAAAAATCAACGGCCTTGATGTCTTTGGTCAAGGTTCCAATCGAAATGCGGTCCACGCCGGTGGAGGCAATGGCGCGCACGGACGACATGTTGACCCCGCCCGATACTTCCAGAATCGCGCGTCCGGCATTGAGTTGCACCGCTTCGTGCAACTGGGATAAACCCATGTTGTCGAGCAGCACCATGCCAGCGCCAGCATCCAGAGCTTCACTGAGTTGCGCCAGGGTTTCGATCTCGATCTCGATAAAGCGGGCCTGAGGTGCCACCAAAGCTGCCTTGTGCAGCACGGCGGTCACGCCGCCCGCGGCAGCAATGTGGTTTTCCTTGATCAGCACCGCGTCAGACAGGCCCAGGCGGTGGTTGACACCACCACCCACCAGCACGGCATATTTTTGCGCCAGCCGCAGGCCAGGAATCGTTTTGCGAGTGTCAACAATGCGGGCGTGCCCGCCTGGCACGTCGCAGATGGCCTGCACATAGTCGCTGGTTTTGGTGGCCACGGCGCTGAGCAGTTGCAGAAAATTCAAGGCGGTGCGCTCGGCCGTCAGCATCGCCCGTGCCTGACCATGAATTTCCAGCACCACCTGGTCGGCATGGCAGCGCTGACCTTCGGGGACATGCCAGATGAGTTCAACCTCCGGGTCCATCTGGCGCAAGGCGGCATCGGCCCAGGGTTGACCGCAGATCACGGCGCTTTCACGCGCCACGACGCGGGCTCGGGCGCGCAGTTGCGGGTCAACCAGGCCAGCCGTCAAATCGCCGGAGCCAACATCTTCAGACAAAGCTCTGGCAGCGTCGGCAGCGGCCAGTTCGGCCACCAAGTCAGGGGGAAAATCAGAATTGAAAGTCATGTCAAAATTACCCACAGGTGAAGTCTCAGCCGCATGATGCCACGTCAGGCTGCTCGACGGTTGGTTCGCGCCCCATCAAGGCGGCCACGGCTTGCGGCGCTGTCAGCTGGCCGTCAAGCAAGGCCACCACGGCTTGCGCAATGGGCATGTCCACGCCCAGGTGGGCGGCACGCTGGACCACGGTGCGGGCGCTGTAAACGCCCTCGGCGACATGGCCCAGCGCGGCAGTGGCCTGGGCCAGGCTTTGCCCCTGTGCCAGTGCCAGCCCCACCTGACGGTTGCGCGACAAGTCGCCCGTGGCCGTCAGCACCAGGTCACCCAGGCCGCTCAAGCCCATGAAAGTGGCGGCATTGGCGCCGAGCGCCAGCCCGAGGCGGGTCATTTCCGCCAGGCCGCGCGTGATCAGGGCCGCGCGGGCGTTCATGCCCAAACCCAGCCCATCGCACAAACCGGTGGCAATGGCGAGCACGTTTTTCACCGCACCGCCCACCTCGACGCCCACAATGTCGTCGCTGACATAGACCCGCAAGCTGGGGCTGTGGAACGCGTCCACCAAGGCCTGGCGCACCGCTTCATGCGCACTGGCCGCCACCAGGGCGGTGGGCAGGCCGCGCGCCACTTCCAGCGCAAAACTGGGCCCACTGAGTACGCCGGACACCAGCTCAGGTGCCACCTGCGCCTGGATTTCATGGGCCAGCAGGCCAATTTCACCGTCGAACGGGGCTTCGAAGCCCTTGCACAGCCAGGCCAACGGTGCCCGGCAGTCAGCCAGCGCCACCAGCATGGGCCGCAACGCGGCCATGGGCGTGGCCACCACAACCAGATCGGCACTGGCCGCCAGGGCCTTGAGGGCAGTCGCAGGGGCCGCGCTGAAGGCCAGCGCGGGCGGCAGGGCCACATCCGGCAGGTAGCGCTGGTTTTGATGCTGCGCCTGCAGCAGGCCGACCTGCGCGGCATCACGCGCCCACAGCGTCACGGCATGACGGCTGGACTTCGCGCTGGCACTCGCTGCCAGTGCCGTGCCCCAGGCACCAGCCCCCAGCACAATGATTTTCATCATGGGTTAAGCGTTCGCCACCGTGTCAGGAGCACGCCACCACATAAAATTATTGCGCGACGGCTGGCTGCTCGGCTTGGGCAGCCTGGGCGGCGTGCTGCTGCTCGTACATGGCCTGAAAATTGATTTCCGACAGGTGCACGGGCGGGAAACCACCGCGCTGGATCAGGTCGGCCACATTGCCGCGCAGGTAGGGATAGACGATTTGCGGGCAGGCAATGCCCAGAATCGGGCCCATTTGCTCTTGCGGCAGGTTGCGCAGCTCAAAAATGCCGGCTTGCGTGGCTTCGACCAGAAACACGGTCTTGTCCTTGATTTTGGTCTGCACCGTGGCGGTCACCGTCACTTCAAAAACGCCCTCCCCCACCGGCGCAGCATTGACACCCAACTGGATGTCCACGGTGGGCTGCTCCTGCTCCAGCAGGATCGCGGGAGAATTGGGTTGCTCCAGCGAAGCCTCCTTGAGATAGACGCGTTGGATTTGGAAAACGGGGTTTGGGGTATCAGCCATGGAGGGTCTTTCAGTTAAAAATGATGACGTTCGCACGCATGCGGGCGCGCAAACATGTCAGCCGGATTATCTCAGGCCGCCTGCAGCAGCGGCAGCAAACCGCCCTGAGCGTCCAAAGCCACCAGATCATCGCAGCCCCCGACGTGGGTGCTGCCAATGAAAATTTGCGGCACGGTGCGCCGACCGGTGACGGCCATCATCTGGTTGCGCTCGGCCGGGTTCTGGTCGATGCGGACTTCTTCAATGTTCTCAACGCCACGGGCCTTGAGAAGTTGCTTGGCGCGAATGCAGTAGGGGCAAACGGCGGTGGTGTACATCTTGACGGTTTGCATCAATGTCTCCCGGGATCAGGCTTTTTCAACCGGCAAATTGGCCGAGCGCCAGGCGCTCAGGCCACCGGACAGCGACTGCACGTTTTCATAGCCCAGTTTTTTGGCAATACCCAGGGCACGGCTGCTGCGCGCGCCCGAATGGCACACCAGAATCACCGGCAAAGCTTTGTTTTTGACCGTGGCGGCCAGCTTGCCCTCCAATTGGCCCATGGGAATATTTTTGGCACCGATCACGTGGCCAGCGGCAAACTCATTGGGCTCGCAGATGTCGATGACCACGGCCTTTTCGCGGTTGATCAGTTGTACCGCGCCATCCGGGGTCAGGGCGCCCTGGCCGGCGCCTTTGATCATGGGCATCATCAGCATGATGCCGGCCGACAGGGCAACGGCAATCAACATCCAGTTATCAAGAATAAATTTCACGGTTCATTTCCTAGGTGAGGGGCTTGTGTCAAGCCCGGCATTTTAGAATGCAGCGCCGGCATTGCCCAGACGCCCGCACTTATTCCTTTATTTCAACATGCACAAACTCGTACTGATTCGCAACGGCGAATCCACCTGGGGCCTGGAAAGCCGGTTTGCCGGCTGGACCGACGTCGACCTGACCCCCACCGGGCTCGAGCAAGCCATCTTTGCCGGGCGCCTGCTGAAGGCCGAGGGCTACGACTTCGACATCGCCTACACCAGCGTACTGAAGCGTGCCACCCGCACCCTGTGGCACGTGCTCAACGAAATGGACCGCACCTGGCTGCCGGTGGTCAACAGCTGGCGCTTGAACGAGCGCCACTACGGCGCGCTGCAGGGGCTCAACCAGGCCGAGGTGGCCAAGCAGTATGGCGATACGCAGGTGCCGATCTGGCGGCGCAGCTATGACATGGCACCCCCGGCGCTGGCGCCCACCGACCCGCGCTGCGAACGCGGCGACGTGCGCTACGCCAAGCTCGCGCCCGAGCAGGTGCCATTGACAGAATGCCTGAAAGACACGGTGGCACGCGTCATGCCCTTCTGGCATGAAGCCCTGGCGCCCGCGATTCGAATGGGCAAACGCGTGGTGGTGGCGGCCCACGGCGATTCCATCCGGGCGCTGGTCAAGTACCTCGACAACATCTCTGACGATGACCTCGTCGGACTGAATATCCCCAACGGTATTCCACTGGTTTATGAACTCGACGACGAGCTCAAACCGATTCGCCATTATTATCTGGGTGACGCCGAGGCGGCTGCCAAGGCAGCCGCTGCTGTCGCGGCACAAGGAAAACAGTAACTTTGGCGCCAGCAGGGAACCCTGGCGCGGCGCATCGCTCTAAATGGCTCTTAGTAAAAGCTCACACGTTCTGGAATCACAATGGGTTATAAATTAAAAGTTGCCGGCTGGATCTCGGTCGGCGTGGTCGCCGGGGCGCTGACCACCGTGTCCTTGCAAACGGTGGCGCGCGGCGCTCTGGCGCCCTTGCCGCTCGAAGAGTTGCAGCAATTGGCGGCGGTCTTCGGCATGGTGAAGACCAATTACGTCGAGCCGGTCGATGAAAAAAAGCTGATCACCGATGCCATTGCCGGCATGGTGGCGGGGCTTGACCCGCACTCGGTCTATCTCGACAAAAAGGCGCTCCAGGATTTCAATGAAGGCACCACCGGCAAGTTTGTCGGCGTGGGCATCGAGATTTCCCAGGAAGACGGGCTCATCAAGGTGGTCTCGCCAATCGAAGATTCACCAGCCGACCGCGCCGGACTCAAGCCCAACGACCTGATCGTCAAGATTGACGATACACCGGTGAAAGGCATGTCGCTCAACGAAGGCGTCAAGCGCATGCGCGGCGAACCCAACACCAAGGTGATCCTGAGCATCTTCCGCAAGGACGAAAGCCGCACCTTTTCAGTGACCATCACACGTGAAGAAATCAAGACCCAGAGCGTCAAGGCGAAAGTGATCGAGCCCGGCTACGCCTGGGTGCGCATCAGCCAGTTCCAGGAGCGCACGGTGGCCGACTTTGCGCGCAAGGTGGAAGAAATTTACAAGCAGGAGCCAAAACTCAAGGGCCTGGTGCTCGACTTGCGCAACGACCCGGGTGGCTACCTGGATGCGGCGGTGGCCATTTCAGCCGCCTTTTTGCCCGAGAACGTGACCGTGGTGTCGGCCAACGGTCAACTTGCCGACAGCAAGTTCACCTACAAGGCCGCGCCGCGCTATTACCAGCGACGCGGCGGCCCTGACCCTCTGAAACGCCTCGAGGAAGTCACCCGGGGTGCCCTCAAGACCGTGCCGCTGGTGGTGCTGGTCAACGAGGGCTCGGCCTCGGCCAGCGAGATCGTGGCCGGCGCCCTGCAAGACCATCAACGTGCCAAAGTGCTCGGCAACCAGACCTTTGGCAAGGGCTCGGTGCAAACCGCGGTCTGCCTGGACCCAGCCTTCCGCATGGACAACTGCCCCACCGCAGCGCTCAAGCTCACCACCAGCCGCTACTACACACCCAGCGGCAAGTCGATTCAGGCCAAGGGCATCGTGCCCGACGTGATGGTGGACGAGTCGGCCGAAGGCAACCTGTTTGCCGCCCTGCGCACGCGCGAGGCCGACCTGGAAAAACACCTGTCGAGCGGCCAGGGCGACGAGGTCAAGGATGCAGCGCGAGAGAAATCCCGCGAAGAAGCCCGCATCAAGCTCGAAGAAGAAATGAAAAAGCCTGCCTCCGAACGCCGCTTGCCGGAACTCGGTTCCGACAAGGATTTCCCCCTGACGCAAGCCTTGAACCAGCTCAAGGGCCTGCCGGTGGTGGCCAGCAACACCCTGGTCGAGCGCACAGAAGAGAAAAAAGAGAATTAAGCGCACCCATGACCGATGACGACCTGCTGCGCTACTCGCGCCACATCCTGCTCAACGAGATTGGGATGGAAGGCCAGGAGCGCATCCTGGCGGCGCGAGTGCTCATCATCGGCGCCGGCGGCCTGGGCTCACCGGTAGCGCTGTACCTGGGCTCGGCCGGCGTGGGCCATATCACCGTGGTGGATGACGACACGGTCGACATGACCAATTTGCAGCGCCAGGTGGCGCACACGATGGACCGTGTCGGCAGTCCGAAGGTGCGCTCCATCCAGGCAGCCATTGCCCAGCTCAATCCGGGGGTCGAGGTCACGGCGATTCAGCAACGCGCCGAAGCCGTGCTGTTGAGTCAGTTGGTGGCGCAGGCCGATGTCGTGGTGGACTGCTGCGACAACTTTGCGACCCGGCACGCCATCAACGCGGCGTGCGTGGCACAGCAGAAACCGCTGGTCTCTGGTGCAGCGATCCGCTTTGACGGCCAGGTCAGCGTGTATGACGCGCGCGACGCCCTGTCGCCTTGTTATGCCTGCGTCTTTCCGCCCGCGGCCACGTTCGAAGAAACCCGCTGCGCCACCATGGGCGTGTTTGCGCCGCTGGTGGGCATCATCGGCAGCCTGCAAGCGGCCGAGGCGCTCAAGCTGATCACGGGGGCCGGCCGGCCCCTGACCGGCCGCCTGCTGATGCTCGACGGCCGTGCCATGGAATTTACCGAAGTTCGCATCAGCCGTCATCCGGCCTGCCCGGTGTGCGGCACAGCGCCCGCGCCACAAACCGCGTAAGGGCTCAGCGCGGCGGCTGGCACGGGCCGTGGCGCTGGCGAAAATCGCGTGGCAACTGGGCCGCCGGGTCAGCAAACAAGCCCGATCTGGCCGACCGTGCAGACGCTTCCTGCGCCGCATAAGGTCCCAGGCTGTTGTGCCAGCGGCTTGACCAGGCATGGCCGGCGCTGACCAGGGCCGCACCCACATCGCGCTCATCCACACGCAGCCGGGCCAGATCACGGCCGTACCTGTCCTGAAAATTCACCTTGACCTGCAGCGGTTTGCCGGCCACCAGACCCTGCAGCGCGGCGCGCGCGGCCTCGCCACCCGCCTGGCAGAGCTCGGGTGCATCCAGGCCCAGCAGTCGCACTTTTCTGGGCGCCGAGCCATCCACCGGCTTGAGCCAAAGAGTGTCACCATCCGACACATGGGTCGCCACACCCGTCCAGACCCTGGCCTGCACACAGGCTGGCAGCAGCAAGCAGACCATGATGAATTTGCGCCACATAAAAAACTCAGGCGCTCACGATCCAGCCTTCCAGCGGATCCAGGTCAGTTGGCAAACCGTAAAGCGCAGCGCCGGCGTCGTGCTGCTTTTGCGCCCATGCTGCCTGCATCAGGCACAGCACGGCGTCAAGCGCATCGCCACGGGCATCGTCAGCCAGGGCGTCGCGTTGCGCGTGGGACAGCTTGAGGCGCAGACCCAGCCGGGTGTTGCCCTGCTCCAGCGCCGTGATCAGGTCTTTGCGTGCAATCAGGCGCTCGGGGGTCTGGCGTGCCTTGTCATCGGCCTTGTAACTGCGCTGGCCCAGCACCTCGCGCGCCAGCATGCCGGGGTAGGCTTCCAGGGCAATTTTCTGCCCGTTGCCAGCATGCAAGCCTGGCAGCGTGGCGCCGGCTTGCAACAGCAGCGGCACTCCGGCGTGCAGCATGAAAGCCACCGGCGGATTGACCCATTTCATGCTCGGACTCGATCCTGCGGGCCCATCGGTGGCGCGATGGGCGAACTTGCCGCCCACCGGGCGTGCATTGCAAAAAGCGGCAAACGCAAGGCGAATCTGGTCGCGACTCAGGCGCGTGTAATGGGCCATGCAGGCCATCCAGTCGGTCGGCCAGCCGAGCGTTTGCACCAGTTCCCGCGGTAGTCCGAACGGAAAATCGAACGCGCCAACCCAGGCTTGCGGTAGTTTGAGCCAGTCCGAGAAGGCGGCCAGCGTCCCAAACTTCTCCAGTCCGGAGAGTTGCACACGTTCATGGCGCAGGGCGCCGAAAGCGACAACAATCGGTTTTCTGGTCGTGGGTGCACTGGAAAAATCACAGCCAACCAACACGCTGGCAGGCACCGGTCAGGCGCGGCCAATGACAGATGCGGTGGCCATCAGTTCTTCGAGCAGGGCCAGAGAGACCAGGCCGGAAACCGAATAGGGATCGAGCTCGGGCTTTTCTGCGTATTTGAGCAAAATGGACGCGTTGATGCGGGTCATGTTGACCTCGCCCATGGTCCAGCCGGCGAAGCGGCGCTCAGAAATCTCCTCGTAGTGCAGCAGCACCACGTCCTTGTGGCGTATATCGCGCTGAATATGGCCGTAGAGATCACTCACGGTCATTCGGCCTCCTTCAAGGGCCTGAAGAAAGATACCGCCGCCGTAGCACAAAACGCCTGTCACACCACTGCCTGGGTTGTGCGAGCGCGACTGCTGCAAAATGGATTCAATGGCCTCGGGGCGGGTATCAATGGCCCGGCTGGCGTACAACAAACGTACCAACATGGTTAACCTTTCTGGGGAATCAGAGACAAGAATTCGCGGCGCAGATTGGCGTCCTTCAGGAAGCTGCCGCGCATGACCGAGTTGATCATCTTGCTGTCAACGTCCTTGACACCGCGCCAGCTCATGCAGAAGTGGCTGGCTTCCATGACGATGGCCAGGCCGTCGGGCTGGGTTTTTTGCTGAATCAGGTCGGCCAGTTGCACCACCGCCTCTTCCTGGATTTGCGGGCGGCCCATGACCCATTCGGCCAGCCGCGCGTATTTGGACAGGCCGATCACGTTGGTGTGCTCGTTGGGCAGCACGCCGATCCAGATCTTGCCCATGATCGGGCAGAAATGGTGGCTGCAGGCGCTGCGCACCGTGATCGGGCCCACGATCATCAGCTCGTTGAGGTGCTCGGCATTGGGGAATTCGGTGATGGGCGGGGCTTTGACGTAACGGCCCTGAAACACTTCCTTGAGGTACATCTTGGCCACGCGGCGCGCCGTGTCGTCGGTGTTGTGGTCATGCTCGGTGTCGATCACCAGACTGCCCAGCACGCCTTTCATTTTGTTTTCCACCTCGTCGAGCAGCAGTTCAAGCTCGCCGGGTTCAATGAAGTCGGCAATGTTGTCATTGGCATGGAATCGCTTGCGGGCGGCCTGGATGCGCTCGCGAATCTTGACGGAGACCGGCGTGCCTTCTTCTGGGGGAGCTGAATTCATGGTTGTCGTTAACAGTAATTGGATGTGAAACGATGTTAGCAGTCTTTTGGCAGCAAGGTTATTCGTCTGAAACGCCCACAGATTCGTCTTTTATAGCTACTTATCTAATAGCGCTTTCCATTGATGAACAACAACGTCCGCATGACCACATAAGCCGTCCGGTCCAGAAGCCGCTGCACCAAAGGCCGACCGGCATAGCCTGCCGGGTCAACCCGCGTGCCCTCGACCTGCATGGCATGCTCCAGACGTGCCTGCAAATTTTGCGCAAACGCCGCGTCGTCCACCACCACATTGGCTTCACGGGCCAGCAACAGGCTCAAAGGGTCCAGGTTGGATGAGCCCACAGTGGCCCAATGGCCATCGATCACGGCCACCTTGGCGTGCAAGAAGCTCACCCGGTACTCGATGATCTCGATCCCGGCAGCCAGCAGCTTGCCATAGACCATGCGCGCGGCGTGGTACTGCATGAAGTATTCATAGCGCCCTTGCAGCAGCAAGCGCACCCGCACGCCGCGTTGGGCGGCATGAATCAGGCCTTTGCTGATTTTTCGGCCCGGCAAAAAATACGCATTGGCAATGATGATGTCATTTTTGGCCTCGCCGATGGCCTGGCGGTAGGCGCGCTCGATACGGGTGCGGTGGCGCAGGTTGTCTCGCAAAACCAGCGCCGCCCTGGTGCGCGCCCGATCGCCAGTCACAGACCCTCGACCAGCGTTCGCCAAAGCGTCGGGGTCAGACTTGTTGGCCTCATTCAAGGCCTTCCAGGCCGCTGCCAGATCGCCCTGGCGCACGATGCGCGTGGCCTGCAAACGCCACCAGAACTGCACCAGCGCGGCGTGCGCTGATTCGACCAGAGGCCCGGTCACACGCACAGCAAAGTCGAAACGGGGCGCGGTCAAGGTGCCGTAATTGGGATCGAAAAAATCGTCCAGCACATTGATGCCGCCACAAAAAGCCACGCGCCCATCGACCACGCACAGTTTGCGGTGCAGGCGCCGCCAGCGGCTGGGAATCAGAATGCCCAACCCGCCCAGTGGAGAAAAAATTCGCCAAGCCACGCCCGCAGCCGTAAAACGGCTGGCCCACTCCTGACTCCAACTGTCGGTGCCGGCACCGTCCATCACCACGAAGACCCTCACGCCGCGCTGCGCGGCCCGCTCCAGGGCTTGCGCCACCTGGGCACCAGAGGCCTCCACGCTGAAAATATAGGTCTCCAGGCGAACCTCGCGCACACTGCGATCGATCGCCTGCACCAGTGCGGCAAAAAATTCCTGAGAACCCTGCAACAAATCGACCTGATGACCGGGCGCAAACATGCTGAAAATCAGCTGGTCGGCAGGGAAAATTCGGCGATCAAGGGCAGATGGTCGGACATGCGCGTCCAAATGCGCCCCTGAGGCACCATCAATCCCATCGGTGTCAGGTTGCGGGCAAACACATAATCAAGTTGCGCCAAAGGCAGGCGCGACGGGAATGTGGGTTGGCGTGCATTCCAGGAGTGCAAGCCTTCCTGCGCCATCGCCTGTTGCACGGTCTTGCCCCAGTCGTTGAAGTCGCCAGCCACCAGCAGCGGGGCCGACTCGGGTATTTCCCGCTCGATAAAGCGCTGCAACTGCGCCACCTGACGCACCCGGCTGGCCTTGATCAGCCCCAAGTGCACCACCAGCACATGCACCATTTTTTCATGGACATTGAGCATGACGTGCAAAAATCCCCGCTGCTCCAGGCGGTG
>JAABQI010000268.1 GCA_011391545.1 Rhodoferax sp.
CAAGCTGCCTGATGCCTGGGAGCGCGATGTCGAGGTCACGCTGCACCAGCCGCCGGTGTGGGCGGATTCAGCCAATCTGGGCAGATCGCGGCGCCTTGAAGATGCCGCAGGCCGCTACATCGAATTTTGCAAAAGCACCTTTGCCAACAACCTGTCGCTCAAGGGCTTGCGCATCGTGGTTGATGCGGCCAACGGCGCCGCCTATCAGATTGCGCCCAAGGTGTTCCATGAGCTGGGGGCCGAGGTCATCGCCATAGGCTGTGCGCCCGACGGCCTGAACATCAACAAGGGCGTGGGCGCCACCCACCCCGAGGCGCTGATCGCAGCCGTCAAGGCGCACCGTGCCGACCTGGGCGTGGCGCTCGATGGCGATGCCGACCGCTTGCAGATGGTCGATGCCAATGGTCGATTGTTCAATGGCGACGAAGTGCTGTACCTGATGGTCGATGACCGCCTGCGCCGCGGTGAGGCGGTGCCTGGCGTGGTGGGCACGCTCATGACCAACATGGCGGTGGAGCTGGCCTTGCAGGCGCGCGGGGTGCCCCTGGTGCGCGCCAAGGTGGGCGACCGTTATGTGCTTGAAGAACTTGAAAAAAATGATTGGCTGCTCGGTGGCGAAGGTTCTGGCCATTTGCTGGCGCTCGACAAACACACCACCGGTGACGGGCTGATTTCGGCCCTGCAGGTGCTGCAAACCAGTGTTCGCAGCGGCAAGCCCCTGGCGGAGTTGCTCAATGACCTCACGCTGTTTCCGCAGACCCTGATCAACATTCGCCTGAAACCGGGACAGGACTGGCGAACCAGCGCCATGCTCGAATCGGAAACGCTTTCGGTGGAGGCCGAGCTGGGGCAAAACGGCAGGGTGCTGATTCGCGCCAGCGGCACCGAGCCGCTGGTGCGCGTCATGGTCGAGGCGCGCGATGCGGCCCAGGCCAAAGCCTGCGCCCAGCGCATTGCCGACACCATCAGCGCTTGAGCTTCCCATGACAACCACCGCCACTTTGACGCTCTGCCAGGCCGACTACGCCAACCCGCAGCACATGCGGGCATTGCTCGACCTGCTGGACGGCTATGCCCGTGACCCGATGGGTGGCGGGGAACCCTTGTCTGACTTTGCCCGGGCCAAGCTGCCGCAAGCGCTGGCGGCTCGGCCAACGCTGTTCAGCGTGCTGGCCTTCGACGAGACTGGCTTGCCGGTGGGGCTGGTCAATTGTGTCGAAGGTTTTTCCACCTTTGCCTGCCAACCTCTGGTTAATGTGCACGATGTGGTGGTGTTGGCATCGCACCGCGGCCAGCGCGTGGCCGAGCAGATGCTGGCGCTGGCGGCACAACTCGCGCGAGAACGTGGCGCCTGCAAGCTCACACTCGAAGTGCTCGAAGGCAATGCGTCGGCGCAAAAGCTGTACCGCCGGCTGGGTTTCGAGAACTACCAGCTGGACCCCGCCATGGGCCAGGCGCAGTTCATGCAGAAATGGCTTTGACCTTTTGCCCCCCTGAAACACCATGAACTGGCTCAAAAAACTCCCCGGTTATCAACGCACACCCTACGGTTTCGAGTTGCGCTTGCTGCGCATGATGCCGCGCGTTCTGGTGCTGGGAACTTTGTTGCCCTTGCTGCTGTCGGGGCTGGCGCGGCTGTTTTACACCGAGGGCACGGCAGCCGAGCTTGAGCGGCGTATTCAGCTCTTCGATTTCGGCATGATCGGTTTGGCGGTGCTGGTCTGGACGGCCGTGTTCACCGTGTCCTTTGGTTGTGTGGTTGTCTGGCTCATGAAAGGCCCGGCTTACGTGGCCGATGGCTATGAGGTCTCGCACAGCGACAAGCCCAAAGCCGACTGACCAGGTCAACACGCTGATGCACACCTTTCTCTGGCACGACTACGAAACTTTCGGAAGCAATACCCGGCAAACCCGGCCGGCGCAATTTGCCGCCATCCGGACAGATTCCGAGCTCAACCCCATGGGCGAGCCGATCATGCTGTACTGCCAGCCCGCCAATGACTTCCTGCCCGATCCCGAGGCCTGCCTGATCACCGGCATTACGCCGCAGGACTGCCTGGCAAAAGGCCTGCCTGAACACCAGTTTGCCGCGCAGATCGAGCAGGCTTTCAGCGAGCCCGGCACCGTGGGCGTGGGTTACAACACCATCCGCTTTGACGACGAGATCACGCGCTTCATGTTCTGGCGCAACCTGATCGACCCCTATGCGCGCGAATGGCAAAACGACTGCGGCCGCTGGGACCTGCTCGACGTGGTGCGCACCGCCTACGCCCTGCGCCCGGACGGCATCCAGTGGCCCGTCAAGCCCGATGGCAAGCCCAGCTTCAAATTGACCGACCTGAGCGCCGCCAACGGCCTGCTGCACACCGCCGCCCACGACGCCCTGAGCGACGTGCAGGCCACCATCGCGCTGGCCCGGCTCATCAAGACAGCGCAGCCCAAGCTGTTTGACTTCTGTTTTGCTCTGCACAAGAAAGACCGTGTCATGGCCGAGTTGGGTCTGCCCACGTCCCCGGCCCATGCCAAGCCGTTTTGGCACATTTCGGGCATGTTCGCCCCCGAGCGCGGTTGTCTTGCCCTGATGTGGCCGCTGGCCATGCACCCGGGCAACAAAAACGAGTTGCTGGCCTGGGACCTGGCTTTTGACCCCGTCGAGCTGGCCGATCTGAATGCCGAGCAAATCCGCCTGCGCCTGTTCAGCAAGAGCGCGGATTTGCCCGAAGGCGTGCACCGCCTGCCCGTCAAATCGGTGCACCTCAACAAGTCCCCAATGGTGATGAGCAACCTCAAGGTGCTGAGCCCGGCCATGGCCGAGCGTTGGGGCATCGACGTGACGGCACAACTGCAAAACGCAGCCATGGCGCGTGGTTTGCCCGACATGAGTGCCGTCTGGGCCCAGGTGTTTGCCCGCCCTGAAATGGCGCCTGTCGATGTCGATCAAGACTTGTACGGCGGCTTCGTCGGCAATGCGGATCGCCGCCGCCTCAACGACCTGCGCCGGTGCGGCCCGGCTGAGCTTGCCACGGCCCGGCCCGCGTTTGAAGACGCGCGTTTGTCAGAATTGCTGTGGCGCTACCGGGCGCGCAATTTCCCGCAAAGCCTCAGCGCCGAAGAAGCACAGGCCTGGGAAGCGCACCGGGCGGCGCGCCTGTTTGACGGCGAGGGCGGCGCCCTGACGCTGGACGCCTTGTTCGAATCCCTCGACAAGCTGGCCGAAGAGGCCAGCGAGCGCGACGAAGCCATCCTCGGCGCGCTGTACGACTACGCCTCCGAGATCGCGCCGCAGCGCTGATCTCGTTTCCGGTCAATATTTAACCGCGCCGCAAATCCAGCGTGAACGGAAACTCGCGGCTGGCGGGGACGTTGATGGTGGCGGGCGGCACCTGCATCAGGCCAGGCGTGTGGCCCATGGCAGAGAAGCGCGACAGGCGGCGGCTTTCCGCCTCATTGGCGTTGACCGGCAGGCTTTCGTAGCTCAGGCCCCCCGGATGCGACACGTGGTATTGGCAGCCACCCAGTGAGCGCTTCATCCAGGTGTCGACAATGTCGAAGGTCAGCGGCGCGTGCACACCAATGCTGGGGTGCAGACTGCTCGGCGGGTTCCAGGCCTTGTAGCGCACACCGGCAACAAACTCGCCGACCACGCCGGTGGGCTGCAGTGACAGGGCGCGGCCGTTGCAGGTGACCACATAGCGGCTCTCGTTGAGGCCGGTCACGCGAACCTCGATGCGTTCCAGAGATGAATCCACGTAGCGCGCGGTGCCGCCAGGGGCGCCTTCCTCGCCCATCACATGCCAGGGCTCCAGCGCGTTGCGCAGCGTGAGCTCGATACCGGCCGAGCAGACCGAGCCGATCAGCGGGAAACGGAACTCAACGTGCGGGGCAAACCAGCTGTCGTCAAAGGCGAAGCCTGCGCTGCGCATTTCAGCCATGACATCGTCAAAGTCGAGCTTGATGAACGCGGGCAGCATGAAGCGGTCATGCAACTCGGTGCCCCAGCGTGTGGCGGGCGCGCGGTAGGGCGTTTTCCAGAAACGGGCGATCAGGGCGCGCAGCAGCAACTGCTGAACGCTGCTCATGTGCGGGTGCGGCGGCATCTCGAAGGCGCGCAACTCCAGCAGACCCAGCCGACCGGTGGCCGAATCAGGCGAGTACATCTTGTCGATCGAGATTTCGCTGCGGTGCGTGTTGCCGGTGGCGTCGATCAGAATGTTGCGCAGCGTGCGGTCGATCAGCCAGGGTGGCATCGACTGGCCATGGATTTCGCGGTTCTTGTAGATTTGCTCAATGGCGATTTCGAGCTCGTACAGCTGGTCGTTGCGCGCCTCATCCACGCGCGGCGCCTGGCTGGTCGGCCCAACAAACATGCCGCTGAACAAATAACTCAAACTGGGGTGGTTGTGCCAGTACAGCAGCAGGCTGGCCAGCAACTCGGGCTTGCGCAGGAACGGGCTGTCTGCCGGTGTGGCGCCGCCCATGACAAAGTGGTTGCCCCCGCCGGTGCCGGTGTGGCGGCCATCAGTCATGAATTTCTCGGCCGACAGGCGCGACTCGAAAGCGGCGTTGTACAGGAATTCGGTGTTGGCGACCAGTTCTTTCCAGTGGGTTGCCGGGTGGATGTTGACTTCGATGACGCCGGGATCGGGCGTGACGCTGAGCAGTTTCAGCCGCGGGTCGCGCGGCGGCGGGTAGCCCTCCAGCACCAGTTGCATGCCAAGTTCCTCGGCGCTTGCCTCAACAGCGGCCAGCAAGTCGAGGTAATGCTCGAGCTTTTCAAGCGGCGGCATGAACACATACAGCACCCCCGATTTCTCACCGACGGCCTCGGCCTTGGGGCCGCTGGCGCGGCGCGGGTCACGCACCTCCACGCACAGCGCGGTGCGGGTGACCCAGTGGGCTGACTCGTGCGCCTTGGGTGTCTGCGCCCACTGGGCTGCTGGCTCGGCCTCCGGGGCCTGGACGAAGTCTGCCGGTTCGGACTGCAGCGGGCTTTGCGCCTGGCTGGCAGTTGAAGAGTGGGCAGCCCCGGTGACGGCCTGAAATTTTCGGGTGGCCTCAGGTGGCGGCATGCTGCCTGCCAGATAGCTGCTGCCAGCAAACGCCTGGCCCGAGGCAGCAGTAGCCGCCGCACGCGCTGCAGCACCCAGGGCCAGACCCGCCGTGCCTGGCGCATATTTGGCGGCAACCGTGCCGTAACCGGGCAGGGCACCAACCAAAACGGAAGGATCCTGCTCAATCATGTAAGGAAAATCGGCTTCGCTGACCCAGGGCAGCGAGTCCAGCGGCAGGCGCAGGCCCATGGGCGAGTCGCCGGGCATCAGGTACATGCGCTCGTCGCGCAAAAACCAGGGGCCGGTGGTCCAGGCTGCCCCATATGACTCGTCATAACCCGTTACCTTGATCGGCAGCACATAGCCAACCGGTGTGTCGAGCTTTTGCTCAAAGACCCGGCGCAATCTGGCGCGCTCCATCTCGTCGTCCAGCTTTGAATTGAACGGATCGACGTTGACCGGCAGGCGGCGTTCGCGCCACAGGTAGTACCAGGTGTCTTCAAACGCGGTTTGAATGAATTTGCCAGTCACACCGAGTTTGGTCGCCAGCAGGAGGGTGAAGCGTCGGGCGTCTTCGCTGGTGTAATGCGTGGGCGTGCGCTCGTCGGTGAAGAGCGCCGGATTGCGCCAGATCGGCTCATGGTCGGTGCGCCAATAGATGTTGAGTGCCCAGCGCGGAAGTTGCTCGCCGGGGTACCACTTGCCCTGGCCAAAGTGTAAAAAACCACCCTGGCCGTATTCATGGCGCAGTTTGTGCACCAATTCGGTTGCAAAACCGCGTTTGGTCGGGCCCAGGGCATCGGTGTTCCATTCTGGTGCATCGCGGTCGTCAACGCCGACAAAGGTGGGCTCGCCGCCCATCGTCAGGCGCACATCGCCCGCCGTCAGTTCGGCGTCCACGGCATCGCCCAGCGCCATGATGTCGGCCCACTGGTCTTCGGTATAGGGCTTGGTCACGCGCGGCGACTCGTAAATGCGCGTCACTTGCATGTGGTGGGCAAATGTGACTTCAGATTCGTCAACACCGCCTTCGATCGGTGCCGCACCCGAGGGCTGCGGTGTGCAGGCCAGCGGGATGTGGCCCTCGCCGGCCAACAACCCTGAAGTGGCGTCCAGCCCGACCCAGCCGGCACCCGGCAAATAAACCTCGCACCAGGCGTGCAGGTCGGTAAAGTCAACCTCGGTGCCGCTGGGGCCGTCCAAGGCTTTCACGTCGGGCTTCAACTGGATCAGA
This sequence comes from Rhodoferax sp., assembly GCA_011391545.1. Taxonomy (GTDB): domain Bacteria; phylum Pseudomonadota; class Gammaproteobacteria; order Burkholderiales; family Burkholderiaceae_C; genus Rhodoferax. The sequence goes on from JAABQI010000268.1 coordinate 6,286, forward strand.
TAGCCCGACACAAATCGCGCCGCCAGGCCGCTATGGCGCAGCAGGTTGACCATCAGCCAGGCCGAGTCGCGGCATGAGCCAGAACCCAGTGTGAGCGTTTCTTCGGGCGTTTGCACACCCGGTTCCATGCGGATGGTGTAGCGGACGGCGTGGTGCACCAACTGGTTCAGGTCCACCAGAAACAAGACACTGCGGCGCTTGGTGCGGTCGATTTTGTCGAGGCAAGCCTGCACCAACGGGGTGACCGGCTCGGGTGTCAGGTAGGGTGCCAGTTCCTGCTTGAGGTCGACCTCGTAGCTGAAGGGAAACTCTTCGGCCGCTGGCTCCAGAAAAAAATCAAAGGGGTTGAAGACCGACATGTCTACCACCAGGTCCACCGTGACCTTGAACTCTTTGGTTTTTTCCGGGAAAACCAGGCGTGCCTGGTAGTTGGAGAACGGGTCCTGCTGCCAGTTGATGAAATGGCCCTCCGGCTCGACCTTGAGCGAATACGAGATGATCTTGCTGCGGCAATGCGGGGCAGGGCGCAGGCGCACCACTTGGGGCCCGAGCGCAACCAGGCGGTCGTAGCTGTAATGGGTGATGTGGTTCAGAGCAGCGTGAATGGACATGTGTGTCTTTGAAATGAAGAGAAATTGAGCCTTGCGAACGAGGACTAACAAGCAATGTTGGTGCCAGAGCAACGCCGCCAATTATGGGGGAGTTACATGGCTTGCATCAGCATGGCGTGGTAGTCCTGCGGTGAGGCAATACGGGGATTGGTTTTGTGACAATGGTCGGCCATGGCGCCGGTGATGACGGCGTCGAACATGTCCGTCGTCACACCCATGGCGGCCAGTCCGGCGGGCAAGCCCAAACGGGCATTCATGGCCTTGATCGCTTCGCCAATGTCGCTGCCTGGCGCCAGCCCCATGGCGTGGGCCATGCGCTGCAGGCGATTTTCATTTTGAACCGATTCAGCCGCGCCATTGAAGGCGATCACGGCTGGCAAAAAGATGGCGTTCAAGGTGCCATGATGCAAGCCTGGATTCACACCGCCCAGGCTGTGACTCAGGGAGTGGACGCAGCCCAAGCCTTTCTGGAAAGCCAGGGCCCCCTGCATCGAGGCGCTCATCATGTTCAGGCGCGCCGCACGGTCACTGCCGTCGCGGGTGGCGCGCTCAATGTGCGTCCAGCCGCGCGCCAGACCGTCGAGCGCAATACCGTCAGCGGGTGGGTTGAAGGCGGGGGCCATGAAGGTCTCCATGCAGTGGGCAATGGCATCCATGCCGGTGGCAGCGGTCAACAGCGGCGGCAGGCCCAGCGTGAGCTCGGGATCGCAAATGGCGGTTTTGGGCACCAGGTGCCAAGAATGGAAACCCAGCTTGCGGTGGTCATCGACGATCAGGATGGCGCCGCGAGCCACCTCGCTGCCGGTGCCGGCCGTGGTGGGCACGGCGATCAGGGGGGCGACCCGCTCGGTGATGCGCGGCGAGCCGCCTTCGATGGTGGCATAACGGCTCAAAGGCCCGGTGTGGGTGGCGGCAATGGCCACGCCTTTGGCGCAATCAATGGATGAGCCGCCACCGACTGCGATCAGACCGTCGCAATCCTGGGCGGTGTACACCGCCGTGGCAGCACGCACGGCGGCTTCGGTGGGGTTGGAAGGGGTCTGGTCAAACACCGCCACGGTCATGCCCTGCAGCGCGTCCAGTGCTTTTTGCAGGATACCCGCCGCCTTGACGCCCGGGTCGCTGACGATCAATGGCCGCGTGATGCCGGAGCGCGTGCACTCCTGTTGCAGCAGTTGAATGGCACCAAACTCGAACTGGATCTGGGTCACGTAGTTGATCAAGGCCATCAATGTCCCCGGGTTGTTAGCATCAGACCCTGCACTGTAACAAGATCAATCCGCACCATGACTCACCGCAACCCGCGCGCCTTGCTCACCCCCGCCATGCACGGCGTGCTGGAGCGCATGGCGCGCGCCGGACAGGTGCCGCTGCACGCCTTGACGCCACAACAGGCGCGTGCCGCCTATGAGATCAACGCCGGCGTGCTTGATCTGGCCCCGGTGAAGCTGCAGCGGGTTGAAAACTTCGCGCTGCCCACGCGCGACGGCTGCGAGGTACCGGTGCGTTTGTATGCTCCTGGCGATGGGCCGCTGCCGGTGCTGGTGTATTTGCACGGCGGCGGCTTCACCATCGGCAGCATCGCCACGCACGATGTGCTGTGCCGCCATTTGAGCCATCTGGCGCACTGCGCCGTGCTGTCGGTGGGCTACCGTCTGGCCCCGGAGCACCGTTTCCCGATCGCCTTCGAGGACGCCTGGGATGCCGTGCAATGGGTGGCGAAACACGGCGCCGACAAGGGCCTGGACCCGAACCGCATCGCCGTGGGCGGTGACAGCGCAGGTGGCACGCTGGCCGCGGCCTGCGCGCTGCAGGCGCGAAACGCCGGCGTGGCCCTGAAGCTGCAGCTGCTGTTCTACCCCGGCTGTTGCGCCCACCACGACACGCCATCGCACAAAACATTCGGCCATGGCTTTGTGCTGGAAGCAGCGCACATCGATTATTTTTTCGACCTCTACATTCCCGATGTCAAAGACCGGGAAGACTGGCGCTTTGCCCCCTTGCTGGCCGATGACGTTGAAGGCGTGCCCCCCGCCTGGTTTGGCCTGGCCGAGTGCGACCCGCTGGTCGATGAAGGCCTGCAATACGCCGACAAGCTGCGCGCCGCCGGCATGGCCGTTGACCTCGACATTTACCGCGGGGTGACCCACGAGTTCATCAAAATGGGTCGTGCCATCCCTGAGGCGCGACGGGCGCAGCTGGATGCGGCGCGCGCCTTGAAGCACGCCTTTGCAGAATGATCGAGATGCCGCACACCAAGCCTGAATCCAGCCGTTTTCACCATCGTCTGCGCGTGCGCTGGGCCGAAGTCGACATGCAGAAAATCGTCTTCAACGCGCACTACCTGATGTACCTGGATACCGCCATGGCCGATTACTGGCGCGCGCTGGCGCTGCCCTATGAGGCCACGCTGGCGGCGCTGCAAGGTGACCTGTACGTCAAGAAAGCGGTGCTGGAATACCACGCCTCGGCGCGGCTGGACGACCAACTCGACGTGGCCCTTCGCTGCCAGCACGTTGGCAAGTCGTCCATGGTGTTTGCCGGGGACATCCGCTGCAACGGCCGTTCACTGGTCTCGGGTGAACTGGTCTATGTGTTTGCCGACCCTGCCACGCAGAAATCGAGGCCGGTGCCTGCCGCCCTGCGCGACGTGCTGCTTGCTTTTGAAGCCGGTGACCCGATGGTGACTGTCGAGGTGGGTCATTGGTCCAACCTGGCTGAAGGCGCCCGCGCCGTGCGCCTGGAGGTTTTTGTGCAGGAACAACAAATTCCACTGGCGCTGGAACAGGACGCTGCCGACGCGGGTGCGCTTCACGTTCTGATTCGCAACCGCCTTGGCTTGCCGGTGGCCACCGGGCGGTTGTTGCAAGCCGCGCCAGGGGTGGGGCAGATCGGCCGCCTGGCTGTGAACCGCGTGCTGCGCGGCGCTGGCTTGGGTCAGATGGCGCTCAAGGCCTTGCTGGCTGCCGCCGGCGAGCGTGGCGACCGCGAGGTGATGCTGCACGCCCAGGCGAGCGCCAAAGACTTTTACCTTGTGCAGGGCTTTGTCCCGCGTGGCGAGCCATTTCAGGAGGCGGGAATTGAACACATCGAGATGGTCCGGACAAAGTTGATGTGAGCCGCACCGATTGGCCCTACAAACACGAGGGCTTGCGACCGATATAAGGGTAAACCCTTATACTTACGCCACTTTTACTTCACAGGGACTCACCATGTCCAAACTGATAGAGCTCATCAAAGCTTTCATTCCAGGCTTCAAAAGCCAACACGACATTGAAGTCGCATTTCTGGCCGAATCATCTGATGTGTGCGACCTCGAGCGGCGCATGCGTCTGATCGACAGTGACACGCGTGACGGCGCGCGTGGCCTGCTTTTTGGCACCATGATGCCGTGAAGGACCCCTGCATGAATGATTCACTCGCGTTGAAAAACACCACCACAGATTTTGGCCGCACGCTGTCGCTGGTTCAAGGTTTGCCTTTTGACATGGCCCGTGAGCAGTACGCCAAAGCGGTCCAAATGGGCTTGATCCAGCGCTCCATGCTGGCCTGGGCCAAATTCGAGCGTCAGCTCGACCAGATGGAAAAAATGACCCTGGGCCCTTGGGCGCGTCGGGTCTGAATTTTTATATGTCAGCCAGCAAAGGGTAGGGTGCCGGCTGCAGGCTCAACAACGGGCCAGCTGCCCCAAGCGCATGCACGCCACCGGCTTCAAATGCGCTGATCTGCATCGACACAAGTGCATCGAAACCTCCGCCGGGCGCAGGTGCCGCTTGGACCACCATGCCGCAGGGCTGACTGGCATCATCGGGGGCGAACAATTCATCACCGGCCTTGAGCGCTTGATCAGCATGGGCCAGATAAGCCCGGCGCTTGAGCGTGCCCCTGAACTGGCTGCGCGCCACCACCTCCTGACCCGGGTAACAGCCTTTTTTGAAATTGACGCCACCCACCGATTCGTAATTGAGCATTTGCGGCACAAAGGCTTCAAAGACGGGCTGGGTCACGGTGGCTATGCCGCTGCGCACCTCGCCCCAGGCCCATCGCTCGGCCGTCATGAGCGCACCTGCCGGGGCAGGCGTGCCCACCGGGGCAACCCACAGCGCCCGCGGCACGCCGTCGGCGGGGTACAGGTTGATCAAGGAGATACCAGCCACATCGAACTTGGCCCATGCCGTGGTCTTGTAATCCGCAATGTCCCGGCTTGCTTCTGCGACGGCTGATCCAGCCAGACCATACACAACAAACTCAGCGCTGGCATCCGCCAGCTTGACCTTGGCGCGCAGCACGAACATGCTCAGGCGCTTGCACGTGGCGGCCAGCAGGTCGGGGCTGCACAGCAGCAAAATGTCGGTGTGGCTGCGCTTGAAGCCGATGAAGCTGGCCTGCAGCCGGCCCTTGGCATTGCAGAAACCGGCCAGACGCGCCTCGGACAAGCCCAAAAGCGAGAAGTCGTTGGTCAATTGGCCGTGCAGGAATTTGGCGGCGTCTTCGCCTTGCGCACGGATCAGCCCTGAATGTGTCAGCGGGGCCACGCCTTCGAGTGAAATGTCCATGGCGTGAATTATCATGCGCAGTTGATTTTGTAGAAGGCAATAGGGTTGTGCGACGTTTGATTAAATTTGTGGTGGTGTTGGTGCTGGCTTTGGGCGGCTGGGCGTTCTGGTGGGTCAACCACAGCTTGCCTTTGAGTGCCCCTGCGCTGGAATTGTCGGTCGAGCCCGGCACCACGCCGCGCAGCGTGGCCAGGAATGTGGTTGACGTGGGTGTTGAAACCTCGGCCGATCTGCTCTACTGGTGGTTTCGCCTGTCTGGCCAGGCACGCCAGATCAAGGCCGGCAACTACGAACTGGAAACGGGTCTGACCCCGCGCAGCCTGTTGGCCAAGCTGACGCGCGGCGAAGAAGCCCTGCGCTCGGTGACGCTGGTGGAAGGCTGGACTTTCAAGCAAGTCCGCGCGGCACTCCTGAAAGCGGAGCATTTAAAGCCGGATACCGAGGGCTTTGAAGATAAAGTGATCATGGAAAAACTGGGGCAGCCAGGACGTCACCCCGAGGGCCGTTTTTACCCGGATACCTACACCTATGCCAAAAACAGCAGCGACCTGAAAGTGCTTTTGCGCGCCATGCATGCGATGGACAAACAGCTTGCACAGGCTTGGCAAGCGCGCAGTGCCGATTCGCCCTTGAAAACCCCTGATGAGTTGCTGATTCTGGCCAGCATTGTCGAAAAGGAAACCGGCCGCGCCAGTGACCGTGACATGGTGGCCTCGGTCTTCAGCAACCGTCTGCGCCTGGGCATGATGCTGCAAACCGACCCCACCGTCATTTATGGCATGGGCGACAAATTTGACGGCAACTTGCGCCGCCAAGATTTGCGGACCGACACGCCATGGAACACGTACACCCGCACCGGTTTGCCGCCCACCCCCATCGCCATGCCCGGCAAGGCCTCGCTGATGGCAGCCGCCCGACCGGCCAGCAGCCGCGCCCTTTACTTTGTGGCGCGCGGCGACGGCAGCAGCCAGTTCAGTGACAGCCTGGACGCGCACAATCGCGCTGTCAACAAATTCCAGCGCGGCCAGTGATCTTCACCCACCTATGACAACCCCCGGACTTTTCATCAGTTTCGAAGGCATCGACGGTGCTGGCAAGTCAACCCACCTTGACGCCTTGGTGCAGGCTTTTCGGGGACAGGGCAGGGTGGTGACCTTGACCCGCGAGCCTGGTGGCACGCCGCTGGCGGAGAAACTGCGTACCCTGGTGCTCAACGACCCGATGGATGCCATGACCGAAGCCCTGCTGGTGTTTGCCGCGCGGCGTGACCATTTGCAGCAGGTGATCGAACCCGCCCTGGGCCGCGGCGAAGTGGTGCTGTGCGACCGCTTTACCGATGCCACTTTTGCCTACCAGGGCGGCGGACGGGGCTTTGATCTGGAAATACTCCGCTATCTGGAGCAACTTGTGCAAACGGTGGAACACCCGGAAGGCAGTTACGTTCGCCAGCCTGAACTGACGATATGGTTTGATCTGGCCCCTGATGTTGCCGCAGTGCGCTTGGCGGGTGCGCGCATGCCGGACAAGTTCGAGGCCCAGCCGGTGACGTTTTTTACCCGTGTGCGCGCCGGCTACCAGGCGCGTTGTGAGGCCGACCCGCGGCGCTTTGCCCGCATTGCCGCCGGGCAAACCCGTGAAGCGGTGTGGCAAGACGTGCTGGCCAGTGTCAAACAGCGGGGCTGGCTGGCATGAGCGCCTCCAATGTCACAGCCGCCTCGACCGCGCCCTGGATTGCCGAACAAACCCGGGATTTGCTGACCCAACGCGGCCACGCCTGGCTGCTGGCCGGGCCTTCTGGCCTGGGCCAGTACGAACTGGCGCTGGCGCTGGTGCGCGCCTGGCTGTGTGAAAACGCCAATGCGCAGGGCGCCTGTGGCCGATGCGGCAGTTGCCACGCCATTGAGGTCCGCGCCCATGCCGACCTGTGCGTGCTCATGCCCGAGACCGTGATGCTGGCCCTGAACTGGCCGCTGAGCGAAAAGGCCCAGGACGACATTGACAGCAAGAAACGCAAACCCAGCAAGGAGATCCGGGTCGATGCCATGCGCGATGCCGTGGAGTTTGCGCAGCGCACCAGCGCCCGTGGCCAAGGCAAGGCAGTGCTGGTTTTCCCCGCCGAACGCATGAACGTCTATACCGCCAACGCCCTGCTGAAAACCCTGGAGGAACCAGCGGGCGATGTGAAATTTGTGCTGGCCACCGATGCTGCCCACCAGTTGCTGCCCACCATTCGCAGCCGCTGCCTGGCCCACACCATGACCTGGCCCGACGAGGCCAGTGCCCTGCAATGGCTGCAAGGGCAGGGCGTGCCCACAAACCAGGCCGGCATCATGCTGCGCGCCGCCGGTGGCCGTCCGCAGGACGCGCTGCAATTTGCCCCGATTGCCGGCTTGTGGCCGCGCTTGCCGCGTGCCGTACAGGCGGGTGATGTCAGCGTCTTCAAAGACTGGACGCCGGCTCAGACGGTGGATGCCTTGCACAAGCTGTGCCACGACCTGATGGCAGTCCACAGCGGTGCCCAGCCACGCTTTTTTGAGCTTGCAGATTTGCCCAAGGCTGGCGGCTGGCAGAGCCTTACCGCCTGGGCCAAAAGTTTGTCAGACACCATGCGAACGGTCGAGCACCCCTTCAACTCAGGCTTGATGCAAGAGGCTTTGGTCAGCCAGGCGCAATTGGTCCTCAACGCAAAATCATGATGTTTACGGATTCCCATTGCCATTTGAACTTTCCCGAGTTGTTATCGGAACTGCCGGCCATTCGCGAGGCCATGGCCCAGGCCCAGGTTTCCCGCGCCCTGTGCATCAGCACCACATTGGAAGAGTTTGGCACGGTGCACCAACTGGCCCTTGATTTTGATAATTTCTGGGCCACCGTGGGCGTGCATCCAGACAGCGAAGGTGTCCGGGAGCCTGCCCTGGATGATCTGCTGAGTTTGGGCAGCTTGCCGCGGGTGGTGGGAATTGGCGAGACCGGCCTGGACTATTACCGACTCAATGGCCGCACTGTGGCCGACATGGCCTGGCAGCGCGAACGCTTTCGCACCCACATTCGGGCCGCACGACAACTGCAAAAACCCCTGGTGATCCACACCCGGCAAGCCGCTGAGGACACCGTGTCGATCTTGCGCGAGGAGGGCGAAGATGGCTCGTCAGGCAGTGCGGGCGGCGTCTTCCACTGCTTTACCGAGGATGAAAGTGTGGCCCGCCAAGCGCTTGATCTGGGCTTCTACATTTCCTTTTCGGGCATTTTGACATTCAAGAGTGCCAAAAGTTTGCGTGATGTGGCCGCCATGGTGCCGCTGGACCGGCTATTGATCGAGACCGACAGCCCCTATCTGGCGCCAGTGCCCTATCGTGGCAAAACCAACAACCCTTCCTATGTGCCTTGGGTGGCCAGGCAGTTGGCAGACATCAAGCAAGTGCCCTTGGAAACCATTGCCAAAAGTACAAATGCCAATTTCGACACGCTGTTCAAAGGAATTTTTACATGAGACAAGCTGGCAGAAAATTAATGTATAACTTTAAAACAATAGTTTATCTATATGTTTTAATTGGTTTTAGCATTGTTAATGCTAGTTCTTATGACGATTTTTTCTGGGCGATCAAACAGGACAATGCAGCCCAGGTCAGCGCGTTGCTCAGTCGTGGATTTGATCCCAACACGGTGGATCCAGCCGGTTCGACGGGACTCATGCTGGCTTTGCAGGAGTCATCCATCAAGGTGGCACTGGCGTTGATCGAGCATCCACAAATCAAGGTTGAAGTGCGCAATGCAGCCGATGAAAGCCCCTTGATGCTGGCGGCGCTCAAAGGCGAAGCCTTGTTGTGTCAACGGTTGATTCAAAAAGGTGCCGAAGTCAACAAGCCGGGTTGGGCTCCTTTGCATTATGCGGCCACCAACGGGCACCTGGAAGTGATGAACCTGCTGCTTGAGCATCACGCTTACATCGACGCCGCATCTCCCAACAACACCACGCCATTGATGATGGCCGCGCACTACGGTACACCAGAGGCTGTCAAATTACTGCTGGAGGCTGGCGCGGACCCCATGCTCAAGAATGACCTGGGTTTGACTGCCATAGATGTCGCCAACCGGGGCGGTCGCGTTGATTCAGCCGGCATCATCGCCACATTTGTCCGCAGCCGCCAACCCAAAGGGTCGTGGTGAGATCGGATAACTACTTTATACGATGTATATTATGTTAAGTTATGGCTTGGACATGAAGATTTGAAATCCCGAGCTCGTGCCCTTTCAAGAAACGCTGTAACTGACGACCGGCGCAGTTGGGTCCGAGAATGACGTGCCCAGCGCAAT
>JAABQI010000269.1 GCA_011391545.1 Rhodoferax sp.
CGATGAACACCACTTTGCCGTCGGCCTTGTGGGCCACGCCCTGCGCTTCCAGATCGAGCGACTCCACAAACAGCCAGTCGGCGGGAACGGCAGGTTTGGCGGCTGTGGGAGCAGTCGGTTCGGTCATTGAATTCAACTCATGGAATAGCCCGGGTCACATGCCGGGCAAGGGAAAACAACCTTAACGGGCAGGCAGATACTTGGCAGGGTCCACTGGTTTTCCCTGGCGGCGCACTTCGAAGTGCAACTTGACGCGGTCCGCATCGCTGTTGCCCATCGCGGCAATTTTTTGCCCCTTGAGCACCGCCTGGTCTTCTTTTACCAGCAGCGTCTGGTTGTGGGCATAGGCCGTCAGATAAACATTGTCGTGTTTCAGGATGATCAGGTTGCCATAGCCGCGCAAACCGGCGCCCACATACACCACGCGGCCATCGGCAGCCGCCACTACCGGGTCGCCAGCAGTGCCACCAATATCCAGCCCCTTGTTCTTGACCTCGTCAAAACCGGCCAGCACGACGCCATTGGCAGGCCAGATCCAGCTGATTTCGGCATCATTCGCAGGCGTTGGCTTGTTGTTGGCTGCCACCGGGGCACTGGCTGCTGCAGATGCTGGTGCAGAAGCTGCTGGCTGCGTCAAGCTACCTGCGCTCACCACCGGCTTGGTCACGGCCTGAACCACCACCTCCTGGCTCACTGGAGGCACAACGCGCAGTACCTGGCCCACCTCAATCCGGTTGATGTCTTCAACCTTGCTCCATTGGGCAATATCGCGCGGACTTTGGCCATTTTCCAGGGCAATGCGCGTCAAGGTGTCGCCCGGTTTGACCGAGTAGTAGCCCGGTTTTCCGGCATTCTCGAAGCCCTGGGGCAGCTTGATGATCGCCTCAGCGCCAACAGGCATGCTGCTCCCCGGCATGCGCTCCTCCACCGGAGCACGGTTGGTGGTTCTGGTGCCGCAGGCCACCAAACTCAACAGCACACACGTCGAAACCAACGACAAACCCAACCATCTCTTCAAACCCGTCATATCAACCCCCATCATGCAATACCCGATTTTAAGGGGACAAAGTAAACACCCTCCATCACGGTCTGAACCACACCTTGTGAGGTTTTGTCGATCACCAGCAACACCTGCTTGCCGGCGCTTGAAGCGCCCGCGGACACCGGCGCCACCAGCCTGCCACCCACGGCCAACTGGTCAATCCAGGCCTGGGGCACGGCCTCGCCGCCAGCCGCCGCAATGATGCCCGCATAGGGCGCACCCCTGGCATAGCCCGGCATGCCGTCGCCGAACAGCAAGTGCACATTGGCCAGGCGCAAATGGCGCAGGTTGTCGCGCGCCTTGTCATGCAGAGCGCGCAGGCGCTCGATCGAATACACCTCGGTGCACAGCAGACTCAGCAGCGCCGCCTGGTAACCGCAACCGGTGCCGATTTCCAGCACCCGTCCCAGGCGGGCCGGTCGGCCCTGGTGCAGCAGCTCCAGCATCCTGCAAACCACACCGGGTTTGGAAATGGTTTGCCCCAGGCCAATCGGCAGGCTGGTGTCCTCGTAGGCCTGGTTGACCAGCGCGGTATCGACAAAACGGTGGCGCTCAATGCTGCCCATGGCCTGCAACACGGCGGGAATCGTCATGCCCTGTTGCGCCAGTTTGGCCACCATGCTTTGGCGCACTGCGCTGGAATCCAGGCCGACGCCATGAACCGCTTTGATGATTGGCCTCTGGCTGGCAAGCTGACCCGTCGTGATGGCTGTTCGCGCAGGGGTGACGGAAGCGCCGTGCGATGCCAGTTTGGCCGGAAAACCGGGCCGCGACTTGACGCTGCTTGGGTTGAGCAACGCCATCAGTCCACCAGATCAGCCAGTTTGGCCGCTGTCTGGGCCCAGTAACCCAAATGGTCATGGTCGGTCAGATCGACCTTGAGCGGGGTCATGGCGATATGGCCCTGCGCGGTGGCATGAAAATCGGTGCCCTCGGCCTCGTCCTTGGCCGAACCCGCTGCGCCAATCCAGTACATGGTCTCGCCGCGCGGACTCATTTGCGTGATCACCTTCTCGGCGGAATGGCGCCGGCCCAGTCGGCACAGCTTCAAATGGCCCATCTCGGCCAGCGGCAGATTGGGGATGTTGACGTTGAGCAGCCAGGGCGTGCTGCCGATCAGGTTCTGCTGGCCCATTTGCAGCACCAGGTCGCGCGCCTTGATGGCTGCCGCCTCCAGATGGCGCCAGTCGCGTTCAACCTGGGAAAAGGCAATGGCCGGGATGCCGAACAGGTAGCCCTCCATGGCGGCGCCCACGGTGCCCGAATAAATGGTGTCGTCGCCCATGTTGGCGCCGTTATTGATGCCCGCCAGCACCAGGTCAGGCCGGTAATCGAGCAAGCCCGTCAAGGCGATGTGAACGCAGTCTGCCGGCGTGCCGTTGACATAGCGGAAGCCATTGGCCACGCGCTGCACATACAGCGGTGTGTGCAGGGTGAGCGCGTTGGACTTGGCGCTGTTGTTGTGCTCGGGGGCCACCACCTCGACCGTGGCCACGTCCTTGAGCGCGTCATAAAGCGCCACGATGCCGGGCGCCCGGAAGCCGTCGTCGTTACAAATAAGAATTTTCATCATGGTGCCCAATTAGACTCGAATTTTAGGATGCCAAAGTAAGCTGCGCTGCCGTTTTGCGGGTGCCCCCGGGCAGCCTGTAGCACAATCCCGGTTCAACCAAAAGGAGCTTTTCATGGGTGCTATTTTCTGGATTGTGCTGGCGCTGGTCGTGGTCTATGCCATCACCCTTTACAACAGCCTGGTGAATGTGAAGAACGCCGTGTCCAAGGCGTGGGCCAACATTGACGTGCTGCTCAAGCAGCGCCATGAAGAGCTGCCCAAGCTGGTGGATACCTGCAAGCAGTACATGCAATACGAACAAGGCACGCTGGAGAAGGTGATTCAGGCGCGCTCCCGGGTGGCCGAAGCCCGCCAGGCGCATGACGTCGGCGCGCTGGGCCTTGCCGAGGGCGCCCTGCGCAGCGGCTTGGGGCAGTTGTTTGCCCTAGCCGAGTCCTACCCCGAGCTCAAGGCGAACGAGCAGTTTTTGCACCTGCAGTCGCGCATCAGCGGGCTGGAGAACGCCATTGCTGACCGGCGCGAGTTTTACAACGAAAGCGTGAACATCAACAACGTCGCCATTGAGCAGTTTCCGGGCGTCCTGGTGGCCAGAGCGTTCAACTTCAAGGCCTTTGAGCTGCTGAAATTTGCCGCCGCGGAGCTGAAAGACATCGACATCGGCCAGCGTTTCAAGGCCTGACACCATGCTGGTGCGCGGTTTGCGCGGCTTGCAGCACCCGGGGCTTAACCTGACCGGACTGGTCAGCGGCCTGTATTTCGCCTTGTTTGCAATGGCGTTGAAGTTTGGTCCTGGGCCGCAGGCGCGCTGGTGTCTGGCGGGCGTTGCGATGCTGGCCGTTACGGCTTGGCTGGCCAGCCTGCGCCGCGCCCGTGCCATCACTGAGGTAGCCACCTCGCGCATTGCCTCTGCCGCGCAGGGATACGTCGAACTCATGGGACGCGCCAGCGTGAGCCCGGAACACCTGATCTATACCCCCCTGGGTGGCATCGCCTGCATCTGGTACCGCTACAGGTTGTATTCAAGGGACAACGCCAAGCGGGAGTGGCGGCAAATCGACAGCGGTGTCAGCAGCAGCACCTTCGACATCAGCGATCCGACGGGCGTGTGCACGGTTGATCCGGAGCATGCCGAGGTGGTGGGCGCGGAGGTGCGCACCAGCTACACCGGCAATGACAAGCTGGTGGAAGAATGTCTTTTTGGCGGCGGCCTGATTTACGTGCTGGGCGACTTTTCCACCCTGGGCGGCGCTGGCATGGCCTTGAACCTGCGCGAAGACGTGGGCGCGCTGCTGACCAGCTGGAAGCAGGACCGCGCCGGCTTGCACCGGCGCTTCGACCTGGATCGCAACGGCACCATTGACCTGCAGGAGTGGGAGCAGGCCCGCGAATCGGCAACCCAAACGGTGGAGCGCCAGCACCGCGACTTCCGCCAGCAACCGGGCGTGCACCTGTTGCGGGCGCCAGCAGACGGGCGACTTTTTTTGATCTCCGCCCTGTCACCCCAGGCGCTGCGCAATCACTTTGTGCGCTGGAGCGCTTTTCATATTGCCGTGGGAATGGCCGCCGCGGCCGGCTGGCTGTACCTGGCTTGAGCGTCAAGCGCGTTGACAAGGGCCGAGTTGATCTTTCAAAAACGCCAGCAATTGCGACTGCTCAGTTTGCAGGGCTTCACTGGGGTCGTGCCGCCCGGTCACGGCCAATAGGTGTGCCCTGCCCGGTTGTCCGGCTGCCAGCAGGCGCCTGGCATCGTCAAACGGAACCATCTCGTCGTCTTCGCCATGAACCAGCAAAACCGGGCAGCGCACACGGGTCATGCTGTGGATGGGTGCAATGTCGTCGAAGCGCGCGCCGATCACGCGCTGCACATGACGCAGCACATACCAGCCGACACCAAAATATGGAATATGGTTTTGCGCCAGCAAGCGTCGCATCACCTCGTACGGGTGTGCAAAGGCGCTGATGCTGACCACGGCCCGAATGTCATGGCGTCGGGTGGCGCTCAGCAAAGCGGCGCCGGCGCCGACAGAATGCCCAATCACTGCTAGCCTGCTGGCGTCAACCTGTGCTTGCACGGCCAGCCAGTCCAGGCCTGCCTCGATATCCTGCGCGAAACGCGGCAACGAGGTAAAGGCTTCGTCGCCACTGGCGCCATGACAGCGCGCATCCAGCAGCAACACCGCAAAACCCGCGCCAGCCAAGGGCGGGACCGAGGGCAACATCATGCTGGCGTTGGCGCCCCAGCCGTGCATCACCAGAATGGCAGGCGTTGGTGTTGTGCCAGGCACCGGAGCGAACCAGGCAAACAGCGTTTTGCCGTTGGGTCCGGGGATGTCAACGCGCTGCGCGGCCAGCCCAAGTGACTCGGGGCTGATCAATGCCGCCAGGCGCGGCGCGCGCAGCCCTTTGAGGATCAGGGCATGAGCGGCGGCGCGCGCCCCCCAGAAGCCCGCCAGAGCCAGCCCAAGACCTATCCACAACGCATTGGTCGCTTGCAACACCGCCCTTGATCACTGGGGAATGATGAACTTGGACTCTTCGCGCAAGCGGCCCGGACTGTCCAGCGATTCAATGATGAAATGAATCTCATGCGAACCCGGCTTGTCGGCTTCTGGCGGCACCTGAACCCGCACCGCCACCCAGCGCGCCTCGGTGGACGCAATGCTGACAGTGTCTTCCGACATGATTTTGATGTCGGGCAAGCCTTCCACCGAAATCTTGTAGCGCTGATCAGACTCGGTGGCATTCATGACCTGAATGCGATAGACGTTCTCAACTTTGCCTTGCTCGACCACGCGCGCCATCACGCCACGGTCGCGCACCACGTCGGCCTTGAACGGCGTTCGCGTGGCCAGGCTGACAAAAATGGCCAGCACGATTGCCAGCAGGATGCCCGTGTAAATCAACACCCGGGGCCGCAACACCCGTTTGACGGTCTGATCTTTGCTCCAGTGGTTTTTCATGGCGTTTTCGGTCGAGTACTTGACCAGGCCGCGCGGGTAGCCCACCTTGTCCATTACCGTGTCGCACACGTCGGCGCAGGCGCCGCAGCCAATACACTCGTATTGCAGGCCGTTGCGAATGTCGATGCCAGTGGGGCACACCTGCACACACAAGCTGCAGTCCACACAGGCACCCAGGTTCAAGGTGCTGAGGTCGGCCTTTTTGGAGCGTGCGCCGCGCGGCTCGCCGCGCTCGGCGTCATAGGTCACGATCAAGGTGTCCTTGTCGAACATCGCGCTCTGGAAGCGGGCATAGGGGCACATGTGCTTGCAGACCTGCTCACGCATGAATCCGGCGTTGCCGTAGGTGGCAAAGCCGTAAAAGAAGACCCAGAAAAATTCCCAGGCAGCTAGCTGGCCGCCCAAAAAGGCGCCGGCCATGTCGCGCATGGGCACAAAATAGCCGACAAAGGTGAAGCCGGTCCAGAAGGCAAACGCAATCCACAAAAACTGCTTGCCCGCCTTGCGGGCGAACTTCTCAGCCGTCATGGGGCCTTCGTCACGGCGCATGCGCGCTGAGCGGTCACCTTCCAGCTTTTTTTCTATCCATAAGAAGATTTCTGTGTAAACGGTCTGCGGGCAGGCGTAACCGCACCACAAGCGCCCCGCCACGGCGGTGAACAAGAACAGCGACAAGGCCGCGATGATCATCAAGCCGGTGAGGTAAATAAAGTCTTGCGGATACAGCACCAGGCCAAAAATGTAGAAACGGCGCACGCTCAAATCAAACAGCACCGCCTGGCGCTGGCCCCACTCGATCCAGGGCAAGCCATAAAAAACAATTTGGGTCACCCACACCATGATCCAGCGCCATTGAGAGAACACCCCGGACACGCTGCGCGGGTAAATCTTCTGGTGCGCCGCGTAAAGCGACACCAGTTCCTCGTCGGGTTCCGCAACGGCGATCGGTATCACCTTTTTGGGTTCTTTGTTTTCAATGCTCATCAGGTTTCCTCGGAAGATAAAGACAGATCAATTTTTTTCGGGCAGCGCAGTCATCTGCGCCAGAAATTCGTCACGCGTGAGTCCCGCAAAAAACGGGTGCCAGCGGCGCTGTTCCTGCACTGTACTCACAGCGCGGGCGCGCTGCTCATGGCCGGCAAATAAAAGGGTTTCATCAGGCAATGTAAAAACGCGTTGGGTCACACTGTCCCACAAGAGTTCAGGTGCGGCCGGATGGGGCTGGTGCGGACAGGCTGTGATGGCCAGCAGGCCGCCGCAAAAAAGCCGATCACGCCAGCCAAAACTCAGGCAGTGCGGCGTGTGACCAGGGGTGAACACGATGCGAACCAATTCATCCCCAAAGGGCAGCACAGCACCGTCGGCCAGGGGCAATGTGTCCAGATTGTCGCCCTGAACCAAGGGCGCACCCAAACTCGCCAAACCCGCGCGCTCATCGGGGTGTGACACATCATGCTGATGGGTGCGCAACACCCAGCGCAGACGCAGATCGCGCTCAGCCAACAGTGCCAGGAGCACGGGCAAGTCACACGAGTGCGGATCAACCAACACCGCCTCGCAGGCATCCTGGTCAGCCAGCAGGTACGTCAACTCGCCGCTGGCCTCATTGCTCAAAATGCGGAAGTACACCTTAAAAACTCCGCCGTGAGTGCATGTTTTCAACAATGGGAGGCTGGGTCAGCATGGCAGTTCTCGTAAATTTTCCATCTATCGATCAAGAAGCGTGCCAAATCGATGCTAAAACTTTAATTTTAATGAATTCATGCAGTTACAGCGAAAGCGCTCAGTCAACAAGCCCACCCTGCCAGAACAAACTGCCAAAACTGACAGTTTATGACACGCCATGCTGGCAAGCTTGGCTACTGTCCGTGTTGATCATATGGTCAGCCATATCGGCAAAGGTGCGAACCAACCAGGCCTGGAAATCTGCATCAGCCACCTGCTCGGTGATGGCTTGGGTCATGCACAGCATCCACTCGTCACGCATGACCTGGCTGATCACATACGGCGCATGGCGCATGCGCAGCCTTGGGTGGCCTTTTTTCTCCGCGTAAAGCGGCGGGCCGCCAAACCAGCCAGACAGAAATTCAAACAGGCTCTGCCCACTGCCCTCCAGCGAGGCCGGGTGTATCTGGCGCACACCGTAGGCTTCCGGCAGCTCATCCATCAATTCGTAAAACCGATGCACCAGGTGTTTGACGCCCGCTTCGCCGCCCAAGGCTTCGTAAGGCGTGGTTTCGGTCATCGTGCTCATTTGTATTTCCTCAGGTAAGCACCCTCAAATCCGCGCTTGACCCAATGGAACACGCGCGAGGAGGGCAAGATAATTTGGCGCTTTTCGTTTCGAAACACCACCGTGCCATGGTCGATGGCGTCAATGATGCAGATCAACTCCACCTTGAACGTGGCCTGCGGCGTGCGTCCGTTCAGGCCATCGAGCAGGTTGACGGCCGCCGCTGCGGCTTGCAAGTCAGCCATGTGCGCTTGTTTGGGCATCCAGTCCGGGCCGGGGAAGCTGCCTGAATCTCCCACCACATACACATGCGGCGAGCCCTCAACCCGGCATTGCGCATCGGCTTTGAGCAAGCCGCCGGGTGAGCGCGCCAGGTCGGTCTGGTCAAACCACCCATTGCCCGTCATGCCGGGCATGAAGAGGATCAACTCTGCCGCAAATTCACCGCCCTCTGTGACCACCTTGTTCGCCTCAAAGCGCAACATCTTGTGACCCAAATGGGTTTTGATGCCCCGGCGGGCCATTTCATCAAGCAAATGCTGAACGGCTTTGGGGCCGAGCCGGTTGCCAGGTTCTTTGGACGGATTGAAAAACACCAGCTCAAACTTGTCGCGTCGCCCTTCCCGCTTGAGCTGCTCGTCAATGCCGAACAAAAACTCGAACATCGGCCCGCCGCGCACGGCGCTGGGCTCGTTGGGGTTGCCGGCAAAACCAATCGCAATGCTGCCGCCGGTCATTGTCTTGAGTCGATCGCGTATTTTTTCTGCAGCGGCAATGCCTTCGCACGGCGTGATGGCGTGCTCAATGCCGGGCAGCTTCTTGATGAAGCGCCCGCCAGAGGCAATCACCAGTGCATCATTGCGCACATCCCCTGCCGTGGTTTCCACACAGCGCCCGCCTTCGCGCAGGCCGGTGACTTCGCCTGCCACATGCTTGACCCGCATGCGACGGAAAAAATTGGCCAAAGGAACGACGAGCTGCTCACGGGTGCGCAGCCCGCAGGGAATCCAGATGATGCCCGGCAGGTAATGCAGCTCCGCGCGCGGCGCAATCAGCGTGATGTCTGCCTGCGCATCTCGTTTGCGCAGTTCGCGCACGCTTGAAAGTGCGCCAAAACCTGATCCGATGACGGTGATGTGATGAGCCATGTTTTATAAAAATAAATCGCCCGCATACACGGGCGCTATGGAAACCAGCTTGTCTGTTGCCGTGCGGGGTCAACCCAGGCGCAGCCAGGCGGCCAACAGCAGCGCCCCCAAACAAGCCCAACCCGAGAAAAGCCAGCGCCACAGCACAAACCTGGGCTTGAACCCGACGCCATGGACCAGGCCCGCGCTCATAGCCCAAAAAATGGCAGAGGCAAAACCATGGTCCACGCCACCGCCTCGCCCCGCAAACATGAACGGGTAGATGCTGCCGCCGACCATGATGAGCAGCGCCACCGCCAGACTCAAGGGCCGCATGGGTGACGCGGCTGGTTTTGCCGCAGACGCCTCAATCACTTGCGCGTTCACTCGTTTTTGCCACGGGCATCTTCCCGCGCCTCCTGGGTTTCGCCCCACATGGCGTTCAAAATCGCCAGCAACACCGCAAACCCAACGCCCAATAACCAAGCGAAATACCACATGTCAATTCCTTTGTGTGCGGTCAGGCCGCGTTGTCTTCGCCAATCTGCAACCGGCCTTCAGCCAGATACTTGTGGGGCGGCACTTCCAGGTTGGTGGGTGCCGGTTTGTTCTTGTACACACGCCCAGCCAAGTCAAAGGTGGAGCCATGGCAAGGGCAGAAAAAGCCGCCTTTCCAGTCGGCCCCCACGCCGGGGTTGGCCGAGCCTGCTGCCACCGCGTTGGGTGAACAACCCAGGTGTGTGCAGATGCCCACAGCCACAAAGTATTCCGGATTGATGGAACGGTGCGCATTCTGGGCATAGGCAGGCTGCTGGGATGTGACGTTGGATGCCGGATCCACCAGCAGGCTGTCCTGTGCGGCCAGACTCGCCAGCATCTCAGGCGTGCGGCGCATGACCCACACCGGCTTGCCGCGCCACTCCACGGTTTTCACCGCGCCGCGGGCAATATCCGAAATATCTGTCTCCACCGCCGCACCGGCGGCCTTGGCCCGCTCACTGGGTGCAAAACTTGACACCAGAGGCACCGCCACTGCTGCCACGGCCACGCCCGCCGCGCCGGCCGTCAGCAGCACCATCTTGCGGCGCTCGGCGTCGTGGTCACTGGCGTTGGCGGCCAGGGCGTTAAATGGGACAGAAAGATTCATCGTGTTCTCCAGAGAAAAGCAAACAGGTCAATTCAATAAGCCGCATGGTCGTGCTCTTGCACATAGGCAGCCGTCACCTTGCCGCGCATCACGCGGTAAGCCCAGGAGGTGTAGATCACGATCAAGGGCATGAATAGCATCGTCGCCCAGAACATGATGCCCAGCGTCATGTGACTCGAGACACTGTCCCACACCGTCAAACTGCTTGATGGCATGCTGCTCGAAGGCATCACAAATGGAAACATGGAGGCGCCCGCCGTCCCAATCACACCGACCACCGCCAGCGACGACGCCACAAAGGCGCTGAGCGTTTTGCGTCCGGCCAGCAGCATCGCTGAGGCGACCGCACCCAGCACGCCGATCACAGGCAAAAGCCACATCAGGGGTTGACGGCTGTAGTTGGCCATCCAGGCCCCGGCTTCACGCACCACGGTCTTGTTCAGTGGGTCAGGCAAATCAGATGGGTTGATCACCGAAGTGATGCGGTAGCCATCAATGGCCTGCAGCCAGAACCCGGCTGCCACAAACGCCATCACCATCACCACGGCCGCGCCAATGGCCCCCTTGATGGCGCGCGCCTGAATCACACCCTCGGTGCGGTGTGCCAGGTAGCTTCCGCCCTGCAGGGTGATCATGGCGCTGCTCACCACACCCACCAGCAGGGCAAACGGGTTGAGCAGTTGCCAGAAGCTGCCGGTGTAGGTGGACACCAGATAGGCATCGAACTGAAATGGCACGCCCAGCAACAAATTGCCAAACGCCACTCCAAAGATCAAAGGTGGCACGAACCCGCCGATGAACAGCCCCCAGTCCCACACGCTGCGCCAGGTGCTGTTGTGGATTTTGCTGCGGTAGTCAAACCCCACCGGCCTGAAAAACAGCGCCCACAACACCAACAGCATGGCCCAGTAAAAGCCGCTGAACGCCGTGGCATAGACCAACGGCCAGGCGGCAAAAATGGCCCCGCCGCCGGTGATGAACCACACTTGGTTGCCGTCCCAATGCGGCCCCACGGTGTTGATCACCACACGGCGCTCCAGGTCGCTGCGGCCGACAAAAGGCAGCAAGGTGCCCACACCCATGTCGTGCCCGTCCATGATGGCAAAGCCCACCAGCAGCACGCCAACGAGCAGCCACCAGATGATTTTTAAGGTCTCGTAATCAAACATGTTGTGACTCCTTTAGGCATGCGACTGTGCGAGGGGAAAATCGCCCTCGCTCTGATAGCGTCCTGTGCCCAGGCTGCCTGGCCCCATGCGGGCAAACTTCACCATCAAAAACATCTCAACCACCAGCAGCACGGTGTAAAACCCGATGAAGCCAGCCAGCGAGCCGTACAGGCTGTTGACGCTCAGGGTGGAGACCGACATGTGGGTGGGCAGCACGCCATAAATGGTCCAGGGCTGACGGCCGTATTCCGCCACAAACCAGCCCAACTCGCAGGCAATCCAGGGGGCGGGCAGCATCCACAATGCGGCTTTCAACAGCCACGGCTTGTCCATGAAGTTGGATTTGAGCGTGCTGTAGAACGCCAAGCCAAACAAGAGCAGCATGGCAAAGCCCAGGCCCACCATGATGCGGAAACCCCAAAACAAGGGTGTGACGCGAGGGACGGTGTCATTCACCGCTTTGTCAATGATCTCGGGCGTGGCCTGGCGCACATCCACCACGTATTTTTTCAGCAGCAGGCCAAAACCCAAGTCGGCCTTGTGTTGCTCAAACACCTGTTTCGCCACGACATCGTCGCGCTTGGCGCGCAGGGCTTCGAGCGCCGTCACGGCCACGATGCCATTGACGATGCGCTCACGGTTCCTGGCCTTGATGTCATGAATGCCGGGGATTTCCTTGGTGATGGAGCGCGTGCCAATCAAACCCATCACCCAGGGGATTTCGACTTCCCAGTTGTTCTTTTGCTCGGCTTCGTTGATGTCGGCCAACAGGGTTAACCCGGCAGGTGCCGGCTTGGTTTCCCACATGGCCTCCATGGCGGCCAGCTTGGTTTGCTGGGCCTCGCCCACGGTGTAGCCGGATTCATCACCCAGCACAATCACACTCAGCACAGAGGCCAGGCCAAAGGCCGCGGCCACCCGGAAACTGCGCTTGGCAAAGGCCACATCGCGCTTTTTGAGCAAATACCAGCTGGAAATCGACATCACAAACATGGCACCGGTGACATAACCAGCCGACACCGTGTGGACAAACTTGGCTTGCGCATCGGGATTGAACAACACGGCCCAAAAGTCCGTCATTTCCATGCGCATGGTCTGGTAGCTGAATTCGGCGCCCACCGGGTTTTGCATCCAGCCGTTGGCGATCAGAATCCACAGCGCGCTCAGGTTGGTGCCTACTGCCATCAACACGGTCACCAGCAAGTGCTGCGGTCTGGACAGCCGGTCCCAGCCAAAAAAGAACAGCCCGATCATGGTCGACTCCAGAAAGAACGCCATCAAGCCCTCGATGGCCAGCGGCGCGCCAAAAATATCGCCCACATAGTGCGAGTAGTAAGCCCAATTGGTGCCAAACTGAAACTCAAGCGTGATGCCGGTGGTGACCCCCAACGCGAAGTTGATGCCAAACAACTTGCCCCAAAAACGCGTCATGTCCTTCCAGACCACGTTGCCGGTCATTACATAGACGCTCTCCATGATCACCAGCAGCCACACCATGCCGATGGTCAGCGGCACAAACAAAAAATGATAGAGCGCAGTCGCTGCAAATTGCAGCCGAGACAAATCAACCAGTTGCTCGGAAATCACTTGTTATCCCCCTTGACAGTTTCAAAACCCTGAACCAGTGTCTGCATGACCATACCGGTGGCATCCACCGTGACCCGCTGATCGCGCACAAAACTCCACCACAGTCCAAACAACAGCACCAGCTTGATGACCAGCACCACAGCCAGTTTCTTCACCAGGATTTGGTCAACAGATTTCATGATCAGGTGTGCTGGCAATGGACATACCATTTGTTATCAATTACCGTGCCAGCCTGAAACTTTAAACAATAGCGTTTTAATTCAACGTGTTACAAGCTTTCTTTAACTGAATTCCTGCCCGGTCACAAGTCTTGACTGCCAGATATGTCAGTCTGGGCGGCGTTTTTGACATACAGTGAAGACCTATTGCTTTAATCAGATGGCGCCATGAAACCTCTTCCAGAACTGATGTCATTCATTGAGGGCCTGCCCGAGCCACACATTCTGTTTGACACGCAGTACCGCATCCTGGCCGCCAACGCGGCCTACCGGCGCCAGTTCAGCCCGCAACAAAGCGTGGTGGGGCGAACCTGTTACGAGGTGTCACACCGCTTCAGCGTGCCCTGTGACCAGGCCGGTGAGTCCTGCCCTTTGGCGCGCTCGCGCGAATCGGGCCAGCGCGAGCGCGTGCTGCACCTGCACCACACCTCCAAGGGTGAGGAATTCGTCAACATCGAGCTCGCCCCGCTGCTCGACGCCAGCGGCCAGCAAGCCTTTTATGTCGAAAAAATGGAGCCGCTGCGGGTGGCACAGGGTCAGGCCACGGCGCAGGGGCTGATCGGCCGCAGCCCGACTTTTCTGCACATGCTCGGCCTGGTGGCGCGGGTGGCGCCTTCGCAGGCCACGGTATTGCTGCTGGGCGAATCAGGCACCGGCAAGGAACTGGTGGCGCGCGCGGTGCATGAGGCCAGCTGCCGCGCCGCCAAGGCGCTGGTGCCGGTGGACTGCTCCAGCCTGCCCGAGAACCTGTTCGAGTCAGAGTTGTTTGGTCACGAGCGCGGCGCTTTCACCGGCGCCAACATCGCACGCGGCGGCCTGGTGGAAGCTGCCAGCGGCGGCACCCTGTTTCTGGACGAAGTGGGCGACATCCCGCTCACCATGCAGGTCAAGCTGCTGCGCCTGCTGGAAACCGGCACCTACCGGCGCGTGGGCAGCACCGAGCAGCGCCATGCCGACATCCGGGTGGTCTCAGCCACCCACCGCGACCTCGACCAGATGGTGGCGCAGGGGCGCTTTCGCGAAGACCTGTATTACCGCCTGAGCACCTTTCCAATTCATCTGCCCGCCCTGCGCGAGCGCCGCGACGACATCGCACTGCTGGCTGCCGCCCTGCTGAGCCGGGTTGCCCCGCAGCGCAAACTTGCCTTGAGTGACAGTGCCCTACAACTGCTGCAGGCGCATGACTACCCTGGCAATGTGCGTGAACTGCGCAACCTGCTGGAGCGATCGGCCCTGCTATGCGACGGCGATACGCTGGAGGCCAGCCATGTGACGCAGGCGCTGCAATCGGGCCGACGCGGGAGCGTGGTTGCGTCAACGCCTGGGGTGGCTGCGCCGGGCGCCTTGAAATCGGTGGCAGCTTCGGCGCTCCAGCAAATTGCACGGCAGCACACGGGCAGCCGTGCCGAATTGGCCGCCCAGCTGGGCATCAGCGAGCGCTCCTTGTACCGCAAGCTCAACGCGCTCAAATCCGGCTGATGCGGACAAACACAAGACGGCTCTTGCCAGCGACTGGCAGGCGGGCTGGCGGGTGAGCTTTGCCGCCAGTTGTTTTGCGACTTGGGAACCACTGAGACAACCAGGCCAGCCGATAATGTGGCGCCTCAAACTTATTCAACTCATCCACACCCAACTCAGGAGCACATCATGGCAAAAGGTCAACAGGGCAATAACAAAATGGTCAAGAAACCCAAAAAGGACACCTCGCCGCCCAAGCCCGTGTCGGCTGACGCGGTGCGCCCCACCGTGACCACCGTGGTGCCAGTGCGCGGCAAGCTGAAAAACGCCCCGAAATAAGTCGGCGTCAACAAGCGTCAGGCCTGCATCTGGGCTGATCGCGACTCCATTCTGCGCGGCATTGCCTGAAATAAGCGTCCTCTATGCGGACGAAGCCCTGCTGGTGCTGGACAAGCCCGCCGGCCTGTTGAGTGTGCCCGGCAAGGGCGCAGACAAGCAGGACTGTCTGAGCAGCCGGGTGCAGTTGCGCTATCCCGATGCCCGTGTTGTGCACCGGCTCGACCAAGCGACGTCGGGGCTGCTGGTGATGGCGCTGGGCGCAACCGCCCAGCGCGCCTTGAACGATGCCTTTGCCATGCGCCAGGTTCACAAACGTTACGTGGCGGTGGTGGATGGCTTGATGGAACCGGCCGCCGAGGACTGGGGAATGATTGATTTGCCCGTTCTGCTGGACTGGCCCAATCGCCCCAGGCGCATCATCGACCCGCAAGGCAAACCCAGCCGTACCCGCTGGCGCGTGCTCGGCCACAACCTCGCCGAACAGACGGCGCGCGTTGAACTGGAACCCGTCACCGGCCGCTCGCACCAGTTGCGGGTGCATTTGCACGCCATTCAGCATCCCATCCTGGGCGATGCCCTTTATGGCACGCTGGCCAGCCTTGGCAAGGCAGAGCGCCTGCTGTTGCACGCCACGCGGCTCGAACTGACGCACCCGGCGAAGCTGCAAGCCATGGTATTTTCAAGCGAGCCGCCGTTCTAACCACCAACCGCACGCACTGCGGTCAACTGAATAACCCCAACATGACAAGCCATCTTTACATCCTCACCGGCGCCTCGCGCGGCATGGGCCTGGCCATGGCCGAGCAACTCCTTCTTGCAGAAAATCGCCTGTTGTGCATCTCGCGCCATGCCAATCCGGCACTGGCCCTGGC
>JAABQI010000270.1 GCA_011391545.1 Rhodoferax sp.
CGGCACTGTCCTGGCGGGCAATCCAGCGCAAGCACATGCGGGTGGTGGGGTGGGTGCCGGTGCCAAAAGCCAGACCGGGATCCAGCCGAATCACGATGCGCGCCTGTGCAGGCGGCTCATGCCAGGTGGGTACTATCCAGAACTCTGGCGTGATCTCCACCGGGGCGAACTGCGATTGCGTCAAACGCACCCAGTCCTGCTCGGGCACCTCCTGCAAACCCAACACCTCGCATTCGGAAAAGAAATCCTGCGCCTGCAACAGCGTCAGCGCGTCATTGGCTTGTTCACGGGTGTCATACAAGGCCAGCACCCTGGAGCGCTGCCAGCCGTCCTTGGGGGGCGGCATGCCGGGCTCGCCAAACAGGGCCTGCTCGGCATCGGTATGGGCATCGGCATCTTCGACGCTGACGCTCAGCGCATCGAGCGCGTCAAGCGCGTCGCTCAGCGCTTCAACCTGGTGCTCGGGGCACATCAATCGGAGTTCAAACATCGCAACCCATGCTTCAGCGCACGTGGTTGGCAAGCCAACCCTCGAGGTAATGGATATTGGTGCCGCCTTCCATAAATTTGGCATCGACCATCAACTCACGGTGCAGGGCGACATTGGTGTTGATGCCCTCAATCACCGTTTCACCCAAGGCGGTGCGCATGCGCGCCAGGGCCTGCTCACGTGTGTCCCCATACACGATGATCTTGCCGATCATCGAGTCGTAATTGGGGGGCACAAAATAATTGGTGTAGACGTGCGAATCAACACGCACACCCGGCCCCCCCGGCGGATGCCACATGGTGATGCGCCCGGGCGAGGGAATGCACTTGTAAGCGTCTTCAGCGTTCAGGCGGCACTCAATGGCATGTCCGCGAACCTGAATCTGGCGCTGCGTGAACGGCAGCTTTTCACCGGCCGCCACCATGATCTGGGTCTTGACAATGTCAATGCCGGTGGTCATCTCGGTCACTGGATGTTCCACTTGCACCCGGGTGTTCATTTCGATGAAATAAAAATCGCCGTCTTCGTACAAAAACTCAAACGTGCCGGCACCCCGGTAGCCGATCTTTTTGCAGGCCGCCACACACCGTTCACCGACGCGCTCGATCAACTTGCGAGGGATGCCGGGTGCGGGCGCCTCTTCGATGACCTTCTGGTGACGGCGCTGCATGGAGCAATCGCGTTCGCCCAGATACACCGCATTCTTGTATTTGTCCGCCAGGATCTGAATTTCGACATGGCGCGGGTTTTGTAAAAACTTTTCCAGGTACACCGCCGGGTTGCCAAAGGCGGCACCCGCTTCGTTTTTGGTCATGGCCACCGCGTTGATCAGCGCCGCCTCGGTGTGCACCACGCGCATGCCGCGGCCACCACCACCGCCAGCGGCCTTGATGATGACCGGGTAACCGACCATTTTGGCAATGCGCTTGACCTGGACTGGATCGTCCGGCAGCTCGCCCTCAGAGCCAGGCACACAGGGCACACCCGCCTTGATCATGGCCTGCTTGGCCGACACCTTGTCACCCATGATGCGGATCGATTCCGGCGTGGGGCCAATGAACTGGAATCCGCTGCGCTCAACACGTTCGGCAAAATCCGCGTTTTCGCTCAAAAATCCGTAACCCGGGTGAATGGCTTCGGCGTCGGTGACCTCGGCAGCCGAAATAATGGCCGGCATGTTGAGGTAACTTAGCGCCGAAGACGCCGGCCCGATGCACACAGCCTCTTCCGCCAGCTTGACGTACTTGGCATCCCGGTCAGCCTCCGAGTACACCATGACGGCCTTGACTCCCAGCTCACGGCAGGCGCGCTGGATCCGCAAGGCAATTTCACCGCGGTTCGCAACCAGAATTTTTTTAAACATGGAGGGCGCCCGAGCTTAGTCGATGATGAACAAGGGCTGGCCGTATTCCACGGCCTGCCCGTTGTCGGCCAGGATCTTTCGCACCGTGCCGGTCTTGTCCGACTCGATTTCATTCAGAATTTTCATGGCCTCGATGATGCACAGGTTGTCGCCTTCTTTGACGGCATCGCCAATCTCCACAAAGGACTTGGCGCCCGGAGAGGCGGACCGATAAAAAGTGCCCACCATCGGCGACTTGACGGTGTGCCCGGTCTCGACCGGTGCCACTGCCACAACAGGCGAAGCAACAGCGGCCTGCGCCATATGTTGCGCCTGGGGCGCCGACTGGCTCACGGGCATGAAGTGCTGAACCATCGCACCACCGCCCTTGACGATGCGGATCTTGCCTTCGGCTTCGGTGATTTCAAGTTCGGAGACATTTGATTCCGATACCAGATCGATCAAGGTTTTGAGTTTTCTGAGGTCCATGGGGTCTCCAACGAAAAGGAAAGTAACAGCCAACTGAAATTCACTTGGATTTGAATGAAATCACAATAATTTTCATTAAAACAAGCTAAATGCACTTTATTTTACATTTTCTTTTTGAAGTCATTCAAACAGACAAGCGCTCCCAGGCGCGTAGGTCATCGGCTGTCAGCTTGCCCATTTTACGGTGCAACACGCTTCCGGTGGAATCAAATACCACGGTAAAGGGCAAGGCGCCAGTAATATTTCCAAGCGACTTGCTGACCTCGATGCCTGGGAAGCCTGCCAGAGCCACCGCAAAAGACAGGGGTGATTGCGTCAGAAAACGCGACACGGGCGCGGCCTGATCCACCGCCAATGCCAGCACTTGCCAGCCTTTGGCTTTGTTTTGAAGAAAGAAGTTATCAATTAATGGCAACTCTTCGACGCAAGGCGGGCACCAAGTGGCCCAAAAATTCAGCAACAGGGGCTTGCCTTTGAATGCACTCGCGGCCAGCATGACACCGTCCAACTGGGCAAATTGCTGCTGCCAAAAGCTGCTCTCCGCCTCTGACAGCGATTGCGACTGGCGCCTCGAGGTGCGCCAGGCCAAGCCAGCGCCGACACCAGCCAGCCCCAGGCCTGCAGCCGCTGCCAACCAGCCGCGCCGGGACGGCCGGCGCGCGCTCAAGAGGACTCCCGAGGCAACAAACGCCGCAAGGCCCGGGCATCGCCACGCGGCGAGCGTCCCTGGGCATCTACTTTAAGCGCGCCGCGCACATCATCAAAGTCATAAATCATCAAATGCACCCCGATATCCTGGTTCAACTCAGCACAAAAAACATGCACGCTCAGGGCCTCCACCGACTCGCCGGTAAACCCCGTGACCGTGCTCGGCACATAGCGCACATTTTGGTCTATCAACGCAATTTCTGCCGACTTGCTATCGTCACAAAACAACTGCAAATAAATATCAGAGTTTGTTGTCGCGGTACCGCGCCAGACCGCGCCCCCAAGATGGGGCCGGAATTCGCTCAAGCGCTCCATCCAGACCAGCGCCAGGCGCCTTAACGCCAGCAGTTCCAACGGCTGGGTATCCGCGCAAAATACCGCGATGTATTCCCTCACCGCCTCCTCCAGCACCTCATTGGAAGGCAGCGAGCCGCGTCCGCTCAAACCCAACAGCTTGGCTGCGCGGCGTTTGGCCGGCCCGTACTCCAGGCCGTCCTCGACCACCCAGCGCGCAGCCTGTGCTGCAATTTCATGTTGGTCTTCAATCATCTTGGCTGCATTTTGCCCTGATTCACCCTCATCCGGAACGCCAGGGGAATGCGTCCGAAACCTCCTGTTGACCCGCCTAAAATCACAGCATGCATATTCACATTCTTGGCATTTGCGGCACCTTCATGGGAGGGCTTGCCGCCCTGGCGCGCGAGGCGGGTCACAAAGTCACCGGCTGCGACGCCGGCGTTTACCCGCCCATGAGCGATCAGCTGCGCGCCCTCGGCATTGAACTGATCGAGGGGTTCGGCGCTGATCAACTGGCATTCAAGCCCGACCTGTTTGTCGTCGGCAACGTGGTCAGCCGTGCGCACTTGAGCGATGGCACCCCAAAATTCCCCTTGATGGAAGCCATTCTCGACGCCGGCCTGCCCTATACCAGCGGCCCGCAGTGGCTGGCTGAGCATGTGTTACAGGGCCGGCATGTGATTGCCATCGCTGGCACGCACGGCAAAACCACCACCACGGCCATGACCAGCTGGCTACTGGAGGCCGCAGGTGTGCAGCCCGGCTTTCTGGTGGGTGGCGTGCCGCTTAACTTTGGCGTCTCAGCCCGGCTGGGCCAGGGCAAGACCTTTGTCATCGAGGCCGATGAATACGACACCGCATTTTTTGACAAGCGCAGCAAGTTCGTGCATTACCGACCGAGAACAGCCGTCCTGAACAATCTGGAGTTCGATCACGCTGACATTTTTGACGATCTGGCGGCCATCGAGCGCCAGTTTCATCACCTGATTCGCACCGTGCCCGGCACCGGCGCACACGGCAGCGGCCGAATTGTGGTCAACGGGCTGGAGGAAAGCCTGGCGCGCGTGCTGCACATGGGCTGCTGGAGCGAGGTGCGCAGCTTTGGCGCGGCGGTCAGCGACTTCACCGCGCAGGGCGAGGCGAGCGATTTTGACGTGCTGCAGCAAGGCCAGGTGGTCGGCCGCGTGACCTGGTCGTTGACCGGCATCCACAACCAGCTCAACGGCCTAGCCGCCATTGCCGCCGCCGAACATGTCGGCGTTGCGCCAAAGATGGCAGCACAGGCACTGGGCAGCTTCGAGAACGTGAAGCGGCGCATGGAACTGCGTGGCACAGTCGCAAGCGCCAGCGGCAACATCACGGTTTATGACGACTTTGCCCACCACCCCACCGCCATTCGCACCACGGTCGATGGTCTGCGCCGCACGCTCAAGGCGGGCGAACGCATCCTGGCCGTGTTCGAGCCGCGCTCCAACACCATGAAACTCGGCACCATGAAAGCGCAACTGCCGTGGAGCCTGGAAAACGCCGACCTGGCTTTCTGCCACAGCGGCGGTCTGGACTGGGATGCCGCCGACGCGCTGGCGCCCATGGCCGGGCGCGCGATGGTGATTGACAACATCGAGGCGCTGGTGGCGCAGGTCAGCCGGGCTGCCCGTGGCGGCGACCACCTCCTGTGCATGAGCAATGGCGGCTTCGGCGGGATCCATGCCAAGCTGCTGCAGGCGCTGAAAAACAAATAGCTGCAAGCGCTTCTCGGACAACATCCAGAGTCCAAAGACCCTTGGTCATTTACCGACCGCGTCGTGCCAACACGGCCTGTGAGAGCACGTCCAGGCATGCAATCGAATCGTCCCAGCCAAGACAGGCATCGGTGATGCTCTTGCCGTATTCGAGCTTGTCGGTTTTGTCCTTGCCCGGCGTGAATTTCTGCGCACCCGCGGTGAGATGGCTCTCGACCATGACGCCAAACACCTGATGCGAACCCGCCGCAATCTGGGCGGCAATGTCGCGCGCCACATCGAGCTGTTTTTCATGCTGCTTGCTGCTGTTGGCGTGGCTGCAGTCCACCATCAGGGTCGCAGGCAGCCTGGCTTTTTCCAGCTCGGCGCAGGCCGCCGCTACGCTGGCGGCGTCATAGTTGGGCACTTTTCCACCGCGCAAAATCACGTGGCAATCCTTGTTGCCCTTGGTTTGCACAATCGCCACCTGGCCACTTTTGTGCACCGACAAAAAGTGGTGGCCGCCGGCTGCGGCCTGAATCGCATCGGTGGCGATCCTGATGTTGCCATCGGTGCCGTTCTTGAAGCCAATCGGTGCCGACAGGCCGGAGGCGAGTTCCCGGTGCACTTGGCTCTCGGTGGTGCGGGCGCCAATGGCACCCCAGGAAATCAGATCGCCCAGATACTGGGGCGAGATCACATCCAGAAATTCGCTGCCAGCGGGCAGTCCCAGCCGGTTGATCTCGATCAGCAGTTGGCGGGCAATGCGCAGGCCCTCGTCAATGCGGAACGACTCGTCCAGATACGGATCGTTGATCAGGCCTTTCCATCCCACCGTGGTGCGCGGCTTCTCAAAATAGACCCGCATCACGATCTCCAGCGTTCCGGCGTATTTGTCGCGCTGCTCCTTGAGGCGGCGGGCATACTCGATGGCCGCAGCAGGGTCGTGGATCGAGCACGGGCCGATGATCACCAGCAAGCGGTCGTCCTTGCCCGCCATGATCTGGTGGATGTTGCGCCGGGTGACGCTGATCATCTTCTCCACCGGCGTGCTGGCAATCGGGAAGAACCGGATCAAATGCTCAGGAGGGGGCAGCACAGTGATGTCCTTGATGCGTTGGTTGTCGGTCTGACCGGTGCGGTCAGTGGCAGGACTCAGCGCATTGGCACCCCAGGCATCTTGAACGGCGACAACAGTGGCTTTGGCAGTCATGAAAAGCATCCTCACAGGGTTGGAAACAAAAAAACATAAAAAAACCGCCGGGGTTGCCGGCGGTTTTTGAGGAATCAGGACGTTTGGATCAGCTACGTTCAGAACTCTCTACCGCCGGCGGCGCTTGAGAACCAAAAATAACCAAAGAAAAAAGTAACTGACTTCATGGGAACGGAATGTAGCACAGTTGACTTGACCCCTAAGCCGTGCCGCCCACGGTCAGGCCGTCGATCCGCAGCGTGGGCTGACCAACGCCAACCGGCACGCTCTGGCCTTCCTTGCCGCAGGTGCCGACGCCGCTGTCGAGTTTCATGTCATTGCCGATCATGCTGACACGCTTCAGCACTTCCGGCCCGCTGCCCACCAGCGTGGCACCTTTTACAGGATACTGAATCTTGCCGTTTTCCACCCAGTAGGCCTGGCTGGCCGAGAACACGAATTTGCCCGAGGTGATGTCCACCTGGCCGCCGCCAAAGTTGGTGGCGTACAGGCCTTTTTTGATGCTGGCGACGATTTCTTCCGGGGATTTGTCGCCGCCCAGCATGTAGGTGTTGGTCATGCGCGGAATCGGCACATGGGCGTAACTCTCACGGCGGCCGTTGCCAGTGGGCTTGACGCCCATCAGGCGGGCGTTCATGGCGTCCTGGATATAGCCTTTGAGAATGCCGTCTTCGATCAGCACATTGCGGCCACTGGCGTTGCCCTCATCGTCCACATTGAGCGAGCCACGGCGGTCACTGAGGGTGCCGTCGTCGAGCACCGTGACACCCTTGGCCGCCACACGCTGGCCGATGCGGCCGCTGAAGGCGCTCGAGCCCTTGCGGTTGAAGTCGCCCTCCAAACCATGGCCAATCGCTTCATGCAGCAAAATGCCGGGCCAGCCGGAACCCAGCACCACCGTCATTTCACCGGCCGGGGCCGGGCGCGCCTCGAGATTGGTGAGCGCTGCCGAAACAGCTTCATCAACGTACTGGCCGATCAGCGCATCATCAAAATAAGCAAAGCCAAAACGGCCGCCACCACCGGCCGAGCCGACTTCACGGCGGCCTTTGTGCTCGGTGATCACGGTCACGCTCAAACGCACCAGCGGCCGCACGTCGGCAGCCAGCGTGCCGTCGGCACGCGCCACCAGCACCACGTCGTATTCGGCTGCCAGACCGGCCATGACCTGCGCCACGCGCGGATCTTTGGCGCGCGCCAACTGCTCCACTTTTTCCAGCAACCTGACCTTGGCCGTGCTGTCCAGACTGGCAATCGGATCCAGGCCGTTGTACAGGGATCGCGAAGAGGCTATTTTTTTGCTTGGCACT
The DNA here is from genome assembly GCA_011391545.1 of Rhodoferax sp. Classification (GTDB taxonomy): domain Bacteria; phylum Pseudomonadota; class Gammaproteobacteria; order Burkholderiales; family Burkholderiaceae_C; genus Rhodoferax. The sequence continues at coordinate 7,571 of JAABQI010000270.1, forward strand.
TTCAGGCGCCCGGTCTGGGCGACCGTCGAGATGGAACGCACCGTCCGGGCAGCATCCAGCAACGACGCCTCAGAAATGTCGTCGGAATAAGCAAATGCGGTTTTTTCACCACTGACGGCGCGCACGCCCACGCCCTGGTCAATGGAAAACGAGCCGGTTTTGACGATGCCTTCTTCCAGGCTCCAGCCCTCCGAGCGGGTGTACTGAAAGTACAGGTCGGCCTCATCCACCTTGTGCGCCTTGATCTCGGCCAGCGCGCGTGCCAGGTGCGATTCGTCAAGACCAAAAGGCGTGAGCAACAGGGATTTGGCAACGCTTAAGCGTTCAAGGGTGGGTTCGCGTGAAATCATCGCGCGATTCTAGGGCTTGGGGTCAAAAATGCGCCTTGGGTGCGGGACTCAACCACTTTAACCATGCGGTAACAGCCGACAACAAGTTGAGGGCAGAGCAAATTTGCGGTGCAAATCTTGGTCTGTCCCGCAAAGTATCACGATGTCACGATTGCACCAGCCGTTTGGACTTGGCGATCGACATCAAGATACCCAGCCCCAGGCCCAGCGTGACCATGGCGGTGCCGCCGTAGCTGATGAATGGCAGCGGCACGCCCACCACGGGCAAGATGCCGCTGACCATGCCCATGTTCACGAACGCGTAGCAAAAGAAAATCATCGCCATGGCGCCGGCCAGCAAACGCGTGAAAACGGTGGGCGCCTCCAGCGCGATCACCAGCGCACGCAGGACCAGAAAGAGAAAGGCAGCGATCAACAGCAGATTGCCAATCAGGCCGAATTCTTCCGAAAATGCGGCAAAAATGAAGTCAGTGGTGCGTTCCGGGATGAACTCCAGATGGGTTTGCGTGCCCTGCATGAAGCCCTTGCCCCATACCCCGCCCGAGCCGATCGCAATCATGCCCTGGATGATGTGAAAACCCTTGCCCAGCGGGTCGCGCCCGGGGTCGAGCAGCGTGCACACGCGCTGCTGCTGGTACTCGCGCAACAGGGGCCAGTTGACGCCGTCGGCGCACAACTCGGGCTCAAAAACGACCAGCAAGGTCATGCCGAGCAAGACAAGAAGCAGCGGTGGCGCCACTAGTTTCCAGCTCAGCCCGGCAAAGAAGATCACCGACAGACCCGCCGCCAGCACCAGCAGGGAGGTGCCCAAATCGGGCTGCTTCATGATCAGGCCCACCGGCAGCGCCAGCAACAGGCCTGCCACAAGAAAGTCCAGCGGCCGCAACTGGCCTTCGCGCTTCTGAAACCACCAGGCCAGCATCAACGGCATCGCGATTTTGAGGATTTCACTGGGCTGAATCGTTATGCCCACGTTGAGCCAGCGTTTGGCGCCTTTTTTGGAAATGCCAAAAACCGCCACTGCGATCAGCAGGGTGACGCCCAAGAGATAGAGGGGCACCGCCAGCGCCATCAGGCGCTGCGGTGGCACCTGCGCCACCACGAACATGATGAAGCCGGCAATCAGCATGTTGCGCGCATGGTCTTCAAAGCGCGTGCCATGGTCGTAGCCCGAGGAATACATGGTCAGCAAGCCCGCGCACACCAGCATGAACACGGCAAAGGCGAGCGGCCCGTCAAAACCGGAAAACCAGGGCGACAGGCGGCGCGACAGCGAGGGACGTTCAAAAACCAGCGACATGGGGCGCGATTATGACGGAGCACCGTCGGCCGGCGCCACCCGCAACGGGATCGTGACCGGCCCGTCGTTGACCAGGCTCACCTGCATGTCCGCCGCAAACTCGCCAGTTTGCACCAGCGGGTGCAGCAAGCGCGCCTGCGCGACAAAGTAGTCATACAGCCGCCTGCCCTCCTCGGGTGCAGCCGCAGTGGTGAAGCTGGGCCGGTTGCCGCCCGAGACATCGGCCGTCAGCGTGAACTGGCTCACCACCAGCAGGCCGCCAATCTGTCCCGCTCCGTCCAGGTTTTGAACGCTGTGGTTCATCTTGCCTGCGGTGTCACTGAAAATGCGCAATTTCAGGATTTTGGCCAGCAACTTGTCGCTTTGCACCTCTGTGTCACCGCGCTCGGCGCACAGCAGCACCAGCAAACCGGCTCCGATTTCTCCGACTGCCCTTCCCGACACTTCGACACGGGCCCGGCGCACGCGCTGCAACAAAGCCATCATGCCAGGGCAGCAAATACAGAAACTGGCATGTTGAAACCCTTCAGCCGCGCGACGATCAAGCCAGCGTGACGCGGGCAAACTTGCGCTTGCCCACTTGCAGCACGTAAGTTCCCGCGCCAAGCTTGAGGCCCTTGTCGCTCACCACGCCCGAATCCAACCGCACGCCGCCGCCATCGATCAGTCGATTGCCCTCGCCGCTGGAAGCCGCCAGCCCCGCCATTTTGAGCAGCGCGGCGATGCCAACCGGTCCACCGCCCTCGCCCAGCGCCAGCGCCAGTTCGGTAATTTCATCCGGAATGCCGCCCTTGCTTCGATTGATGAAGTCTTGCTCAGCCGCCTCGGCCGCCGCCACCGAGTGAAAGCGGGCGGTGATTTCCTTGGCCAGCGCCACCTTGGCGTCTTTTGGGTTGCGCCCGGCAGCCACATCGGCTTTTAACGCAGAGATGTCGGCCTCTGACTTGAAACTCAGCAGCGTGTACCAGCGCCACATCAGCACATCGGAGATGCTCAGCACCTTGGCAAACATGGTGTTGGCGTCTTCAGAAATGCCGATGTAGTTGTTTTTGCTCTTGGACATTTTCTCAACGCCGTCGAGCCCTTCTAGCAGCGGCATGGTCAGAATGCACTGCGGTTCCTGGCCATATTCGGCTTGCAAATGGCGGCCCACCAGCAGGTTGAATTTCTGGTCGGTGCCGCCAAGTTCCAGGTCGCTCTTGAGCACAACGCTGTCGTAGCCCTGCATCAGCGGGTACAGGAACTCGTGCACGCTGATCGGGTTGCCAGCATGGAAGCGGTCGTGAAAGTCATTGCGCTCCATCATGCGCGCCACGGTGTAGCGCGCTGCCAGTTCGATCATGCCGCGCGAGCCAAGTGTGTCGCCCCACTCGCTGTTGTAGCGAATCTCGGTTTTGGACGGATCGAGCACCATGGAAGCCTGGCGGTAATAGGTTTGGGCGTTGACCTCGATTTGTTCGCGGGTGAGCGGTGGCCGCGTGGTGTTGCGCCCGGACGGATCGCCAATCAGGGTGGTGAAGTCGCCAATCAAAAAAATGACGGTGTGGCCCAAATCCTGCAACTGGCGCATTTTGTTGAGCACCACCGTGTGGCCGATGTGGATGTCGGGCGCCGTGGGATCCAGGCCCAGCTTGATGCGCAGCGGCGTGCCGGTGGCCTCCGAGCGCGCCAGTTTTTTCAGCCAGTCGTCCTGGGGAATCAACTCCTCGCAACCGCGCAGCGTAACTGCCAACGCCTCTTGCACACGATCGGTCACAATAATTTCTGGCGTTTTGGGGTGGGTCATAAGGGTTTTTCTGGATGCGGCGAAAGGGGCAGGGTTTATACTCTCGCGTTATTTCTTTTTATGATTTTACGTGGCCAACCACGTCGATTTATTGGCGACTGTTGTGTCTTTCAGACAAGCCTCATCCCGGGATTCACTTTTGATCAAACAATTTATAGCCAACAGCCAGGTTTTTTCAGACGCTGCCGCTCATTGGCTGACTCAACATCACAAACGCGTGACCGCTGTCGTGGCCGCCTTGCTGCTGGGCGGTGGCGGCGGCGCTTTTGCCGTGGCGTCGCTTGGGCCGGACCCCGCCGACATCACTGTGCGCGAAGTCCTGGAAACAGTGCAACCGCTGTCGCTGCCCGACTATAGCCAGATCGCTGCCCCGTCGTATGTGCTCTACCGCACCGAGACCACCCGCAACAACGACACGGCCGACACTTTGCTCAAACGCCTGGGCGTGGATGACACCGAGGCCGCAGCCTTTCTGCGCAGTGATGCCAATGCACGGCAAATTTTGCTGGGTCGCAGTGGCCGTCAGGTCACTGCAGAAGCCACGGCTGACCAGCGCCTGAGCAAGCTCACTGTCCGCTGGAGCACTGACACGGAGGGCCAATTCCAGCGACTGATCATTGAGCGCAACGGCAATCATTTCGCCTCGCAGATAGAAACTGCGGCATTGCGCGCCGGTAGCCAGTTGGCCAGCGGCACCATTCAAAGCACCCTGTTCGCCGCCACGGATGAAGCCAAAATCCCTGATGCCGTTGCCGTGCAACTGGCCGAGATTTTCTCTGGCGATATCGATTTTCGCCGCTCGCTGCGCAAAGGTGACCGCTTTTCAGTGGTCTATGAAACCCTGGAAGGCGACGGCGAGCCGCTGCGCACCGGGCGCGTGCTCAGCGCCGAATTCGTCAACGCGGACAAGGCTTTCCAGGCCATGTGGTTCGCGGAACCTGCTGTCGGGCAGCCCACCGCCAGCCAGCAAGGGGGCCAGGCCAACAGCAAAGGCGGCTACTACACGCTCGACGGCAAAAGCCTGCGCCGCGCCTTCCTGAGCTCGCCGGTTGAGTTTTCGCGTGTGAGCAGCGGATTTGCCATGCGCTTTCATCCTGTGCTGAAACAAATGCGCGCCCACCTGGGCACCGACTTTGCCGCCAGCACGGGCACCCCCGCGCGTACTGTTGGCGACGGCGTGGTGTCCTTTTCTGGCGTTCAAAACGGCTACGGCAATGTTGTTTTTGTCAAGCATCGCGGCAACATCGAAACGGTCTATGCCCATTTGAGCAAGCTGTTGGTGCGCCAGGGAGATGTCGTGAGCCAGGGTCAGACCATTGGTTTGGTCGGATCCACAGGCTGGTCGACCGGACCGCATCTGCACTTTGAGGTGCGCGACAATGGCGTGCAGAAAGACCCCATGACATTTGCCCAGCAGAGCGAGACCATCCCCGTGACTGCCTCCGCCAAGCCTGCCTTCGAACGCGTGGCCCAGCAAACCAAAATCGCCTTGGCGGCAGCGGCCAGCCTGCAAAGCACCAGCGCGCAATAAGTTTGCTGCCGACCCTCTGTGGCTGAACTCTTCATCGGCCTGATGTCCGGCACCTCGATGGACGGGGTGGACGGGGTCCTGGCAGACTTCAGCACGTCTACGCCCACCGTTTTCGGCCACGCCAGTGCAGCGCTCCCGCCAAACCTGAAGGCGGAACTGCTGGCCCTCAACCTGCCAGGAAGCAACGAACTGCATCGTGCTGCCCTGGCAGCCAATGCCTTGATGAGAATCTATGCCGAGGTGGTCGGGCAACTGCTGTCGAAAGCCTCGGTTTCGCCCTTTCACATCTCTGCCATCGGTGCCCATGGACAAACCGTGCGGCACCAGCCGCAACGGTTCGATGGCAGTGGCTACACGCTGCAGTTGGCCAACCCGGCACTGCTGGCTGAACTCACACAAATTGAGGTGGTGGCCGATTTCCGCAGCCGTGATGTTGCCGCCGGCGGTCAGGGCGCGCCCCTGGTGCCGGTCTTTCACCAGGCATTCTTTGGCAAGCCCGACGAAACAATCGCCGTGCTCAACATCGGCGGCATGGCGAATCTGACCGTACTGGGTCCCAAGCTGGCCGACGATGTGCTGGGATTTGACTGCGGACCCGGCAACGCCTTGATGGACGCCTGGTGCCTGCGTCACCTGGGCCGGCCCTTTGACGCCAATGGCGCCTGGGCAGCGTCCGGCCAGATACAGCCTGGCTTGTTGCATGCCATGCTGGCAGAGCCTTTTTTTGCCACGCTCCCACCCAAAAGCACCGGGCGTGATTTATTCAACCCGGAGTGGCTTGAGCGGCAACTTGATGGATTTGTCGATATGACGCCGGCAGATGTGCAAGCCACCTTGACTGAATTGACCGCGAACACCTGCGCCACATGCGTCAAGGACTTCGGCGCTGAGAGCAAGCAACTGATCGTGTGTGGTGGCGGAGCCTTCAATGCGCACCTGATGGCACGCCTGCAAGCCCTGCTACCCGGCCTGAATGTCAGTCAATCAGACCAACACGGTTTGCCAGCACAGCAAGTCGAAGCCACAGCCTTTGCCTGGCTGGCCCGCAAAACAATCCGACGCGAGGCGCTGAGTCTGCAAAGCATCACGGGCACCCGAGGTGCCCGTGTATTGGGTGCGATTTACCCTGCTTAAGGGGCCATCGGACGTGTGATCAGGAGAAGCTTGAGCCGCAACCACAGGTGGTGGTGGCATTGGGGTTTTTAATCACAAACTGCGCGCCTTGCAGGTCTTCCTTGTAATCGATCTCTGCACCCACCAGGTACTGGTAACTCATGGCATCAATCAGCAATGACACGCCATTCTTGGTCATGGTGGTGTCGTCGTCATTGGTGATTTCATCAAACGTGAACCCATATTGAAAACCAGAGCAACCGCCACCCTGCACAAACACGCGCAATTTCAGGTCAGGGTTGCCTTCTTCGGCGATCAGGTCAGCCACTTTGGCGGCCGCACTGTCGGTGAACAGGATCGGGGCAGGCATTTCAGTCTGGATGTCTTCGGCAACAGCGCTCATGAATTTCTCCTTTAATTGGAACTGTTGAAATGGTACAGTAATTTGATCAAGTTTTGTCTCATCGGTGATTAGCCGCTAGTTTCAGTGTGGGTTTTTCTTTGGTTTACCTGCCACCCTTGGATGCGCCCCACGCGCAAGAAATCCGGTCGGGCCAGAATTACCTCAAACTCAAAATGCAAAAAGCCGCCAGAACTTGCATTCGGCGGCTTTTTGAGAGACAGCGAAAATTAACGCTTGGAGAACTGCTTGCGTCGGCGGGCACCGTGCAAACCGACCTTCTTACGCTCGACTTCACGGGCATCGCGGGTCACGAAACCGGCTTTGCTCAACTCGGGCTTGAGCGTTGCGTCATAGTCGATCAGGGCACGGGTGATACCGTGGCGCACTGCACCAGCCTGACCCGACTCACCGCCGCCTGCCACGTTGACCATGATGTCAAAGGTTTCAGCGTGGTTGGTCAGCATCAGGGGCTGCTTGCAGATCATGATCGAAGTTTCGCGGCCAAAGAAGTTTTGAATGTCTTTGCCGTTGACGACGATTTGGCCGGAGCCTTTTTTCAGGAAAACACGGGCGACGCTGGATTTGCGACGACCGGTACCGTTGTTCCATTCACCAATCATTGAAAGCTCCTTAAAGTACCAACACTTTGGGTTGCTGGGCAGTGTGCGGGTGCTCTGCACCACCGTACACCTTGAGCTTCTTGATCATGGCGTAGCCAAGCGGGCCCTTGGGCAGCATGCCCTTGACGGCTTTTTCCAAAGCGCGGCCGGGGAACTTGGCTTGCATGTCACGGAAGTTGGTGGAACTGATGCCGCCCGGGTAACCCGAGTGGCTGTAGTAAATTTTGTCCAGAGACTTGGCACCGGTCACACGCAACTGGGCTGCGTTGGTCACGATGATGAAGTCGCCGGTATCGACGTGAGGCGTGTAAATGGCCTTGTGTTTGCCGCGTAAACGGAGAGCAACTTCGCTGGCTACTCGTCCGAGGACCTTGTCGGTCGCGTCAATCACAAACCACTCGTGCACGACCTCAGCGGGTTTTGCGCTGAAAGTTGACATGAGATTTCTCTTCTAT
>JAABQI010000271.1 GCA_011391545.1 Rhodoferax sp.
TGGAACTTGAAACTCAAAGTGGGCGTGACATAGGGGTTGGCGCTTTGCTCATGGGGCAGGGCGATGTTCAGGCCGACACTCGGGGCGCCGATTTCGTGCGCACCGCGGTTGGCGGCCTCCATGATGCCGGGACCGCCACCGGTGGCAATGAACAGGCGCTCCTCGGGGCGGCGGTGCATGCTGTCGCTTGCCACGAGCCGGGCAAACAGGCGCGCCTGGTCGTAATAGTGGGCGTTGCGCACCTGCCGCTGCGCCAGCGCCAGCGCATTGGCATCGCCGCTGAGCTGTGCTTCGTAGAGGCTGTTTTTGGCGTCTTCAGGCGCCGGGAAACGGGCGCTGCCAAACACCACCACCGTGCTCTCTATGCCCTGTTCGGCCTGATCCAGATCAGGCTTGAGCATTTCCAGCTGAAAGCGGATGCCGCGGGTTTCGCGCCGCAGCAGGAACTCGGGGTCGGCAAAAGCCAGGCGATAGGCATTGGCTTCCAGCGGGTTGCCCTGTTCGGCGTGGTTTTGCAGTTCGGCCCAGGCGTCTGCCAGGCGGCGCTCGGTCAGGCGCTGGGGAATCTTTTCAGTGTTGTTCATGAAGCCGATTGTGGGGGGAAAAATGAGCCTGTCAGGGTCGGGGCAAACATGATATTTCTCAACGAGGTGAGCCAGGGCCAACCTACGATGGCTGCCAGAAGGGAAATTGCATGACGACGATGTTTGATCCATTGCATTTCAGTGCCGTGTCGATGGACGTGCTGACCTGCGCACGGGGCACAGCGCAGGCCATCGCCGCCCGGCAACAATCGCGCCTGGTCAGCTTGCTGGGCGCGGCGATGCGGGGCTCGCGCTTTTATCGCGAGCACTTGCATGGCACAAAACCGGACAGCGCCGCGCTGCCTGACCTGCCGCCAGTGTCCCGGCAGGCATTAATGGACCGTTTTGACGACTGGGTGACCGACCCGCGGCTCAAACTGGGCGAGCTTCGCGCCTTTACGGCAGATGCACAGCGCATCGGGCAAGCTTATCTGGGCAAGTACCTGGTGTGGGAGAGTTCCGGCACCAGCCATCAGCCGGGCATTTTTGTCCAGAACGCGCAGACGATGGCGGTGTATGACGCGCTGGAGGCGCTGCGGCGCAACGCACCGCGACCCTTGCAGCGCTGGTTCGACCCGCTGGCACTGGCAGAGCGCATCGCCTATGTCGGCGCCATCAGCGGCCACTTCGCCAGTGCCGTGAGCATGCAAAGATTGCGCGAGTTGCACCCCTGGCTGGCACCGTCCATGCGGAGCTTTTCGATCCTCCAGTCGACCCGGTTGCTGGTGAACGAGCTCAATGCGTTTGCGCCAACGGTGATTGCCACCTATCCCACCGTAGCTGCGGTGCTGGCGGATGAGGCGGCTCGTGGCGCGCTGCACTTTGCGCCGAGCGAGGTCTGGACGGGTGGTGAAACCCTGAGCCCGGCGGTACGCCGACGCCTGGAATTGACTTTTGGCTGCGCGGTGCGCAACAGCTACGGCGCCTCGGAGTTCATGTCGATCGCCTGGGAATGCGAGCAGCAGCGCCTGCATGTGAATGCGGACTGGGTGATCCTGGAGCCCGTCGATGCGCATGGGCGGCCCATGGCCGCCGACGAGTGGTCTTACTCGACCTTGTTGACCAACCTGGCCAATCACGTGCAGCCCTTGATTCGCTACGATCTGGGTGACCAGGTGCAGCTGCGCCACGAACCCTGTGAGTGTGGTTCAGCCTTGCCTGTCATCGAGGTGCTGGGCCGCAGGGATGATGCGATGGTGATGGCGGGGCGGCACGGCCAGCCGGTCACGCTGCTGCCGCTGGCGCTGACCACGGTGCTTGAAGATGACGCCGGTGTTTTTGATTTCCATCTATGCCAGCGTGACGACCGCACGCTGGTGCTGCGACTTGCCTTGCAGGGAGCCGAGGGAAAGGCGGCAGTGGCGCGCTGTCGCGCTGCACTGAAGAAGTTTGCCGATACCCAGGAGCTCCAGCCGATCAGGGTGCTCAGTGAACTGGGACAAGCGATGCCGAGAGGGCGCAGCGGCAAGGGGAAGCGTATCGTGGCGTGCCGCGCTGCCACGGCGCGCTAAGCCCGGGTCAGCGTTTTCTGGAGTTCGGCCAAGGCCGCAGCGAGGGTGCCGGCCATGCTGACGACATTGCTCGGGTGGGCAACGCAGTCGGTGCTCCAGACCTCATTGACGCCCGCGTCCTGCATCACCTGCAACGCATCCCCGGAAAACAGGGCATGGGTGACGGCCACATCGACCGAGGCGGCTCCAGCCGCCAGCAGTTGTTGCGCCGCGCGGGCGACGGTATGGCCGGTGCTGGCCACATCGTCAAGCACCACCACCTGGCGCCCCACCACGGCCATGGCGGGAAGTTCCACCGCCACCGAGCGGTCACCGTGGCGCAGCTTGCGGCATACCGCGTGGTCGAAGCCATGACGAGCCGCCGCGATGGCAATCCACTGCGCCGACTCCTCGTCGGGACCGATGAGCAAAGCCCGGGGTCGGCGCGCGGCAATCCAGTCCGACAACAATGGCGCTGCGCTCAGCGCGATGGCGTGGGCGGCAGGCACGGCTTGCTGCAGGCTGGTCACCCGGTGCAGGTGCGGATCGACGGTGATCACCGCATCGAACAGGCCCGCCAGAAAGCTTCCGACGATGCGCTGGCTGATGGCCTCGCCGGGCATAAAGGCGATGTCCTGGCGCATGTAGGCCAGATACGGCGCCACCAGCGTCAGGTGGCTGGCTCCCAGTCTGCGCGCGGTCTGCGCCACCAGCAGCAGCTCAAGCAGCTTTTCATTCGGATCGTTCAGGCTGCGCAGCACGACCACCTGCGCCGGCAGCGCGGCGGGCAGGCGCAGCTTGATTTCGCCGTCGGGAAAACGGTGCCGCTCAACCGGGACAACGGTCATGTCCGCCGCCTGCGCCAGGCGCCTGGCGCTGGGCAACTCGTCTTCAAAGCACAACAGCACGCCCATGGTTTCAAAATTCCACAAAGACATGCGGCACGTTGCTCGCTTCGCCCAGGGTGTAACCGGTTGATTTGGCGCAGGCCTGGCGCGCGAAGCCAAGGTCGCTTTGAAAGCTGGCATGTACCCGGTACAGCAGGTCTCCCTCAGCCACTGCTTCCCCGAGTTTGCGAAACAGATCAATGCCCGCGCCGCTGGCCTTGGGCGCACCGGCCAGGCGGGCAATCCGCGCCACCTGCAAATTGTCGATATCGGTGACCACGCCCGCCCTGGCGGCGCGGACCTCGAACGTCAAAAGACCCAACGACGGGTTGTTGTAGTCAAACGACTTGCTGCCCTGGGCGGCAATGATGGCGTTCATTTTGGCGAGCGCCCGGCCCGAGTCCAGAATATCGCGGGCAATGGCAAAGCCGTCGCCACCGCGCACGTCCGGATGGCATTCAATCAGGCGGCCAGCCAGCCGCAAGGCTTTCTGGCGCAAATCGCTGGGCGCTTGCGGGTCGTTCTCCAGCACTTGCATCACGTCGCGGGCTTCCAGCACGGGGCCAATGCCGCGGCCGATGGGCTGGCGTCCGTCGGTGATGACCACGTCGAGCGACAGGTGCATCCGGCTGGCGACATATTCGAACAGCCTGCGCAGGCGTTGCGCGTCGGGCATGGAGCGCACCTTGGCGGTCGGACCGATCGGGATGTCAAGCACCAGATGGGTCGATCCGGCGGCGATTTTCTTGGACAGGATCGAGGCCACCATTTGCCCCGGTGAGTCGATGGCCAGCGGCCGCTCCACGGAAATCAGCACATCGTCAGCAGGCGACAGGTTGGCCGTGCCGCCCCAGGCCAGGCAGGCGCGGTGCTCGCGCACGATGTCAGCCAACTGCTCGAACGGCAGGGCCACATTGGCCAGCACTTCCATGGTGTCGGCGGTGCCGGCCGGCGAGGTGATCGCGTGCGACGATGTCTTGGGGCAGAGCAGGCCGTGGGCGGCAACGATCGGCACCACCAGCATCGAGGTGCGGTTGCCCGGGATGCCGCCAATGCAGTGCTTGTCAACCACCAGCGGTTCATGCCAGTCGAGCTTTCGGCCGCTGGCGACCATCGCCTCGGTCAAAAAATACACCTCTTCGCGGTCCAGTTCGTCGCGGTTGGTGGCGACCACAAAGGCGGTCAGCTCGATCTTGGAGTAATGAAGGTTGGCAATGTCGGACACGATGCTGCGGAAATCTTCACGGCCCAGGCGCTCGCCCGCGAGCTTGCGAAACAGCGCGCCCACTGACGCAGGAGGTTCAGCCTGTGACACCGAACCCACGTGGCCTTCCGCGACCGCAAGCTGCAAAAAGGCGTCTTCGGACAAGCCCAGCTCGTTGCAACCCACGATGGCCGCGTCGTCGACCACGTTCAGGGTTGCCAGAATGTGCTGTCCATTGGCGCGAACTTCCACCTTTGACAGGGCCTGAAATCCTTCGGCACGGTAAACCGCGCAGTCGCGGTGCAGGTAGGCCACATTTTCACGGTAGGTGTCGATGGCGACCCGGCGCAGCGCGAGTTTGGAGGCCGCCAAATCCTGGGGCGGCTGGGCATCAACAATGCGTTGTTCGTCAGGGGCTGGGTTCATGGCCGAAGCCTACACCGATTTTGGCCTTGCGTGCCTCTGTAAAAACGTGATGTCCGCTGTCTAAACCCAACAAAAAAAGGCTTCCGCGGAAGCCTTTCGTTGGTGCCAAGCCCCGGCAGGGGCCAGCGTTTAACGAGTTTTTAGACTCGCTTGCGGTATTCGCCGGTGCGGGTGTCGATTTCGACCTTGTCGCCTTGCGCCACAAAAATTGGCACACCGATCTCGAAGCCGGTCGCCAGCTTGGCGGGCTTGAGTACCTTGCCCGAAGTGTCGCCCTTAACGGCGGGCTCGGTCCAGGTGATTTCACGCACCACGCTGGTGGGCAGTTCGACCGAAATCGCCTTGCCGTCGTAAAACACCACTTCGAGCGGCATGCCGTCATCAAGGTAGTTGAGCGAGTCGCCCATGTTTTCGGCTTCGACTTCGTACTGGTTGAATTCCTCGTCCATGCAGATGTACATGGGGTCGGCAAAGTAGGAGTAGGTGCAGTCTTTCTTGTCGAGGATGACCTGGTCGAGCTTGTCGTCGGCCTTGAACACGACTTCGGTGTTGAAGTTGGCAATCAGGCTTTTGAGCTTCATGCGCACGGTGGCCGAGTTGCGGCCGCCGCGGCTGTATTCGGTTTTCAGGACGACCATCGGGTCTTTGCCGTGCATGATGACATTGCCGGCGCGTATTTCTTGAGCGATTTTCATAAAAGCGTAAGGAAAGAGTGAAAGTAGGCCGCGCATCAGGCGGCGAGGGCGGCCAGGACTGATAAGAACTCAAGTCGACGCCGCAAAGTCCGCTATTTTAGTGGATTTTTGCACTAAAGCTGAGCAGCTGGCTGGTCAAATCCCCTTGCTGCAGCAGGCGTGCCTTGGCCCGGGTGGCGCAAACCTGCCAGTCGGCCGGTGCAAATGGCGCGTCACCTGGCGTGGCTGCGGACAGGCTCAAGCCGTTCCACTGCTGGTGAAACGCGCGCAGTGAGTCGGGCGCCCGCAGCCAGTCCAGAAAGGCCGCCAGCTTGTGCGCATGGGCGGCGTCGTGTTGCGGGTAGATCTGCCAGACAAAGGGTCTTCCGGCCCACAGGGCGCGCGCCAGAGAGTCCTCGCCGCGGACAAAATTCACATCGCTGGCCCACAGCAGATGGTCAAAGTCCATCTGGCTGAGTTGGGGCAAGTAGAAAAATGACAGCGAATTCAGCCCGTTCCACCTGGGTTGACGTCTGTCTTTCTTCAAAACCTCGGCGCGAACTGCCACGCTGGCGCGGCCATGGGTGACCAGAATCCGTGTCGGCTGGGCGTCATTTGCCAGGGTATCGAGCAGGTCGCCCAGACCGTCAGGCTCATAACAAAACAGCGACACCAGGCGCTCGCCCTTCCAGGGCACGCCTTGCCGGGCCAGCCAGGCATCACGGTCAAATTCGGCTTGTCGCGCCATCAGCTCAGGCTCGCGCAACAGGCCCCCGGTGTCAGCCGTAAAACCGGGGTAGTAAAAATGCTTGGTCAAGCCGCGACCGGGACCGCTCATGACCGGCGAGGGCAGGCCGTGGCAACGCGCCGCATAGGCTTCGGCGCTCAGGTATTCCAGATTGATCCAGACGCATGGCTGGCCGCTATGGCTGATTTGATTTGCATAGGCCGCGATGAATTCGGCATCGATGTCGCAGCCAAAGGTTTCGATCAGCACGTCGCCCGGGGTGATGCCGGTCATGTCGATGGGCGCCGTCCAGGCGCGGACCTCGACTCCCGGCGCACCTTGCGGCGCCATCCAGGCGAGCGGCGAGGTGTCGTCTGCCCACAGCCGCACCACCTGGCCACGCCCGGCCAGATTGCAGGCAAGACGCCAGGCCACGCCGAGGTCGCCAAAGTTGTCGATGACCCGGCAAAAAATATCCCAGCGCAGTTTGGGGGCGGGGCAATCTGGGTTCATGGCCAGATTGTCCACAATACGACCCTATGTCTGAAAACGTCCCGAAGACCCCACCAACCGATGCCACGGATGCAGGCTATGTTCTGGTCCACCCCGAGCAACTGCTCAGCGATGTGGCCAGCCTGCCGGCCTTGCCGGGGGTTTATCGCTATTTCGACGCGCAAGGCAACGTGTTGTACGTGGGCAAGGCCATCAACCTGAAAAAACGGGTGTCGAGCTATTTCCAGAAGAACCATGGCGGCACCCGCATTGGCCACATGATCAGCAAGATTGCCCGGCTGGAAACCACCGTGGTGCGCTCCGAGGCCGAGGCGCTGCTGCTGGAAAACAACCTGATCAAGACGCTCAACCCCAGGTACAACATCCTGTTTCGGGACGACAAAAGTTACCCCTACCTCAAGATCACGGCATTGGGCAAGAGCGGCAGCGAGCAGTTCCCGCGGGTGGCGTATTACCGAGGGGCGGTGGAAAAGAGGCACCATTATTTCGGCCCCTACCCGAGCGCCTGGGCGGTCAAGGAAGCCATCCTGCTGATGCAAAAAGTGTTCCGGCTGCGCACCTGCGAAGACCCGGTGTTCAACAACCGCACCCGGCCCTGCCTGCTGTACCAGATCAAGCGTTGCTCGGGGCCGTGCGTTGGGCATATCTCGCCCGAGGCTTACGCGCAGGACCTGGCCGATGCAGAGCGTTTTTTGAACGGCGATGCGCGCGAGGTGATGCGTGAGCTTGAGGCCCGCATGATGGCCCATGCTGACAAGCTCGAATTTGAGCAGGCCGCCGAGCTGCGCAACCAGGTGGCGGCGCTCTCCAACGTGCTGCACCAGCAGTCGGTTGACAACGTGGCCGACCGTGACGTGGACATTCTGGCGGTCAAGGTCTCAGGCGGCCGCGCCTGCGTCAACCTGGCGATGGTGCGCGGTGGACGGCATCTGGGCGACCGGCCCTATTTCCCGGTGCATGTCGAGGACGCGGCTGAACTGGACTTCGATGAAGATCAAGAAATGGATCGCCACGCTTCGCTCGCGATGACGAAAATATCGCCAAAACGTTCGCTTGAAATGCAGGTGCTCGACGCCTTCATCGCCCAGCATTACCTGAACGTGCCAGCCCCGCCGTCGCTGGTGGTGAGTGTGCCGGTGGACAAGGGCCTGCTGCTGGCCCTGTCCGAGCAAACCGGGGTCAAGGTCAGCGCGGTGCACAACCCGCGCGAACAACGCCGGGTCTGGCTGGAAATGGCGCAAACCAACGCGGGCCTGCAACTCGCGCGGCTGCTGGCCGAGGAAGGCTCGCAGCAGGCCCGCACCCGGGCGCTGGTCGAGGCGCTGGATCTGCCGCTGGACAACCTTGACGAGTTGCGGGTGGAATGTTTTGACATCTCCCACACGGCGGGCGAATCGACCCAGGCCTCGTGCGTGGTGTTTCATCACCACAAGATGCAAAGCGCCGAGTACCGGCGGTTCAAGATCAACGACATCACGCCAGGCGATGACTACGCGGCCATGCGCCAGGTGCTGCTGCGCCGCTACGGCAAGCTGGCCGAAACTCTGGCCGAGGCGAAGCGCTCCGGTGCCATGCCCGCAGGAACCGGGCGCCTGCCCGATCTGGTGCTGGTTGATGGTGGCAAGGGCCAGGTGTCGATGGCGCGCGAGGTGTTCGTGCAATTGGGTCTGGATCTGTCGCTGATTGTGGGCGTGGAAAAGGGCGAGGGCCGGCGCATCGGCCTTGAAGAACTGGTATTTGCCGATGGCCGCGAAAAAGTCTATTTGGGCAAGGACTCCGCCGCGCTGATGCTGGTGGCGCAGATCCGTGACGAGGCGCACCGCTTTGCCATCACCGGCATGCGCGCGGCGCGGGCCAAGGTGCGCATGGACGGCGGCAAGCTCGAAGAAATCCCCGGCATCGGCCCGAAACGGCGCGCGCGCCTGCTGCAACGCTTTGGTGGCGTGCGCGGTGTGGCGCTGGCGTCCGAGGCCGACATTGCCCAGGTCGAAGGCATTTCCACCGATTTGGCGGCAGAAATTTACCGCGCCCTGCATTGACACGTCAGTTTTTTGTGAAGTAACGCATGCCACAATTGAGGCATGTTCTGGACCATCCCCACCCTCATGACCTGGGCGCGCATTGTGGCGATCCCGCTGATCGTGGGCGTTTTTTACTTGCCGATCGAGCCGGCCACTAAAAATCTGGTCGCCACTGTGATGTTCGTGGTGTTCGCCGCCACCGACTGGCTCGACGGCTATCTGGCGCGCAAGCTTAACCAGGTGTCTGCCTTTGGCGCCTTTCTGGACCCGGTGGCCGACAAGTTTCTGGTCTGTGCCTGTGTCTTGGTGCTGGTTCATCTGGGCCGCGCCGATGTCTTTGTGGCGCTGATCATCATCGGGCGTGAAATCGCCATTTCTGCGCTGCGCGAATGGATGGCGCAAATTGGCGCTTCCAGGAGCGTGGCGGTGCACATGATCGGCAAGCTCAAGACCACGGCGCAAATGGTGGCCATTCCATTCCTGCTGTTCGACGGCATGTTGTTTGGTGTCATCGACACCCATGTCTGGGGCGTCTGGCTGATCTGGATCGCCGCCGTCATGACGGTCTGGTCGATGGTCTATTACCTGCAAAAGGCACTGCCTGAGATCAGGTCGCGTGTGAAGTGACGGTGCCCATCGAGCGGCCCCTGATACGGGCCATGCCGGCGGTGTTTGTGCTGATCTGGAGCACTGGTTTCATCGTCGCACGATATGGCATGCCCCACGCACCGCCATTCAAATTCCTGGTGATTCGCTACGCCCTGTCCATCGCCTGTTTCATGCTCTGGATTGTGCTGGCGCAAGTCAAGTGGCCAAGCCATCGCGCGCAGTGGCTGCACCTGGCCGTCACGGGCGTCTTCATGCATGCCGGTTACCTGGGGGGCGTGTGGGCGGCGGTCAAGCTCGGTATGGGTTCGGGCTTGTCATCCTTGATTGTGGGCCTGCAACCCGTGCTCACGGCGCTCTGGCTGGCAGCCACCGGCTACCGGATTGTGCCGCGTCAATGGCTGGGCCTGGTGCTGGGTTTCATCGGTCTGGTCATGGTGGTGTCGCGCAAGTTTGGCAGCGGTGGCGAGGCCAATTGGCTCAATATGTCGCTGATCGTGGGCGCCTTGTTCAGCATCACGATCGGCACTCTGTACCAGAAGCGCTTTGTCACATCCTGTGATGTGCGCAGCGCCAACACGGTCCAGCTGGGTGCCGCCTTGTTGGTCACCTTGCCACTGGCCGCGCTGGAGCTGGAAGCCATCAGGTGGAACGCCGAACTGGTGGGCGCCATCGCCTGGTCGGTGCTGGCCCTGACGCTGGGCGGCAGTTCATTGCTTTACCTGCTGATCCAGAAAGGCGCCGCGGCGTCCGTGACCAGCCTGATGTACCTGGTGCCGCCAGTCACGGCTTTCATCGCCTGGATCCTGTTTGCCGAACCGATTACCCTGACAACGGTGTTGGGCACGCTATTGACAGCCCTGGGGGTTGCGCTGGTGGTGCGTCAGCCCAAACTTGCCTGATTTTTCACACCTGGAGAGGAGTCTGCTGCGGACAAATGAAAAGAATTGCCGTGATCGCCGGGGACGGCATTGGCAAGGAAGTGATGCCCGAGGGCATCCGCGTGCTCGAAGCCGTGGCCGACAAGTTCAACATTCCCTTGCAGTTTGACCACTTCGATTTTTCCAGCTGGGACTATTTCGAGGCGCATGGCCAGATGCTGCCCGACAACTGGAAAGAGCAGATCGGTGGCGTTGACGCCATCTACTTGGCAGCGCGCGCCAGCCCGGCGAAATCGACATGGTGATCGTGCGTGAAAACACCGAGGGAGAATATTCCGGCATCGGCGGGCGCATGTATGCCGGCACCGAGCGCGAGATCGAGATGCAGGAAACCGTGATTGGCGACATCCTGAGCGACCTGGGCCCGGCCTGCACCGGCACCATCGCCATCGCGCCCAGCGCCAACCTTAACCCCGAGCGCAAGTTCCCGTCGCTGTTCGAGCCGGTGCATGGCTCGGCGCCCGACATTGCCGGCAAGGCAATAGCCAACCCGATAGGGCCAATCTGGAGCGGCGCCATGATGCTCGACTTTTTGGGATTCAAGGCGGCGCATGACGCGTTGATCAACGCCATCGAGCTCGTTTTGGCGACTGGCAGCGATGCACCGCTGACGCCAGATTTGGGCGGCAGCGCCAGCACGACCGATTTGGGCAGAGCGATTGCGCGCCAAATTGGGCTTTGAAAAATTTGCCCGGCGTGATCCGGCTTGTTGGGAAATCCCGTCTAGAATCACTTTTCTGTCGGGTGAAAACTGCCTGGGCATCGGGCATTTCGCTTTCCAAAACGACTAACGAGACATTTGATTTAAATACAACTCCCGTGAGAGGTAAATTGTGAACAAGACTGAATTGGTTGATTTCATTTCCCAGGATGCAGACATTCCCAAAGCGGTTGCCGCACGCGCCCTGGAGTCCACCATCGAAGCCGTCAAAATCACCCTGGGCAGGGGAGACTCGGTTTCCCTGGTGGGTTTTGGCACTTTTGCCGTGGGCAAGCGCGCTGCGCGCACCGGCCGCAATCCGCGCACTGGCGCGTCGATTAAAATCAATGCAGCCAAGGTTCCCAAGTTCCGTCCGGGCAAGGCATTGAAAGACGCCTTGAACTGAAACGCTTATCGGTGGGGTGATTAGCTCAGTTGGTAGAGCGGCGCCTTTACACGGCGTAGGTCGGCGGTTCGAGCCCGTCATCACCCACCAACCCTATCAAGGCGAACACCGTGTTCGCCTTTTTTGTTGCCACACAGGAGAGTTAGCGCATGTTCGATATTTTCCGAAAGCACACCAAAGTCATGATGATGGTGTTGTTCCTGCTGATCATCCCGTCTTTTGTGCTGTTCGGGATTGATGGCTACAACCGCATGAGCGAGCCTGACGAGGCTGTGGCGCGCGTTGGCGGCAACGACATCACCAAAACCCAGTGGGATGCAGCCCACCGTGTGGAAGCCGACCGCATTCGCGCATCCATGCCCACGATTGATGCCAAATTGCTTGACTCCCCGGAGGCTCGTTATGCAACGCTGGAACGTCTGGTGCGCGACCGAGTGGTGGCGCTGGCAGCAGAGCAGGCCAAGCTCTCGACCAGTGATGCGAGATTAGCCCGGTTTTTGCAGGAAGATCCGACCATTGCCTCGCTGCGCAAGGCAGACGGCACGATCGACATGGACCGCTATCGCCAACTGGCAGCCAATCAGGGCTTCACACCCGAGGGGTTCGAGAACAATGTGCGCTTTGATCTGGCCCGGCAGCAGGTCGAAACGGCGGTTAGAGCGTCCAGCTTTGCCTTGCCCGCGGTTGCCGATGTGGCCTTGAATGCTTTTTTTGAAAAGCGAGAAGTCCAGATCGTCAATTTTTTGGCCAATGACTATGCAACCAAGGTCAGCCCGACCGATGCTGAACTCGAAGCGTTTTATCAAAAAAATCAGGCGCTATTCCAGTCGCCAGAGCAGGCCCAGGTTGAATACGTGGTGCTTGACCTGGACGCTGTCAGAAAAAGCATCCAGATACCAGAGGCTGATCTGAAGGCTTACTACGAGCAAAATGCCACACGCCTGAGCGGTGTTGAAGAGCGTCGCGCCAGCCATATTCTGATCAATGCGCCCACGCAGGCAACTGATGCCGACCGCCAAATAGCCAGGCTGAAGGCCGAAGAGCTGCTGAAGGCGGCGCGCGCCAATCCCGCTGCCTTTGCCGATTTGGCCAGAAAAAACTCGCAGGACCAAGGCTCTGCCGCCAAGGGGGGCGACCTTGATTTTTTTGCACGGGGGACTATGGTCAAACCGTTTGAAGACGCTGCTTTTGCCATGCAAAAAGGGGCGATCAGCGACCTGGTCGAGTCTGACTTCGGTTTTCACATCATCCAGCTCACCGACATCAAGTTGCCCAAGCAGCGCTCTTTTGACGACCTGCGCGCCAGCCTTGAGGCTGACTTGATCAATCAACAGGCGCAACGTAAATTTGCAGAATTTGCAGAAATCTTCACGAACACGGTTTACGAACAGTCAGACAGCCTCCAACCTGTTGCCGACAAGCTCAAACTTGAGATCAAAACAGCCGACAAGCTCGCGCGTCAGCCCCAAGCGGGTGTCACAGGCATCCTTGCCAACGAAAAATTCCTGGATAGGCTGTTCTCGTCCGATACGATTGCCAACAAGCGCAATACCGAGGCGATCGAGACGGCAGCCAATCAGTTGGTGGCGGGTCGCGTGGTGACGCATCAACCGGCACGAACCCTGGCGCTGGCCGAAGTCCAGACACAGGTTCGCGCGCAAGTGGTCGCAGCGCGTGCTTCCGAACTGGCGCAAAAAGAAGGTGCGGAAAAACTGGCGCTCTGGAAAGCTGGCAGTGCGCCCGCCAGCCTCCCTGCCGCCCAGGTCGTGTCGCGTGACCAGCCGCTCAATCTGCCGGCACCGGTCCTGACCGCCGCGTTGCGCGCCGATTCTGCCAAGTTGCCTGCCTGGGAGGGCGTCGATCTGGGCGCCCAGGGCTATGCCGTGGTTCGCGTCAATCGTGTGGTTGCGCGTGATGAAGCGGCGCAGGCAGCGCTGCGCCAGAGCCGGGATCAATATGCACAATGGTGGACGGGCGCTGAGTCGCAAGCCTATTACGCGCTGTTGAAAGAAAAGTTGAAAGTCGAAATTCTGGTGCCCAGTCCGGAGATCAACAGGTAACGGACCAAGCCAGACTTGGGCGCAAACCCGGGTGGTTTTTGAAGCCGATTTGATTTTTCATCAGTTATAATTTTCGCTACGGTGGCTGTAGCTCAGTTGGTAGAGTCCAGGATTGTGATTCCTGTTGTCGTGGGTTCGAGCCCCATCAGCCACCCCAAGTATTTCAAACAAACCCCGCTATCTAATTGGTAGTGGGGTTTTTTGTTTTGACCCTGGGTCGCGTCAGGGGCTTCAATGAAAATCCCGGCTGGGCGCGCTGAGCCGCCCCAACAAATGCGTCAGATCCACCAGGCGCTGTGCGATCAAGTTGCGCACCTCTCCTTCGCGCTGCCAGGTGCCGTAAACGCCGAGCAGTTTGGCGTTCATCAGCGCCGTGCGCTGCTGCTCGCGCACACTTTTCCAGACGATCACCTGCACGCTGCCGTGCTCGTCCTCCAGCGACACAAAAACCACGCCCTTGGCGGTGCCTGGTTGCTGCCGCAGCGTCACGATACCGCAGGCTCGCACCAACCGGCCATTGGGCAGGTTACGCAAGGCTTGCGATGACCTGAAGCGCATGGCGTTCAGCTGCTGGCGCAGCAGTGCCATGGGATGCCTGCGCAGCGTGAGCCCAAGGGCGGCATAGTCGAAAACAATTTCTTCGCCCTCGGGCGCCTCGGGCAACTCAAGCAGGTCTTCTTCCACCGGTGCGTCGCGCAGCAGCAGAGGCGGCGCGTGCAAGGCAGCAGCATCCCAGACCTGTTGCCGGCGGTGGCCTGACAAGCTGCTCAGGGCATCGGCTGCGGCCAGCAGTTTCATTTCAAACTGCTCCAGCCTGGCACGGCGGGACAGGTCTTCGGCGCTGTCAAAGGGCGCTTGTGCCCGCGCGGCAACAATGCGCTCGGCCGATGCGCGCTTGAGCCCGGAAATCAGGCCCAGGCCCAGGCGCACGGCGGGCGTGTGGGGCAAGTCCTCCAGCGTGGCGTCCCAAGCACTGAACATCACATCCACCGCCCGCACGTCAACAGCATGGCGTTTTGCGTCCTGCACCAACTGACTGGGAGAGTAAAAGCCCAGCGGTTGTGAATTGAGCATGGCGGCCAGAAAGGCGGCGGGCTCGGTCTGTTTGAGCCAGCAACTGGCGTACACCAGCAAGGCGAACGAGGCCGCGTGGGACTCCGGAAAGCCGTATTCGCTGAAGCCCTTGATTTGCTCAAAAATCTGCACGGCAAATTCCTTTTGGTAGCCGCGCGCCGTCATGCCGTC
>JAABQI010000272.1 GCA_011391545.1 Rhodoferax sp.
CGGCTTTCAGGCTTCGGGATCAGATCCCGGGTTTATTCAATCTTGGCTTTGGCGCGCAGCGCTTCCTGGTATTTGACGAGTTTTTGCTGCTTGAGTTGCTGGGCCACTTGCGGCTTGACGTCTTCGAGCTTGGGTAGCTCGGTGGCGCGCACATCATCAAGGCGGATGACGTGGTAGCCGAACTGGGACTTGACCGGGGTTTCGGTCAACTGGCCTTTGCTCAGGCCGGTCAGCGCAGTGGCGAATTCGGCCACATAGTTGTCGGCGGGCGCCCAATCAAGATCGCCGCCCTTGGCGCCGGAGCCTGGGTCCTTGCTTGATTTCTTGGCAATTTCTTCAAACTTGCCCCCTTTTTTGAGCTGGGCGATGATGGCCTGGGCCTCCGCTTCCTTTTCAACCAGGATGTGGCTGGCGCGGTATTCTTTGCCACCGTTGGCGGCGGCAAACTTGTCGTATTCGGCCTGGATTTCGGCATCGGTGACCGGATTGACTTTCTCGTAGTTGGCGAAAAGTTCACGGATCAGGATGGCCTGGCGCGCCAGTTCCATCTGATTTTTGAAGTCGGCCGTCTTGTCAAGACTTTGTTTTTGAGCTTCCTGCATGAAGACTTCACGGGCGATCACTTCGTCCTTGATCTGCTGCTGCATCTCGGGCGTGACCGGTCGGCCAGAACGGGCCACCTGCTGGCTCAAGGCCTCGACACGGGTCAGGGGAACGGCTTTGCCATTGACGATGGCCACATTTTGTGCCACGGCCGCGGTGGACATGCCACCCAGAAACGCGGCCAACGCAAGGCCTGATACCAGTTTGTTTTTCATGCAAATTTCCTGCAAATGATTGAATTAGAAAAGCGAGATTTTCGATCCGGGCCGTCAGGCTTGGGGTGTTTTGGCTTCAATGGCGAGCGCGTGCAAGCCTTGCTCCATGAAATCTTGGAGCGCATCATACACAAGTCGGTGCCTTGCCACGGGGGACTTGCCGGCAAATGCCTGCGCCGTGATGCGCACCCTGAAGTGGGTGCCAAATCCGGTGCCGTTGGCGCCCGCATGGCCGTGGTGCTGGTGGCTCTCGTCGAGCACCTCCAGCGCCACGGGGTTCAGTATTTCCTGCAGGCGTTGTTGCAGTTGCTCGGCGGTGGGGCTTGGGTTCATGGTGTGGGGGCCTTGGTGTCGTCATCCGCCAGGTAGCGTGAAATGTAAAAGCCCTGGCCGACAATGAAGACCAGGGGGAAAGCGTAGCCCCAGAGCTTGAAATTGACCCAGGCTTCGGTGCTGTAGTAGGCCGCCACATAGGCGTTGATGAGTGCCATGAAGGCGCTGTAGACGATCCACATGATGTTCAGGCGCATCCAGACCGGCTCGGGCAGGGTCAATTGGCTGCCCAGCAGCATCTTCAAAAAATTCTTCTTGTAAATCCAGACCGCCACCGCCAGCGCAATTGCCATGGCGGCATAGAGCACGGTGGGTTTCCATTTGATGAAGCGGTCGTCGTGCAGCACCAGCGTGAGCGTGCCAAAAACCAGGATCAGCGCCAGTGTGATCTTGTGAATGGCCTGCAATTTGCGGTCAATGCCGTAAATCAGCGCCATCTGCAGCACGGTGGCAGCCATCAGCACGCCGGTGCCGATGTAGATGTCGTACATCTTGTACGCACCAAAAAAAAGCAGGATGGGAAAAAAGTCGATCAGTATTTTCATGTAGGGGTGAAGTTTAACGAGGCCGAGTTCATGCAGTAGCGCAGGCCGGTGGGGGCCGGGCCGTCGTCAAACACGTGGCCCAGATGGGCACCGCACTGGGCACACACCGTTTCCACGCGGGCCATGCCCAGGCTGCGGTCGGTGATCTCGGTGATGGCACCCGGAATGGCCAGGGAAAAACTCGGCCAGCCGCAGTGCGCGTTGAACTTGGTGCTGGCGTCGAACAGCTTGGCGTCACAACAGATGCAGTGGTAGCTGCCGTCGGCCTGGTGAGCCTCGTACTTGCCGCTGAACGGACGCTCGGTGGCGGCATGGCGCGTGACCTGGAAGGCAACGGGTTCAGCACCTTTGGCCTGCAAAATGGCTTGCCATTCGGCATCCGACCTCTGAATTTTGAAAGGCATGGCGATCTCGCTTGAAAAATAAGGGGGGAAAGCTCAGGAACTGCAGCTGATTTCAATGCTGCTGGCCCACTCTGGTGGAAAACCGGCCTTGGCTTCAAAGTCGGGGTGTTCCTCGAACGGCCGGGTCACCAGCATCAGCAACTGCTCGACCCCCGAGAAGTCCTTGGCTGCGGCGGCTTCGATGGCCAGCGCACCAAGGTAGTTGCGCAGCACGTATTTGGGATTGGTTTTCAGCATCAAGGCCGCTGATTGCGACTGATCCAGCGTCAGCCGGCGTTCTGAATAACGCAGCAACCAGGCATCAACGGCCGCGCGATCCAGAAACAGGTCGCGCACGGGCTCGAAGTGGCCGGTGGCGACGGCCTGGCTCAAGCGCCGCCAGAAAATGGGGTAGTCGACCCGGTCCTGTGCCAGCAGCAAAAGGATGTCCGCCACAAGGGTCTGGTCCGCCTGCTCGCCGGTGCCATCGGCGAGGCCCAATTTGGCCCTCATCAATTGCAGCCAGATGCGCTCGAACACCGGCTTGAACGTGTCCAAAGCCTGCACAGCCAAAGCCTGGACTTCGATCAGCGGCATCAGCGCCTGCGCCAGGGCGTAAAGGTTCCAGTGTGCAATTTCAGGTTGCCGGCCAAAGGCGTAGCGGCCACCGCGATCGGTGTGGTTGCAGATGTGCGCCGGGTCATAGGCATCGAGGAACTGAAACGGCCCGTAGTCGATGGTCAGACCCAGAATGCTCATGTTGTCGGTGTTCATGACACCGTGGCAAAAGCCCACCGCCTGCCAGTGCGCCACCATGACGGCGGTGCGCTCGGTCACCTGCATCAGCAAATTGGCGTAGGGGCTGGCGTTGAGTGTGCCGGCATGTTGACAATCCGGGTAATAGCGCTCGATCACATAGTCGGCCAGCGTTTTGAGCTGCGGCAACTGGTTGCGCGACGCAAAGTGTTCAAAATGACCGAAGCGGACAAAGCTGGGGGCCACGCGTGTGACGACCGCGGCGGTTTCCAGAGACTCGCGCGCCACTTCTTCATCAGAACCCACCACGCACAGGGCGCGCGTGGTCGGGATGCCCAGGCCGTGCATGGCCTCGGAACACAAAAACTCGCGAATGCTGCTGCGCAACACGGCGCGGCCGTCGCCCATGCGTGAGTAAGGCGTCAGGCCGGAGCCCTTGAGTTGCACTTCGAGCCCGTTGGTTTCGCCCAGCAGGCAGGCCCGGCCGTCGCCGAGTTGCCCGGCCCATTGGCCGAACTGGTGCCCGCTGTACACGCTGGCAAGCGGCTTGGTTCCGCTGATCGGCTGGTTGCCGGCCAAGGCCTGCAACAGCGCATCAGACTGCAGTTCTTCGCGCGGCAGTCCAAGCAAATCAGCCACCGCCAGCGAGCGCCCAACCCAGTAGGGCGCCGGCACGGGCTGGGGTGCCAATGCGGTGTAGAAGTCCGGCCCCAGTTGGTGAAAGGGGTTGCGCCACACCAGGCTGGTATGCTGGACTTGAAAAGGTTCGCTGACTGCATTCATGGGGGAATTGTGTCGTGTGGCGTTCAAGCCCAGGGTTTGCAGGGGCATCTGCGGCGGCGATGGGACAAGTTCCGGGCTCAAGCCCTGCGCATTTGGCAGTACCATCACTTTTCCAAAAAAACCGAAAGAGGAGCCTCCATGCAAGGACTGATGCAGAACCAACAACTGTCCATTTCTTCATTGATCGAGTTTGCCGAACGCCACCACGCTGAAGGGCAGATCGTGTCGCGCCGGGTGGAGGGCGACATCCACCGCTACACCTACAAGGAGGCGGCGCAGCGCTCGCGCCAGCTGGCGGGCGCGCTGGATGCGTTTGGTCTGCAGCAGGGCGAGCGCGTGGCCTCCATTGCCTGGAACGGCTACCGGCACCTGGAGATGTATTTCGGCGTGAGCGGGTCGGGGCGCGTGCTGCACACCATCAACCCGCGCATGCACCCCGAGCAGATTGCCTGGGTGATGGGTCACGCGCAGGACCAGATGGTGTGCTTCGACCTGACGTTTTTGCCGATCGTCAAAGCCATTCACGGCAAATGCCCCAGCGTCAAAAACTGGGTCGCGCTGTGTGATGCCGACAAGCTGCCAGTTGATTCGGGCATACCCAATTTGTTGAGTTATGAGGCTTTGCTGGCGGCTCAGACCGGCAACTACCGCTGGCCCGAGTTTGACGAAAACACGGCGTCCTCCATGTGCTACACCAGCGGCACCACCGGCAACCCCAAGGCCGCGCTGTACAGCCACCGCTCGACCGTGCTGCACGCCTATGCGGCGGCACTGCCCGATGTGATGGGCATGTCGGCGCGCGATTCAATTCTGCCGGTGGTGCCGATGTTTCACGTCAACGCCTGGGGCATTCCGTATTCCGCCGCGCTCACCGGGTCCAAGCTGGTGTTTCCCGGCCCCGGCATGGACGGCAAGTCGATTTATGACCTGATCGAACTCGAGCGTGTGACCTACGCCGCCGGTGTGCCCACCATCTGGCAAATGCTGCTGAGCCACATGGAGCCCAACGGCCTGCGCTTCTCCACGCTGAAACGCACCGTGATCGGCGGCGCGGCCTGTCCGCCGGCCATGATCACCGCCTTCAACGACAAATACGGCGTGGAAGTGCTGCACGCCTGGGGCATGACCGAAATGAGCCCACTGGGCACGGTGTGCACGCTCAAAAACAAGCACCTTGCGATGTCGGAGCAAGACAAGATGAGGGTGCGCATGAAACAGGGTCGGGCCATTTTTGGCGTCGACATGAAGATCGTCAACGCCGAAGGCAAGGAACTGCCGTGGGATGGCAAAACCTATGGCGACCTGCTGGTGAAGGGCCCGTGGGTGCTGCGCGAATACTTCCAGGGTGCGGGCGACACGCACGCGGTGATGCCGCTCGTTGACGGTTGGTTTCCCACCGGCGACGTGGCCACCATCGATGCCGACGGCTACATGCAGATCACCGACCGCAGCAAGGACGTGATCAAGTCCGGCGGTGAGTGGATCAGCTCGATCGACATCGAGAACATCGCGGTGGCACACCCGGCGGTGGCCATGGCGGCCTGCATTGGCATGGCGCACCCCAAGTGGGACGAGCGCCCGATTGTGGCGGTGGTGAAAAAACC
Source organism: Rhodoferax sp. (assembly GCA_011391545.1). Classification (GTDB taxonomy): domain Bacteria; phylum Pseudomonadota; class Gammaproteobacteria; order Burkholderiales; family Burkholderiaceae_C; genus Rhodoferax. The sequence goes on from JAABQI010000272.1 coordinate 5,223, forward strand.
AGGCGCCGAGGTGTCGCGCGAGGAATTGCTCGCCTTTTACGAGGGCAAGGCCGCCAAGTGGCAGATCCCCGACGATGTGGTGTTCATGGACAACATCCCGATGGGGGCCACCGGCAAGATGCAAAAGAGCAAGCTGCGCGAGGTGCTGAAAGACTACAGGTTGCCTGATTTGCGCTGACGTTCCCCTAAATTCTGCATGGCATTTTTCACCATCTCCCTGCTCAACGGACTCAGCTACGGGCTGCTGCTGTTCATGCTCAGCGCCGGGCTGACGCTGATTTTCAGCATGATGGGCGTACTCAACTTCGCCCATGCGTCGTTCTACATGCTGGGCGCCTACTTTGGCTACAGCGTGACCGAATGGCTGGGCTTCTGGCCGGCGCTGGTGCTGGCGCCGCTCATCGTCGGCGGCTTGGGCGCCCTGTTTGAGCGCTTTGTGCTGCGCCGCGTGCACAGGTTCGGCCATGTGGCCGAGCTGTTGATCACCTTTGGCATGAGCTACGTCATTCTGGAGCTGGTGCAACTGGTGTGGGGCCGCAGCTCGGTGGATTACCGCGTGCCGCTGGCGCTGGACGGCCCGCTGCTGACCCTGTTCGGCACCCAGTTTCCGCTGTACCGCGCCTTCATGATGGGTGTGGCCCTGCTGATGCTGGCAGCCCTGTGGCTGTTGCTCACGCGCAGCCGCATCGGGCTGATGATCCGGGCGGCCTTGACCCACCCCGGCATGGTGGAGGCGCTGGGCCACAACCTGCCGCGCGTGTTCATGTGGGTGTTTGGCGGCGGCTGCGCGCTGGCCGGCCTGGCGGGCGTGCTGGGCGGCAATGCGTTTGTCACCGAGCCCGGTATGGCCATGGCGGTGGGCGGGATTGTGTTTGTGGTGGTGGTGGTGGGTGGTATCGGCTCGCTGGGCGGGGCGTTTATGGCCTCCATCCTGATTGGGTTGCTGCAGACTTTTGCCGTGGGCCTGGACGTGTCGGTGGCACCGATCCTGCCGTATCTGTTGATGGTGCTGGTGCTGATCTTTCGGCCCCGCGGCTTGCTTGGCGCGCGGGGCGACTGATGCGACGCATGCTGGTGTGGGGCTTGTATGCGATCATTTTGACGCTGGCGCCGCTTGTTTTCAGCAGCAGCCTGAGCCAGACTCTGCTGAGCCAGATGGGCATCGCCATCATTGTCTGCCTGAGTTACAACATGCTGCTGGGGCAGGGCGGCATGCTCAGTTTTGGCCACGCGGTGTATTCGGGCATGGGCGCGTTTTTGGCGATTCACACGCTCAATCGTGTCACCGGCGGACTCGCATTGCCGGTGAGTTTGATCCCCTTGGTGGGCGGTTTAGCCAGCCTGGCGCTGGCGTTGCTGCTGGGCTGGGTCACCACCCGAAAATCAGCCACGCCGTTTGCCATGATCACGCTGGGCATGGGCGAACTGGTGTGGGCCATGGCGCTGATGTTCCCGGAATTTTTTGGCGGCGAGGCCGGCCTGTCAGGCAACCGGGTGGCGGGCAGCCCCGCGCTGGGCATCAGCTTTGGCCCGCAGATCGAGGTGTATTACCTGATTGCGCTTTACACCTTTGTCTGCACCGCGCTGATGTACGCCTTTACCCGCACGCCGCTGGGGCGCATGTTGAACGCGGTGCGCGACAACCCCGAGCGGGTCGCGTTTGTCGGCTACAACCCGCAAATGGTGCGCTACCTGGCGTTTGTCATTGCCGCTTTTTTTGCCGGCATTTCGGGCGGTCTGGCGGCGTTGAATTTTGAAATTGTGACCTCCGAAGTGGTCAGTGGCTACCGCTCGGGCCTCTACCTGCTGTTCACGTTTCTGGGCGGCACCACCTTTTTTTTCGGCCCCATCATCGGCGCCATTTTGATGGTGCTTGCGCTGGTTCTGCTGTCCGAGTTCACCCAGGCCTGGCTGCTGTATCTGGGGCTGGTCTTCATCGTGATGGTGATGGTCGCGCCGGGCGGCGTCGCCGCGCTCGTTATGGCCAACCTGCGCCTGGCCAGATATGGCTACTTGCGACGGCTGTGGCCGGCTTATCTGGTGCTGCTGGCCACTGGCTTGCCGGCCTTTGCGGGTGCTGCGGCCCTGCTGGAAATGGTTTACCAACTGCAACTGGGCGCCGCGCTGGGGCCTGAATTACGCTTTATGGGCGTCACCCTGAATGCACATGCGCCCGGCAGTTGGCTGGGGGCCGCCATGGTCATGTTGCTCGGCCTGGGACTGTTCGAGTCCAGGCGGCGCCCGTTTGTGCGCGCCTGGGACGAGATCCAGCATGCCATCGCGCAGGACACCAAACGCCGGGAGGTGCCTTGAACCCGAGCCAGTCTCCCTTTGCCCTGGAGTTGAAAAATTTAAGCAAGCGCTTTGGCAAGACCGACATCATTTGCGGCATCGACCTGAATGTTGCGCCCGGTGAGCGCATCGGCATCATCGGCCCCAATGGGGCAGGAAAATCGACGCTGTTCAACCTGATCAGCGGGCGGTTTCAACCTGACGGCGGGCAGATCGTGCTCAACGGTTGCCGCATTGAAGGCAAAAAGCCTTTTGAGATCAACCGCCTGGGCCTGGCGCGCAGTTTCCAGGTGAGCAACATTTTCCCCAAGCTCAGCGTGTTCGAGAACCTGCGCTGCGGCGTGCTCTGGAGCCTGGGCTACAAATACACGTTCTTGAAATTTCTGGCGGGGCTGGACGACGCCAACGAACGGGTTTCGGCCCTGCTGGAGATGCTGCGCCTGGACAAGCAGCGCCACACCCTGGCCATGCACCTGAGCTACGCCGAGCAGCGCGCGCTGGAAGTGGGCATCACCATCGCCGGCGGCGCCAGCGTGATCTTGCTCGACGAGCCCACGGCCGGCATGAGCCAGTCCGAGACCAGCCGCTTCATCCACCTGATCAGGCAAGCCACTGAGGGCAAAACGCTGTTGATGGTGGAGCACGACATGGGCGTGGTGTTTGACCTGGCCGACAAAATTGCCGTGCTGGTGTACGGCGAATTGCTGGCCTTCGACACGCCCGACGCGGTCCGTGCAGACGCTCGGGTGCAAGAGGCGTATTTGGGCGCGCTGGCGGCGCAGGCGGCGCAAACCCCATGCTGAAAATCGACCAGCTGCATGCCTGGTACGGCAAAAGCCATGTGCTGCACGGTGTGGCGATGCGGGTGGACGCGGGTGAAATTGTGGCGCTGCTGGGGCGCAACGGCTCGGGGCGCTCCACCACGGCGAAAGCGATCATGGGACTGGTCGAGGCACAGGGTTCGCTGCTGTGGCAGGGGCGGCAGATGCTGGGCAAAAAGACTTTTGAGATCGCCCAAGCGGGCTTGGGCTACGTGCCCGAGAGCAGGGACATCTTTCCCACGCTGACGGTGGCGCAAAACCTGTGGCTGGGTCAAAAGCACAGCCAAAAAGCGGGCCGCTGGTCGCCGGAAGACATGTACCGCTTGTTTCCGCAACTGCAAGCGCGCCAGCACACCGAGGCCGGCGTGCTGTCAGGCGGCGAGCAGCAGATGCTGACCCTGTGCCGCACCCTGATGGGCGACCCCGACCTGATCATCATCGACGAGCCCACCGAAGGGCTGGCCCCGAGGCTGGTGGAGGGCGTGGGGCAATTCCTCAGGCAACTCAAGGCGCGCGGTATCGCGGTGCTGTTGATCGAACAAAAGCTGACGATTGCGCTGGACGTGTCCGACCGCTGCTACGTGATGGGCCATGGCAGCGTGGTGTTTGAAGGCACGCCCGAAGCGCTGCGCCAGGCCAGTGCCATCCGCAGGGAGTGGCTGGAGGTGTGAACCCTCCGCTTGAACTGCCGCGAATATTTGCCATGAAATTGCGCATCATTGCGTTTTCTCAATTTTGGCTCTGAAATCTCAATATCTAATAAGTGTCCGGGGTGCTCCAACTTTTGGGGCTGAATTGCCCCAGTAACTTATGGAGTCGTCATGGTCAATAAAAACCAAGTCAAGGGCGAGATCAAGGATATCGCCGGCAAGATCCAAGAGGAAGCCGGCAAGTTGGTCGGAAGCAAAGCGCAACAGGCGAAGGGTTTGAAAAAACAGGTCGAGGGCAAGGCAGAGAAAGCGCTTGGGAATGTCAAAGAAGTCCTCAAGGATGCCGTCAAATAACACTCAAGTTTTCCCTCGATGAGGGATATCGGTATGCCGTAGCCTACTACTTTTTGGTCGGCTTTCACGTTGTCCGCACGAAGGCTTTCATGAACACCAATGACATCGTTGCACCGTCTTGGCGCACTGCATCGCTTGGTCGCGTGTTCGCTTGACCGACATCAACACTGCACCCCAATGTTCACTGCGTGCCAAAAATCCGGTCATCCGCATCACCCAGGCCCGGCAGGATGTAGCCATTGCCAATTGCCCTGGCAGTCCATGGTTGCGCTGTAAAGTCTGGTGGGCTTGGTGTTGTGCCAATTTATAGCCTATTCGTGCTAATATTTGGCATGTCTATCAGCTCCGCACTTTTTACCGACAGCCAGGCGCGGCTGTATGTATGGCTCTTTGGCCAGCCTGAACGGGCTTATCACCTGAATGAGTTGCGCCGGCTCACCGGCCTGGGCAGTGCCTCTTTGCAGCGGGAACTGAACCGCTTGGCTGCGGCGGGCCTGGTTATTGCGCAAGCGGTGGGCAACCTGCGCCGCTTTCAGGCCAACCCCCAATCGCCCGTGTACGCTGAACTGGTCGCCTTGACCCGCAAAACCTTGGGCACGGTGCCGGTGTTGCGCGATGCCTTGCTGCCCTTGCAGCCTAATCTAAAGTCCGCCTGGGTCTATGGTTCGGTCGCCAAGCAAACCGACACTGCACGCAGCGACCTCGACGTGATGCTGGTCGGCAATGACTTGCTGCTCAGCCAGGTTTTGGCAAGCCTGGAACCTGCCGAGGCCCAACTTGGCCGAAAAATCAACCCAAGCTGTTATTCCCCCCAAGAGTTTGAGCGCCGCCGGGCTGAGCCAGACTCGTTTGTCAACCGGGTCTTGTCGCAGCCCATCCTGCCATTGATAGGGGATGCCCATGAGCTTAACTGAATTGGATAACCTGGTGCGCATCGGCCAACTCAAAGCCGAGCCGCGCAATGCCCAGGAAGTGACCCGCATGCTCGCCATGGCGCACACCCGCCTGAGCGATGCCAAGTTGAGCAATTTGTCGCTGGAAGGCCGTTTTACCAGCGCCTACAACGCCGCCCATGCTGCCGCCCTGGCCGCGCTGCGCTGGCACGGCTACCGCAGTGAAAACCGCTACACCGTGTTTCAGTGCCTGACCCACACACTGGGCTGGCCCGCCAACCGCTGGCGCGTGTTGGACGCCGCGCATCAAAAACGAAATCTGGCTGAGTACGAAGGCTACCTTGACATCGAGGAATCCACCATGGCCGAGATGTGTGTGTTAGTCCAAAGCCTGATTGCCGACCTGCAAGACCTCATTGCCAAATAGTTTCCAATCCCCGCCCCGTGAGATACCCTCAAGCCTAAAACACTACTGCGTCCCAAAAATCCGGTCACCCGCATCACCCAGGCCCGGCAGGATGTAGCCGTGGCTGTTGAGCTGGCGGTCGATGGCTGCGGTGTAGATCGGCACGTCCGGGTGCGCTTCGCGCAGGGCCTTGACGCCTTCGGGGCAGGTCAGCAGGCATACGAACTTGATCGATTTGGGGTTCAGCACCTTGATGCGCGTGATGGCGGCAATGGCTGAATGGCCGGTGGCCAGCATCGGGTCCACGACCACCACGTCGCGCTCGGGCATTTCCTTTGGCATCTTGAAGTAGTATTCGACCGCCTGCAGCGTTGCCGGGTCGCGGTACAGGCCGATGTGGCCGACGCGCGCGCCTGGCACCACACTCAAGAAGCCGTCCAGAATGCCGGTGCCGGCGCGCAAAATGGACACCAGCGCCAGTTTTTTGCCGTCGATGACCTTTGCGGTCATGGTTTCCAGCGGGGTCTCGATTTCGATTTCCTGCATCGGCATGTCGCGCGTGACCTCGTAGGCCATCAGCATCGAGAGCTCGTTGAGCAGCGTGCGAAAGCTGGTGGTGCTGGCGTCCTTGTCGCGCATCAGCGTGAGCTTGTGCTGCACCAGCGGGTGGTCGATGACGTGGACCATCGGGTCTTGGGGAGTGGTCATGGAATTTCTCTCAGTAAGTTTGTGTTTAGCGTTTGGAGCCGCCAAAAATGCCGCCCAGCACGCCGCGAACGATCTGGCGACCCACGGCACTGCCGATGGAACTGGCGGCGCTTTTAAAGAACTGTTCGCCCGCCGAGGTGCGACGGCCGCCGCTCCACCACCGAGCAGGCTGCCCAGGCCGGTACTGATGCTGTCGAACATTCCGCCACCTTGGGCTGCGGGAGCTTCATTGGCGCCGGCCGCTTTGCTGTCGGCCTGCGCAGCGCGCGCTGCGGCGTGTCCCTTGAGCTTCTCATAGGCTGAATCACGGTCCAGCTTCTTTTCATAGACCCCGGCAACTATGGATTCGCTCAGCAGGGTTTGCCGCTGTGCTGGCGTGATGGGCCCGATCTGGCTGGCCGGCGGCAGCACAAAGACGCGTTCGGTCGGGCAGGGCCGGCCCTTCGCATCCAGAAAACTGACCAGCGCCTCGCCCACGCCGAGCTCGGTAATGGCCGCGCCAATGTCCAGCCCGGGGTTCGGGCGCATGGTGTCGGCAGCGGACTTGACCGCCTTTTGATCGCGCGGTGTGAAGGCGCGCAGCGCGTGCTGCACCCGGTTGCCCAACTGGGCAAGCACGCTGTCGGGAATGTCGAGCGGGTTTTGTGTGACGACATAAACACCCACGCCCTTGGAGCGAACCAGCCGCACCACCAGCTCGATGCGCTCGACCAGCACCTTGGGCGCGTCGTTGAAGAGCAGGTGCGCCTCGTCAAAGAAAAACACCAGTTTGGGCTTTTCCAGGTCGCCCACTTCAGGCAGGTTCTCAAACAGTTCGCTGAGCATCCACAGCAAAAACGTGCTGTACAGGCGCGGCGAGTTCATCAGCCGGTCGGCGGCCAGGATGTTGACCATGCCGCGACCTGCGCTGTCGGTTTGCATGAAATCGTCGATGTTGAGCATGGGCTCGCCAAAGAACTGGTCGCCGCCTTGGGCCTCGATCTGCATCAGGCCGCGCTGGATGGCGCCAATGCTGGCCGCGCTGATGTTGCCGTATTCGGTGGTGAAGCTGCTGGCGTTGTCGCCAACAGATTGGCACATGGCGCGCAGGTCTTTCATGTCGAGCAGCAGCAAGCCGTCGTCGTCGGCAATCTTGAAGACCAGTTGCAGCACACCGGCCTGGGTTTCGTTGAGATTGAGCATGCGCCCCAGCAGAAGCGGCCCGAGGTCGCTCACGGTGGCGCGCACCGGGTGGCCCTGCTCGCCAAACACGTCCCACAGGGTGGTGGGGAAGGCGCCAAAATCTGGCGTGTCAAGGCCGCGCTCGGCTATGACCTTTGCCAACTTTGGGGTGGCCGAACCGGGTTGTGAAATGCCAGTCAGGTCGCCCTTGACGTCGGCCATGAAGACCGGCACACCAAGCTTGGAAAAGCCCTCTGCCATGGTTTGCAGGGTGATGGTTTTGCCGGTGCCGGTGGCGCCGGTAATGAGGCCGTGCCGGTTGGCCTTGTCGGGTTGAAGAAGGCATTGGATCTGGCCGTGCTGGGCGATCAGGATGGGTTCGGGCATGACTGGCTCCAAAAGTACAATCTAGCCGATAGCGTAACGAACTTTTGAAGGATTTCACGTGGCAGGACACAGTAAATGGGCCAATATTCAGCACCGCAAAGGCCGGCAGGACGAGAAACGCGGCAAGATCTGGACCCGAATCATTCGTGAAATCACGGTGGCCGCACGTGCCGGCGGCGGTGACCTGGGCACCAACCCGCGCTTGCGTCTGGCGGTGGACCGGGCCAAGGCGGCCAACATGCCGGCAGACCGCGTGAAGTACAACATCGACAAGGCCACGGGCAGCGTCGAAGGCATCACTTACGAGGAAATTCGTTACGAAGGCTACGGCATTGGCGGCGCTGCCATCATTGTCGACACCATGACCGACAACAAGGTGCGCACCGTGGCCGAGGTGCGCCACGCCTTTGCCAAATACGGCGGCAACATGGGCAGCGAGGGCTCGGTGGCGTTCCAGTTCAAGCACTGTGGCCAGATCATTTTTGCGCCCGGCACCAGTGAAGACAAGGTGATGGAGGTGGCGCTGGAGTCGGGTGCTGAAGACGTGATCAGCGACGACGACGGCGCCATTGAGGTAATCACCTCGGTGGCCGACTTTGAGGCGGTCAAGAATGCGCTGGAAGCCGCCGGCCTGACGCCCGAGGTGGCCGAGGTCACCATGCGCGCCGAAAACCCGATTGAACTCACTGGTGATGAAGCCATTCGCATGCAAAAGCTGCTTGATGCCATTGAAGACCTGGACGACGTGCAAGGGGTCTACCACAACGCCGAACTGGATACCGAATGAAGATTCTGGTGATAGGCGGCGGTGGCCGCGAGCATGCACTGGCCTGGCGACTGGTGCAGTCGCCCAAAACCCACAAGATTTACCTGGCCCCGGGCAACGGCGGCACAGTGCAGGACCCGCGTTTTGAGAACGTGCCCATCACCGATGTGAATGACCTGTGTGCCTGGGCGATGGCGCAAAAAATTACGCTCACGGTGGTGGGGCCTGAAGTGCCGCTGGCCGCCGGGGTGGTGGATGTGTTTCGCAAACAGGGCTTGCGCATCTTTGGCCCGACCCAGGCCGCTGCCCAGTTGGAGAGCTCCAAGGCCTTTTCCAAAGCCTTCATGAAGCGCCACAACATTCCCACCGCCGAGTTTGACACCTTCACCGACCCGGTGGCGGCGCATGCCTACATCGAGCAAAAAGGCGCACCGATTGTGGTCAAGGCCGATGGCTTGGCTGCCGGCAAGGGTGTGGTGGTGGCCATGACCACTGCCGAGGCACATGAGGCGGTGGACTTCATGCTGCTCGACAACAGTCTGGGCGTGGTGCACAACGCCGGTGATGATGGCGCGGCTGTGCCGCGGGTCGTCATAGAAGAATTCTTGCAGGGTGAGGAAGCCAGCTTTATCGTCATGGTGGACGGCAAAAATGTGCTGCC
>JAABQI010000273.1 GCA_011391545.1 Rhodoferax sp.
AGGCGTGGCGGCCGGCGCGACCGTGTGGGCCTACAGCCCACAGCCGGCAGGGGATGCCGCCTTGCTGCGGGCAGGTGCGAGCCAGGTGTTTCGCCACATGGCCGATGTGCCGGAGCTGCTAGCGGCCCGTTGACTCGGGCGCGGCGCCGCCCTGGCGCCGGAATTCTGCAGGTGACCGACCGGTCCAGCCCTTGAAGGCACGCATGAAACTCTTTTCATTGCGAAATCCGGCGGCCTGCGCCACCTGCTTGATCGGGCGCTGAGTGCGCAGCAGCAGCTCGCTCGCGTGGTTTTGGCGCACCTCGTCTTTGAGCGTCTGCAGCGACGCCCCCTCGTCCTTGAGTTGTCGGTGCAGGGTTCGGGGCGAGACGTAGAGTAGGGCGGCCAAATCATGGGCACTGTGGGTCTGCTCCGGGTGCGTGGCCAGTGTTTGCCGCACCCGCTGCACCAGCAGGCGGTCGCGCCGGTACTGCAGCACCGTCAGCGGCAGGGCGTGTTGCAGCATCTGTTGCAGCGCGGCCTCATTGCGGCGCAAAGGCAGGTCAAGGTAGCGTGCATCCATCTGGATCTGCGCCTGCGGCTGTTCAAACGTGGTGGCACCCGAGAACAACACGGCATAGACCTGGTGATGCGCGGGTGCCGAAAATGGAAACCGGGCGCCCTGCAGCGGGATGCGTGAGTCAATCAGCCAGCAGGCCACGCCATGGAGGTTGCGCAACACCGAAACCAGACAAAACTCGCGCATTGCGCCCAAATCGCGGTGCTCGGTGATGCTGATCGTGGTGATGTCTTTCGTGGTTTGAAGCTGGAGCGTGATGTCATCGGCCAGCAAGGCATGGTGGCGGCACCAGCGCTGCAAAGCCACGCCGAGCTTGGGGGCGCTGATGGAGGCGCGCGCCAGCATGCCGTAGCTGCCCCAGGGCAGGCGGCGGCTGAACCAGCCAAGCGCTTCGTCGTCCAGCTCCTGCATCGCCGCGTCGGAAATGCGCTCCATTTGCGCGGCGGTGATGCGTGTTGTGGGATTTTCAAGAAGTTCTGGCGCAATTTGTGCCGATTCAAGCGCATGAGCCGGACTTTTGCCATACTTTGCGTAGGCCTTCACGATGGCATTGACAAATGCAACAGGGGTTGCCGCGGTGGTGCTTGACAGGTTTTGCATGGTTCGAAGTATCTTTTCGATTGGCACAATATGCAACCTGCATGACAGCCACTGGCGTGCTTTTGGTTTTATGCTCGGGTCATCACCCTGGCGCCAGCTTGAACGCCATACCGACACACAGAAAGAATGCCATGTCCGTTCTGGAGACAAAACTCAACGCCCGCTCTGCGGATTTCTCTGCCAATGCTGCTGCCATGCGCACCCTGGTGGAGGACCTCAATGCCAAGGTCACCCAGGTTGAAATGGGCGGTGGCGACGCGGCCCGTGCCAAACACACGGCGCGCGGCAAGCTGCTGCCGCGCGACCGGGTGCAGATGCTGCTCGATCCCGGCACGCCGTTTCTGGAGCTCTCGCCGCTGGCCGCTTTGGGCATGTACCCGGACCGTGATGGCACCGACAGCGCGCCCGGTGCCGGTCTGATCGCCGGCATTGGCCGGGTGAGCGGGGTGGATTGCATGATTGTCTGCAACGATGCCACCGTCAAAGGGGGCACCTATTACCCGATGACGGTCAAAAAGCACTTGCGCGCGCAAGAAGTGGCCCAGCAAAACCGCCTGCCCTGCATTTATCTGGTGGACTCGGGCGGCGCCAATCTGCCCAACCAGGACGAGGTGTTCCCGGACCGGGACCACTTTGGCCGCATCTTTTTCAACCAGGCCACCATGAGTTCGCTGGGCCTGGCACAAATTGCGGTGGTCATGGGCAGTTGCACCGCCGGTGGTGCCTATGTGCCGGCCATGAGCGACGAGGCCATCATCGTCAAGAACCAGGGCACCATTTTTCTGGGTGGCCCGCCGCTGGTGAAAGCGGCCACCGGCGAAGTGGTGACCGCCGAAGACCTCGGTGGCGGCGACGTGCACACTCGGCTCAGCGGCGTGGCCGACCACCTGGCGCAAAACGACATGCACGCGCTGGCGCTGGCCAGAGTCGCCGTCAAAAACCTGAACAAGGGCAAGCTCGTGGCCGCCACCGACCATGCACCGGTCGCGCCCAAATATGCGGCGCAAGAGCTGTATGGCGTGATCCCGGTGGACACCCGCAAGCCCTTCGATGTGCGTGAGATCATTGCCCGCATCGTCGATGACTCCGACTTTGACGAATTCAAGTCGCGCTTTGGCACCACGCTGATCTGCGGCTTTGCCCGCATCGAGGGCATGCCGGTGGGCATCATTGCCAACAACGGCATCCTGTTCAGCGAATCGGCGCTAAAGGGCACGCACTTCATCGAACTCTGCTGCCAGCGCAAGATCCCGCTGGTGTTCCTGCAGAACATCACCGGCTTCATGGTTGGCCGGAAATACGAGAACGAAGGCATCGCCCGCAACGGCGCCAAAATGGTAACGGCGGTGGCCACCGCGGCCGTGCCCAAATTCACCATCATCATCGGCGGCAGTTTTGGCGCTGGCAACTACGGCATGTGCGGCCGTGCCTTTGGCCCGCGCTTTTTGTGGATGTGGCCCAACGCCCGCATTTCGGTGATGGGCGGCGAGCAGGCGGCGAGCGTGCTGGCCACGGTGCGCCGTGATGGCATCGAGCTCAAGGGCGGGCAGTGGAGTGCCGCTGAAGAAGAGGACTTCAAGGCCCCGATCCGCAGCCAGTACGAAACCCAGGGCCACCCCTATTTCGCCACCGCGCGCCTGTGGGACGACGGCATCATCGACCCTGCCGACACCCGCCGTGTGCTGGCGCTGGGCCTCAGCGCCACGCGCAACGCACCCATTGAAGACACCCGCTTCGGTTTGTTCCGGATGTGAGCGAGGCCACATGAGCACACTTTTTATAACTACTACCGGCCACTGTGCCACGATCACGTTGAACCGCCCCAAGGTGCGCAACGCCTTCAACGACGAGGTGATTGCCGAACTCACGCAAGCGTTCAGCCAGCTCGGCCAAGACCCGCAAGTGCGCGCCATTGTGCTGGCCGCCCAAGGCCCGGCGTTTTGCGCTGGCGCCGACCTCAACTGGATGCGGTGCATGGCCGACTACAGCCATGCCGAAAACCTGGCGGATGCCGCGCAATTGGCCGAGATGTTGCGCGTCATTTACACCTGTCCCAAGCCAACCGTGGCGCGTATCCAGGGCGATGTTTATGCCGGTGGCATGGGCCTGGTCGCGGCCTGCGACATGGCGGTGAGTGTGGATAGCGCCAACTATTGTCTGAGCGAAGTCAAGCTGGGCTTGTACCCGGCCACCATCAGCCCCTACGTGATCCGCGCCATGGGTGCACGCGCCGCACACCGTTACTTCTTGACCGCCGAGCGTTTTGACGCGGCTGAGGCCTTGCGCATCGGTTTTGTGCATTCAGTGGTGCCCGCCGCACAGCTTGACGACCACGTCGCGGAGATCACCAAGGCGCTGGTCAATGCCAGCCCCAACGCCGTCAAGGCATGCAAAACCCTGCTGCATGACGTGGCCGGCAAGGACATCGACGCCGCTCTGGTCGCCCACACCGTGCAAGGCATCGCCGGCATCCGCGCCAGCGCCGAGGGCAAGGAAGGTGTGCAGTCCTTTCTGCAAAAGCGCAAACCATCCTGGCTCGCGGCTTAGGCGCAAGCAGGTCAACCCATCCATTCGACGTCATGGAACTGATCTGGCAATACATTGTGGAGTGGTTGCATTCGCTCGGTCTTCAGTTTGGCGACCGTGCCGGCATGGATGTCGCGCCGGTGGTGAGCGAAGCCGTTGCAATAATGGACATGCCCAGCCTGCTTGCCCTGGCCGCCGCGCTCGGCTGGGTCAGCGGTTTTCGGCTCTACGCGGTGGTTTTTCTGGTGGGGTCGGCTGGTGCCATGGGCTGGATCGCGCTGCCAACCGGTCTGGCTGTGCTGCAACATCCCGCCCTGATGACGGCCAGCGGCATCATGCTGTTCATCGAATTTTTCGCCGACAAGATTCCCGGGCTGGATTCATTGTGGGACATGGTCAACAGCGTGATCCGCATCCCCGCAGGTGCCGCGCTGGCCGCCGCAGCCCTGGGCGCCGACAGCGGCACCATGGCCCTGGTGGGCGCGCTGCTCGGTGGCACGCTTGCGGCCAGCAGCCAGGCCGCCAAGACCAGCACGCGCGCGGCCATCAACACCTCGCCCGAACCGTTTTCCAACGTCGCCATGAGCCTGGCCGAAGACGGCTTGGTGGTCGGCGCTGTCTGGCTGGCGACCAACCATCCGCTGGTGTTCTGCGTGCTGTTGGTCATCACCGTGGTGCTGATGTGGATCGTCACCTGGATGCTCATCAAATTCCTACGCGCGGCGTTCCGCCGGGCGCAATCACTGTTTTCTTCTGCTACCGCTTGAGGTCCCTCATGTTCACAAAAATTCTGATCGCCAATCGTGGTGAAATTGCCTGCCGTGTCGCGGCTACCGCGCGCCGCATGGGCGTCAAAACGGTGGCGGTGTATTCCGATGCCGATGCTAATGCCAAGCACGTCGCCGCCTGTGATGAATCGGTGCACATTGGCGGCAGCGCGCCAAAGGACAGCTACTTGCGCTGGGAAAAAATCATTGAAGCGGCCCAGGCCACGGGTGCCCAGGCAGTGCATCCCGGTTATGGATTTCTGAGCGAAAACGAAGACTTTGCCAAGGCTTGTGCCGCCGCCAGTCTGGTGTTCATTGGCCCGCCCGCATCGGCCATTCAGGCCATGGGTCTCAAAGCCGAGTCCAAGCAATTGATGGAACGCGCCGGTGTGCCGCTGGTGCCCGGCTACCACGGATCTGATCAGGACCCGGCACTGCTGCAACTCAAGGCTGACGAAATCGGTTACCCGGTGCTGATCAAGGCCAGCGCCGGTGGCGGCGGCAAGGGCATGCGGGCGGTGGAACGTTCGCAAGACTTTGCCGACGCCCTGACCAGTTGCAAGCGCGAGGCCATCAACAGCTTTGGCAGCGATGCGGTGCTGGTCGAGAAATATGTGCAGCGCCCGCGCCACATCGAAATCCAGGTCTTTGGCGACAGTTTTGGCAACTACGTTTACCTGTTCGAGCGGGACTGCTCGGTGCAGCGCCGTCACCAGAAAGTGCTTGAAGAAGCCCCGGCGCCGGGCATGACGCCCGAATTACGTGCGCGAATGGGTGAAGCGGCTGTGGCCGCCGCCCGCGCCGTCAACTACGTGGGTGCGGGTACGGTGGAGTTCATCGTCGAGCAACGCGACAGCGGCGAGATGGACTTCTTCTTCATGGAAATGAACACGCGGCTGCAGGTCGAGCACCCCGTCACTGAAGCTATCACCGGCCAGGACCTGGTGGAATGGCAATTACGCGTGGCTAGTGGCGAGCCGCTGCCATGCAGTCAGGACCAGCTCAAGATCACCGGCCATGCCATCGAGGCGCGCATTTGTGCCGAGAACCCTGACAATAATTTCCTGCCCGCCACCGGCACGCTCGACGTGTACCGCAAGCCAGAGTGCAGCAGTTTTGCCGTCAGCCCGGTGCGATTTGACGATGGTGTGCGCCAGGGCGACAGCATCAGCCCGTTTTACGATTCCATGGTGGCCAAGCTCATCGTGCATGGCGACACACGGGAACAGGCGCTGGCGCGGTTGGACGACGCGCTGGCGCAAACCCACATCATCGGCCTGACCACCAATGTGCAGTTCTTGAGGCATGTGCTGCAGTCGCCTTCGTTTGCGCAGGCCAATCTCGACACTGGTTTGATCCCGCGCGAGGCCGCTGTGTTGTTTAAACAGGAGCGCGTGGGCCTGGCAATGGCCGCCGCTGCCGATGTGGCGAAAACCCTGCTTGATGAGCGCGCCGCCGAGGGCACAGACCCCTTCAGCAAGACCGACGGCTGGCGTAGCCACGGCGTTTTCACGCGCCGATTTGAATTTGAGTTTGGTGGCGAGCATGTGCAGGCCGCGCTGACCTACCTGCACGATGGCGCGCTGTCGTTCACCGTCGGTGATGCGGCGGGGCTGCTGGAATTTACTGCCACACCAGAAGGCATTGATCTGCGCTTTGCCGGTCAGCGGACGTTGGTCAATGTCTATCGACAAGGCGAGGTCGGCTACATCCACACAGCGCAAGGGGCAACGCAAATCATTGCCATCGACCTGCTGCTGCACGCCGGCGAAGCGCCCGCTGAGGTCGGCCGCCTGACGGCACCCATGCCGGGCAAGGTGGTGTCCTTTGCCGTCAAGGCCGGTGACATCGTCAAACGCGGCCAAGCACTGGCGGTGATGGACGCCATGAAAATGGAGCACACCATTGCCGCGCCTATCGACGGTGTGGTCGAAGAGTTGCTCTACGCCCCCGGCGACCAGGTGGTGGAAGGCGCTGAACTGCTTAAATTGGTCGTACAGGAATGAATGGTTGTCATTGCGAGCGAAGCGCGGCAATCCAAAAGGTTTGATGCCCATGAAAATTACTTTTTGCTGCACCGGCACCGAGCCGGAACCCTGGCTGGCCGGGCTACGCGCCGCCTTGCCGCAGGCCCAGGTGGAACTCTGGCAAGCCGGTGCCACTCCTGCCGATTACGCCGTGGTGTGGGCACCACCGCAACAATTCTTCGACGAGCAGGTGCAACTCAACGCGGTGTTTGCCATCGGTGCCGGCGTCGATGCCCTGCTGAAACTGCGTCTGCCAGCCAGCGCCAGCTTCGTGCGTCTGGACGATGCCGGCATGGCGGTGCAGATGGCGGAGTACGTGTGCCATGCGGTGATTCGCCACTTTCGGGAACTCGATCTTTATGCTGCCGACATCAGCCAGGGCCGCTGGACCGTCCACCCGCCGCGCAATCGCGCTGACTTTTCCGTCGGCATCATGGGCCTGGGCGTGCTGGGGCAGCGCGTGGCACAGGCCCTGACGCAGTTTGATTTTCCGGTGAATGGCTGGAGCCGAACGGCCAAAAACCTGGACGGTGTTCGTGGTTTTGTGGGGTCACAGCAGTTGGACGCATTTCTGGCGGCCAGCCGCATTTTGGTCAACCTGCTGCCGCTCACCGTCAAGACCCAGGGCATCCTGAATCGCAACACCCTGAGCCGCTTGCAGCCCGGAGGCTATGTCATCAACGTGGCGCGTGGTGCGCATCTGGTCGATGACGATTTGCTGGCGTTGCTCGACAGCGGCCACCTGGCCGGCGCCACGCTGGACGTGTTTCATACCGAACCCCTGCCGCTCACGCACCCGTTTTGGCGGCACCCCAAGATCACGATCACGCCGCACACCTCGGCGCGCACCCTCCGCGAAACCAGCATCGCGCAGATCGCCGGCAAGATCGAAGCCATCGAGCGCGGGGATCCTGTGGCGGGGATGGTCAATTTGGGGGTTGGCTATTGAGTCGGGCCACACCTTTGATGCGGTGGTTGATCTCTTGCCAGCCATTACCTCGACTGTGGCGCGACATCAACTTTCGTCCCCTCCCAGATTTCACTGTGATGGTAAGGCGGTCGCGGATGCCACTTGCGTCGAGTCCGACTTATGGGGTATCTGCAGATACAGCGATGTCGCGTTAACAACAGAGGATGCGCTGTTGATCGACAGCCGATAGGTCGCGGGTTGGAGGTTGGGCGGCAGTTCGGCCACTACCTGGGTCATGGTCGATTCGCTCACCTCCAGCCGGTGTTTTCCCAGCGTAAGCTGCGGCTTTTTGGCACCGAAGAAGTTGCCATTGATTGTGAGACGATGCTGTGCAGAGTCAATCTCGACGCTCTCGATCATGGGTGCGGGCGGGCTAACGCGACCTTTGGCGCCAGCATGGGGCGCCCAGGCCAGAAAAGCGAGCGTGCTGGCAAGAATATAGAGTTTCGACTTGATCATGACATTTCCCTTTCGTGTTGAGTGATCTACTTTGTTTAGGCCTTGGCCTAGGACACAATGTAAAGACTATGAGCACAAATACAAATCGGGCAATGTCCCTGTTCTTGGGCTAGGGGAGCCCTGATTTTCTGCTAGGGGAATCCCCTAGAGGTCCAAGCCGGTTTAACGATCTTCCAGCCATTGAGTTGCAAACCGAAGCAGGTCCGCACCGCTCTTTTGTTGCAATTTTTCCTTGAGGCTGGCCCGGTGAGCTTCGATGGTCTTGATGCTGCGGCTGAGTTTTTCGGCGATCTGCCGGGTGCCAAAGCCGAGTCCGATCAGGTGCAGAATTTCGAATTCGCGTTCGCTCAGTCCTGCAATCTGATCCGAGGGGTGGGCAGGGCGACCCTGTGAGACCCCGCTGCGCAGCGTGACCAATTGTTGCGATAAGCGGCTTTGCATCGCGGCACTGAGGTAAACGTCGCCGGCCAGCACCTGACGCACTGCCAGCAGAATGTTCACGGTCGCCTCCTGTTTCATCAAAAAACCATTTGCGCCAGCGCGCAAGGCGCGTTCCGCAAAGATGGTTTCGTCGTGCTGGCTCATGGCAAGCAGGCGAAGTTGAGGGTAAATGCGGCGCAGGGTCTTGATCAAGTCCAAGCCCGACTCTTTCTTGAGCGAGATATCGACAATGGCCAACTCGGGCGCGTGGTTGAGCATCATGGCGAGCGCCTCTTCGGTTGACCCCGCTTCGCTGCAAACCTCGAGATCATCCTGTGAATTCAGAAAAAGAGTCATGCCCTCGCGCACGATGGGATGATCGTCAATGATGATGATTGGGTGCTTCTGTTGTGGCTGCGTCATGTTGCTGCTCACTGTGTCCCCTGGTCTGGATAGTTGACGGCGATACGCGTGCCGCTCGGGTTGTTTTTTGTGATTTCAAAAGTACCCCCGAGCAAGCTCGCCCGGTAGTGCATGTTGCGCATACCAACCCCCTTGTCATGCCGGGATGGCGCCAACGCCATGCCAATGCCATCATCACTGATGCAAAGTCGGCAACCGCCTTCGATGCGGGTCAGTGCGATGTGGAGCGTGCGAGCCTGGCTGTATTTCACCGCGTTGTTGATGGCCTCCTGCGCGATGCGGTACAGGTTGATCGAAACCAGCGGGTTGCGTATCTGCAGGCCATGGTCGGCATGGAAAGTGCACCTCATGGTTTGCAGCGACTGGGTTTGCTCGGTCAATCTGGCCAGGGCCGCTGGCAGTTCACCCAGCGCCAGTTCTGCCGGGTACAGGCCTCTTGCAATCGATTGAGACAGGGTGTTGGCATGGTTGGCCAATTCGACAATGCGCCGCGCAGCATCGGCCTCGGGTTGCGCGCGTTTGGCAAGTTGCTGTTGCAAAGTGGCACTCAAAAGCGCGAGGCTGACAAGGTGTTGGCCCAAGCCGTCGTGCAACTCGCGGCCTATGGCTTGCTGATGTTCCTCGCTTGCGCTGATCAACTGGGCCTCAAGGTGCCTGCGCTCGGTCATTTCGCGTCGTAAATCGGCATTGCTTTGTGCCAAATCCCGCGTGCGTTCGCGAACGCGCTGTTCCAGTTCATCATGCGATTGCTTGAGATCAGCTTGCGCACGCTGCTGTTCTGCCACGGAGGCGGCCAGCAGCAGTCCAGTTGCGGCCACCACGATGGCAAAGGCGCACCAGCGCACCATGTTGTCGATTGACTCACCGACCACGAAAGGACCGGTGCCGTTGATCGTGCCCCAAACGGCCATCAGCGAAACGACGAGCGTGACCAGGGTTGCACCCCTTTGGTCAAATCGTAGCGCCGCCCAAATGACAAAGGGGAACACTGCCAGCGACGCCGGGTAATAGCCGTGCATCGCCAACTCCTGCGCGCCAAATATTTCGTTGCCGACGGCCAGAAGTGCGGCCATCATGAAACACACCTCGACCACTTTGAGTCGTGACAAAGCAGTTTGTGTCGGGCTGAGCCAGACCAGCAGCGCAGGGGTCACCACCAGCACACCCATCATGTCGCCCAACCACCATTTCGTCCACGCTGTGGCGTACTCGTTCAAACTCACAATGCCGCCCAGCACCAAAGCGCCCACACCCAGCGAGGCGCTCACCATGGTGCTGAAAATGGCGGCCAGGATGACGAGCGCCAAGACGTCCCGGCGCCGGTCCAGTGCACTGCGAAAGTGCGCCAGGCGCATTAAAAGAAATGCGCCGACAAAGGCCTCTGATGCGTTTCCCGTGGCGATGGCCGCAGCGACCAGGAACGGTGTGCCAGCCCAGACATTGGCCAGAAACGCGCCCAGTGCAACGGCAAAAACCATGCGGTAACCGAAGACCAGCAGCGCCGCCAGCGCGATCCCGCTGGGTGCCCACACCAGCGAGACGGCGTTGCCGACAACGGCATACGATAGCCCAACGATGGCTGCAACGCCATAAAGCAAGGTAACACCAAGCAGAAGCGCCAGAAATGGGGGTGCAAATTTATGGGTGTTCATGATTCAGGGTTGGCACGCCAGGCCTGATCTAGAGGGTTGAAATTTTGCATAAATCGACCTAGCAATAATCGTGCCCTGTATTGGTGGTTGGCACGACGCAAGCCAGGTCGACAAGTCCGTAAGCGCACGCGTCTGCAAACCATCATGCGATTCGACCTTGGGCGGGCCCGCGCCCTGTGGGCTCTTGGGTATAAACCCAATTATGAAAAATTGAACCATTCCAGATGTGACAATCGGGTGTTTGCAGGGCGACTTGGCATTGGCCGATGAGGCGGTCCCTCTTTGCCCTGGTGAAGCCATCCACTTCTACCCCAACGAGTTATTCATGACCCTTCCGCAATGTGTCAAATTAGTCGAAGTCGGCCCGCGTGACGGCCTGCAAAATGAAAAGCAGAAAGTACCCTCAGCGGTCAAGATCGAGCTGGTGCACCGGCTGCAAGCCGCTGGCCTGAAGGAGATTGAGGTCACCAGCTTTGTGTCTCCCAAATGGGTGCCGCAGATGGCCGACAACCTGGAGGTGATGGCGGGCATCAACCGACTGCCCGGTGTGCGTTATTCGGTGCTGACGCCCAATCTCAAGGGCTTTGAGGCCGCGTTGGCATCAAAACCCGACGAGATCGTGGTGTTCGGCGCCGCCAGCGAGGCCTTCAGCCAGAAGAACATCAACTGCAGCATTGCCGAGAGCATCGAGCGCTTTGCGCCGGTGGTGGCTGCCGCGCGGGCGGCGGGCATTTACGTGCGCGGCGCCATGAGCTGCACCGTGGGTTGTCCGTACGAGGGCGACATTGCGCCCGAGCGGGTGAGTTACCTGGCCGGGCTGATGAAGGGCATCGGCGTGCAGCATGTGGGCGTGGCCGACACCATCGGCGTGGGCACGCCGCTCAAGGTGCAGCGCGCGGTGGATGCCACGCTCAGGCACTATGACCTGAACGATATTTCAGGTCACTTTCACGATACCTACGGCCAGGCGCTGGCCAACACGCTGATCTGTCTGCAGATGGGCGTCTGGCAGTTTGACACCTCGGTGGCCGGGCTGGGTGGCTGCCCTTATGCCAAGGGCGCCACCGGCAATGTGGCGACCGAGGACGTGGTGTACCTGCTGCACGGCATGGGCATTGAGACCGGCATTGACCTGGATTTGCTGATTGACGCGGGCCAGTTCATCAGCGACTTCTTGCAGCGCCCAACCAACTCGCGCGCGGGCAAGGCGCTGTTCACCAAGCGGCAGGCCTGATGTGCGGCGCTGAACTCAAGCCCCTGCCCGAAGGCATGCAGCGCGTGGCGCGCGCCTTGCAGGACAAGGGTCACCCGCACCCGCCTGTCATGCTCGACGATGCGGCGCGCACCGCGCAGCAGGCGGCTGATGCGCTGGGCGTCGAGCTTGGCCAGATCGCCAAAAGCATCATTTTCAAGCGCAAGCCCGATGCCGCAGCCGTGCTGGTGATCACCTCGGGTGACCGACGTGTCGACGAGGCCAAGGTGCAGGCGCTGGTCTGTGTGGACGGGCAAAAGCTCGGGCGCGCCGATGCGGAGTTCGTCAAGATGAGCACGGGTTTTTCCATTGGCGGCGTGTCGCCGGTGGGGCATGCCGTTGCGCCTGTCACCCTGATTGACCGCGACTTGCTGCGTTTTGACGAAATCTGGGCGGCCGCCGGGCATCCGCATGGCGTCTTCAGGTTGCAACCGGCGGATCTGATGCACCTGACCGGTGCCCCCGTGGTGGATGTCACGACAGGAGAAATCCCTTGAGTCCCGACCCAAAAGTCATGAAATTCCTGGCCGCCAGCGCCAGGCACATCCGCGCCAGCGAGCAAAGCTTTGCACAGACAGTGCCGTCTCCCTGCTTGTCGGTGTGCCAGATGGATGATGCCACCGGCTTGTGCCAGGGCTGCTTCCGAACCCTGGACGAAATTGGCCAGTGGGGCAATGCCGATGACGCCTTCAAGCGCGCCGTCTGGACCCGAATCGAGGCGCGCCTGACCGAGTTCGAATCATGAAGCACATTACCTTTTACCTGGACTTCATCTCGCCCTACGCTTACCTGGCGTTCGAGCAATTGCCCGAGGCGCTGATGGGCCACAGCACCAGCGTGACGTACAAGCCGGTTTTGTTTGGCGCCCTGCTGAAACACCACGGGCAACTGGGTCCGGCCGAGATTGCGGGTAAGCGCGAGTGGACTTACCGCCAGGTGCTGTGGTTGGCGCATCAGCACGGGCTTGCGCTGCAGTTGCCCGCCACCCACCCTTTCAACCCGCTGGCCTTGTTGCGGCTGGCGCTGGCCTGTGGTGTGCCAGAGCAGCCCAACCGTTATGTCTGTGAAACCCTGTTCCGCCACGTCTGGCAGGGCGGGATGGAGGCGACTGACCCTGTTCGTCTGCAGGCGCTCACCCAACACTTGAACCCGGCACGCCCGCCAGACAGTGACGAGGTCAAGGCCCGGCTCAAGGCCAATACTGCCGAGGCGATTGCGCAGGGTGTGTTTGGCGTGCCCACCTTCAAGGTCGATGGCAAATTGTTCTGGGGCCTCGATGCCTTGCCCATGTTGCAGGCTTATCTGGCGGGTGACCCGTGGTTTGCGGGTGCCTGGGATGCAGCGGCCGCCATGGCGCCAGGGGTGCAGCGCCTGCCGTGACGGCGGCGAGTGCTTTCAAGTCCCTTTGGTCGGGCTTGTCGGGTCGACTTCCCTAGAATGTTTGCCTCACAAACCGGAAAGCCTTCATGTCACAGGGAACCATCCGCATTCGCGGTGCGCGGCAGCACAACCTCAAAAACCTCGATCTGGACATCCGCACCGGTGAGCTGACCGTGGTCACCGGGCCGAGCGGATCGGGCAAGTCCAGCCTGGTGTTTGACACGCTGTTTGCCGAGGGACAGCGCCGCTACGTGGAGACCTTTAGCGCCTACGCGCGCCAGTTTCTGGACCGCATGGACAAGCCGGCCGTGGACAAGGTGGACGGCGTGCCCCCGGCGATTGCGATCGACCAGACCAACCCGGTGCGCTCCAGCCGCTCCACCGTGGGCACCATGACCGAGCTCAACGACCATTTGAAGCTGCTGTTTGCTCGCGCCGCATCCTTGTTCGATCGGGTCACGGCCCAACCGGTGCGCCACGACACCCCTGAGACCATTTATGCTGAACTGCAAAAGCGTGTGGGCAGCAGCGACGCGCGCCTGGCCATCACCTTCCCGGTGGAGTTGCCTGCCAGCGCCACACCGGCCGAGGTCGAGCAGTGGCTGTCGGTGAGCGGCTTCACCAAGGTTCAGGCCGAGCGCGAGGTGACGGTCGAGACCCACACGGAGGTGGTCAAAAAGAAAGCCGGTAAAAATGCTGCCGAGCCGATTTCAAAACGCAAGGTGCTCGACGTGGTGGCCGACCGCTTCCGTCTTGGCAATGCCGAGCGCGACCGTGTGCTGGAGGCCATTGAAGTGGCGCTCA
>JAABQI010000285.1 GCA_011391545.1 Rhodoferax sp.
GCGCATGTGCTTGTCGTCCATCGAGAAACCCAGCGGCTCCACCAGGTGCAGGGTGCAGCCGGTGTTGGCCGCCAGGCGAATGACGTTGCCGGTGTTGGGGGGGATTTCAGGCTCGACCAGGACGATATGGAACATCGCTGAATTGTCATGCAAGTGAGTTGGGGGCAGAGCACGTCGCCAGGCGGGTGGTCTGACCCGCAAAATTTTCTATTCCTATTCAGTGCGCGCGACCACCAGGCCGGTGATGTGGGCGGCACCGGCGGCCCTGAGCACCCGTGCCGCGGTGTAGAGCGAGGTGCCGGTGGTCATCACGTCGTCCACCAGCACCAGGCGCGCGCCCTTCAACAAGGACGCTTTGAGCGGGTCCACCGCAAAGGCCTGGTTCAGGCTGGTCAGCCGTTGGGCGCGCTTGAGGGTGTGCTGCGCCGGCGTGTCGGCAACGCGCAGCAGGACATCGGCGCGGGTTTTGCGCGGGTTGAGTTGCTGCGCCAGCAGCAGCGCCTGGTTGTAGCCGCGCACCTGCAGGCGCTGCCGGGACAGCGGCATGGGCAGCAACAGGTCGGCCGCATCGAGTGCATGCTCGACCCAGGGCGTGGCCTTGAGCAGATCGGCAAAGAACCTGACCACGGCGGGTTGGTCGTGAAACTTGAAGTCGGCCATCAAATGCGCCCAGGGAAAAGCGTAGGACACGGCTGCCAGGCACAGGTCCAGCGGCGGTGCTTCTTTCAGGCAGGCACCGCATCGCGTCAAACCGGCGGGCAAGGGCAGGGCGCAGCTGCCACAGCGGTGCAGGGGTTGGGCAAATTCGGCCACGCAGGCGTCGCAAACGGGTTGCGCCGGCCAGCTGCGGCAAACGCGGCACTGGCTGGCGGGTGGGCGCAACATCCCTGAAAACAGGCTTGTGAACATACAGTCAATATACTCGCGTCTCTTTTTCAAATGCGCCATGGCTGACCAAAACCCTCCCTCCGTTGACCCTCAGGCCGCGCGGCGCTGGCACAAGCGGCCGGTGGCCGAGTCTGCCTGGCTGCATGAAGAGGTGGCGCGGCGCATGCAGGAGCGGCTCGACTGGATCAAGAGTCAGCCCCAGAGCTGGGTGCATTGGGCGCCGCTCAATGGCGGGATGGAGGCCCATGCCTTGTTGCAGCAACGCTACCCGAAGGCGGCCTGTACCCTGGTCGAGACCAGCGAGGCGCGCGCCCAGCATGTCGCGCGGAACGTGGCACCGCCCTGGTGGCAGGCGCAGCGCTGGTTGCACGCCAAGCCCCAGGTGGTCACGCAAGTGACGCAGCCCGCCCAGATGCTGTGGGCCAACATGAGTTTGCACATGACCGATCAGCCCCAGGCCTTGCTGCAGCAGTGGCATCAGGCCCTGGCGGTGGATGGCTTCCTGATGTTTTCCTGTCTCGGTCCCGATACGCTGAGGGAATTGCGCGCGCTGTACCGGGCTTTGGGCTGGCCCGCGCCGAGCCATGAATTCACCGACATGCACGATTGGGGCGACATGTTGGTGGCGGCTGGTTTTGCCGAGCCGGTGATGGACATGGAGCGCATCACGCTCACGTTCGAGACGCCGCAGCGCGTGCTGCAGGAATTAAGGGGCCTGGGGCGCAACCTCCATCTGGAGCGCTTTCAGGCTTTGCGCGGGCGCCGCTGGCACGGCCAGTTGCTGCAGGCCATCGAAAATAGCGCCATGCAAGTCACGTTTGAAGTGGTGTATGGCCATGCCTTCAAGCCGGCATCCAAGCTCTCGGTGCGGGCGCAAAGTGAAATTTCCCTGGATCAGATGCGCGCCGCCCTGACGCGCGGCAAAGTCCAGGGCGCTGCTCGCGCCATTCCAAAATCGGGTCTTGACCAATATGAATGAATTTGAATTTCGCTGGGTGCTGATGGTGCTGGTTCTGCTGATTTTTGGCTTGTCGTTTGCGGCGCTGTTGTGGGCGGCTTGGCGTCACCATCGCCGTGGCGACCTGGATAGGGGCAACTTTCATAGCTCACTGGCTGTCGAGATGGCCTGGACGGTTGCGCCTTGCATCATCGTGTTGCTGCTGGTATGGCCGACGGCGCGCGTTTTCTGGACCCATTGACCGCACCAGGATTGCCTTGGGTATGGGGTTTCCCCCTGTGTTTTACGGGCAATTTTGGGAGGATGATCCATTAGAATAGATTGATAGATGTCAACCAAACGTTCAATCGTTGACCATCACTCCCCCAAAAGAAGGACAGCAATTTATGCGTAGCATGTACAAGTTTGCCCTGAGCGTTCTGCTGGCGTCAGGTTCGGCTGCCGCTTTGGCGGGATATGCCTACAATTTTCCGGATCCGGTGACACCGATTGCCCGCGAAACGCTGCACATGCACAACCTGGTGATGGTGGTGATCCTGGTGCTGTTTTTCCTGGTGTTTGGTCTGTTGATCTATTCTTTTCGCGTGCATCGCAAGGACGCCGGTTACAAGGCGGCCAATTACACGGGACCGACCAACCGCAAGCAATGGCTCTGGGTGCTGTCACCGTTTGCCCTGCTGGCCTTCCTTGATTACGTGGTAATTGGTATCCCTGCCTACCATGCGGTGGTGATGTACGAAGACACCAAGACCGACGCCGAATTGGTGGTGAAGGTGACGGGCAGCCAGTGGTTGTGGCAATACGAGTTTCCTGCTGAGGGCGTGAGCTTCACCAGTCGCATGACGACCCCGCGCGATCAAATTGACAGCGGCGCTGCCAAGGGTGAGCATTACCTGCTGGAGGTGGACAACCCGCTGGTCTTGCCTGTGAACAAAAAAGTGCGTTTCATCACCACCTCGAATGACGTGATCCACAGCTGGTGGGTGCCGGCGTTTGGTGTCAAGCGCGATGCGGTTCCTGGCTTCCTGCGGGAATTCTGGGCCACGGTTGAAAAAACCGGCACCTACCGCGGTCAATGTTCCGAGTTGTGTGGCAAGGAGCACGGTTTCATGCCGGTCGTGGTCAATGTGGTGACTCAGGAAGAGTTCGCCACCTGGCTGGCCAGCAAAAAGGCCGCAGCGGCACCAACAGCGGCCGTTGCGCCCGTTGCGCAGCTGGTGCTTGCAAAAGCTCAGTAATCCCGTATCAGTTTTAGAAATTCAGCAGAAGGAGTTGGCAATGGCACACGATATGGCACATGGCTTGCCGGTAGGTGATTCCCATGCGGGGCATTACAAGGGGGGTTGGCTGCGCTGGCTGGAAACCACCAACCACAAAGACATCGGGATCATGTACCTGATTTTTGGCTTTGCCATGCTGTTTGTCGGTGGCGCCATGATTCTGGTGGTGCGCGCCGAGTTGTTTCAGCCCGGCCTGCAATTTGTGCAGCCCGAGCTGTTCAACCAGTTGATCACCCTGCATGGTTTGGTCATGGTGTTTGGCTTTGCCATGCCGGCGGCCACCGGCCTGGCCAATTACATGCTGCCCATGATGATTGGCGCGCCTGACATGGCGCTGCCCCGTTTGAACAACTGGGGTTTCTGGATCTTGCCGCCAGCGGCCATCATGCTGACGCTGCCGTTCTTCCTTGGTTTGATGGGTGTTGGCCCAGGTGGCGTCGATACCGGCTGGACCATGTACGCACCGCTGTCGATTCAAAGCGGCTGGGGCATGGACTTTGCCATTTTTGCCATTCACATGCTCGGTGTGTCGTCCATTCTGGGCTCGATCAACGTGATTGTGACCATCTTGAACATGCGCGCGCCCGGCATGACCATCATGAAGATGCCGCTGTTCGCCCATGGCTTCCTGATGACGGCCGTGCTGCTCATCACCATCATGCCGGTGTTTGCCGGGGGTGTGACGATGGTGCTGATGGACCGTCACTTTGGCACCCATTTCTTCAACGCCGCCGGTGGTGGTGACCCGGTGCTGTGGCAACACATCTTCTGGTTCATGGGCCACCCCGAGGTGTATGTGCTGCTGCTGCCGATTGCCGGCGCGCTGCCGCATGTGTTTTCGGCCTTTGCCCGCAAGCCGATTTATGGTTACAAGGCGCAGGTGTATTCCTTCTGGTGGATTGCCGGACTGGGCTTGATCGTGTGGGCGCACCACATGTTCACCAGCGGCATGTCGCTGGGCGGGCAGCTCTATTTCATGTACATCACCATGGCGATCTCGTTCCCGCTGGCGGTGCTGTTTTTCTGCTGGATAGCCACGGTCTGGCAGGGTTCCATTTCGTTTGAGACGCCGATGCTGTTTGCCCTGGGCTTCCTGGTGTTGTTTGGCTGGGGCGGCCTGACCGGCCTGGCCCTGTCGGACGCCGCCGCCGACCCGCAGTACCACAACGCCTACTTCCTGGTGGCGCACTTCCATTACGCGTTTTACCCGTCGGCGGTGATGGGGGCGATGGCGGCGGTGTATTACTGGCTGCCCAAGTGGACCGGCCACATGCTTGATGAAACCATGGGCAAGTGGCACTTCTGGGTGGCCGTGGTGGGCTTCAACCTGACCTTCATTCCGCAGTTTTTTGTCGGCCTGGCGGGCATGCCGCGCCGTATTCCAGACTACCCGCTCATGTTCACCGAATGGAACATGCTGTCGAGCATTGGTGCCTTTATTCTGGGTGCGTCCCATCTGATCTTTGTCTATAACGTGGTCAAGACCATCAAGGGTGGTGAAAAGGCGGGTGACAAGGCATGGGAAGGTGCCGAGGGTCTGGAGTGGACTGTGCCATCCCCCGCGCCCTACCACACCTTCGAGACGCCTCCGGTCATCAAGTAAGTTGAGTTCGAGACACCGATGAAATTGCCTGAAACGCAAAACAGCCCCTTTGATGCGGCCGAGTGGGAAAAGCGCAAGCGTGGCAACAAGCGCCTGGGCTACGTCATTGCTGTCATTGTGTTGGCCATATTTTTGGGTTCCATATGGAAATACCGCCCCTTTTGACAGGACAGACCGGGGCTGAGCGTCAGCGCAGCAATGTGCGGATGGCGATCAAGCTCGGTTTTGTGGCCCTGTTCTTTGTCGGTTTTGGCTTCGGCATGGTGCCCCTGTACGACGTGTTTTGCGAGATCACCGGACTCAACGGCAAAACCAACAGCGTGGCCATGGAGGCAAACAAAAACACGCAGGTCGATCTGTCGCGCTCGGTCAACGTCGAGTTCTTGAGCCACACCATGCCCGGCGTGGGCCTGAGCTTCAAGCCCGAGCAGTTCTCCATTCGCATCCACCCCGGCGAGATTTCCCGCATGAATTACACCGTGACCAACAACAGTGACCAGGTGTTTGTGGGGCAGGCCATTCCCAGTGTGACCCCCGCGGTGGCGTCGCTGCACTTTGAGAAGCTGGAGTGTTTCTGCTTCGAGCAGCAAACCTTCCAGCCGGGCGAGTCGCGCACCATGCCTGTGGTGTTTGTCGTCAATCCGAAGATGGACCGTGATCTGCGCACCGTGACGCTCTCGTACACATTTTTTGAAGCCATCAAGACAAAAAGCTGACCGTTAAGGAAAAAAATGACAAACGCTACCCAAGCTACTGCGCGCGGACATTACTTTGTGCCGGCTGCCAGCCATTACTCGACGTTCTTGTCGGTCGGCATCTTCATGCTCGCCCTCGGCTTCATTTTCAGGATCAACGGCATTCCCCCAGGCATCTGGAGCATGCTGATTGGCGCAGCGCTGATCATTTATGTGATTGTGGGCTGGTTTGGCGAATTGATCAGTGAAAACCTGCGCGGCGCCTACACCCTGTGGGAAGACCGCTCCTACCGCATCGGCATGGTCTGGTTCATCTTCTCTGAGGTGATGTTTTTCGCCTGCTTCTTCGGTGCGCTGTATTACCTTCGCCAGATTTCGCTGCCGGAGCTGGGTGGCTACGAGGCGATGTTTACGCCCTATGAAAAGTTCACCAGTGCCTGGCCCAGCGCCGGCCCAATGGGCGACCCCTTCACCCCGATGGCTGCCTGGGGCATTCCCGCCATCAACACCATGCTGCTGCTGACATCAGGTGCCACGCTGACCTGGGCGCACTGGGGCCTCATCAAAGGCAAGCAAAGCCAGCTCACCTGGGGTCTGGCCATGACGGTCGCGCTGGGCATCACCTTCATGGGTTTTCAGGTGTATGAATACGCCCATGCCTATGCCGAGATGGGCCTGACGCTGGGTGCTGGTGTTTATGGCGCCACGTTTTACATCCTGACCGGTTTTCACGGCATGCACGTCACCTTGGGCACCATCATGCTGATCGTCATGCTGGGGCGTGGCATGAAAGGTCACTTCTCGGAGCACAACCATTTTTCCTTTGAGGCGGTGGCCTGGTACTGGCACTTTGTGGACGTGGTCTGGCTGATTCTGTTTGTGTTTGTTTACATTCTTTAAGACTGCCATTCACCCGCCATTGTTGGCCGGCACGCCCGCGAAAGCGGGCTTCAGAGATCAGCCCCGGCCTGGAATCAGGCCGAAATAAAAGCTGGCGACCAGCACCACAAACAAGCCGATCGACAAGCTGATGCGCACGGTCAGGGCTTGCACCACCCGTTTGCGCTTGTCCGGGTCGTCGGTCTTGAAGAGCAGGGCCAGCGCACTGAATAGGCTTACCAAAATCAGTGCCAAGGTTCCCAGAATTAAAATTTTCGCCAGCATCGCAGTCTCTTTGAAAAGTTTGACTGCATTATGCTTTTTAACCATTGGCCCATGTTCCAGAATCGTTTCCAAATCCGCCTGATCCCCACGTTGGCCATGCTGCTGGGCCTGGTCATGTTCATCTATCTTGGGCTTTGGCAAAGCGGCAAGGGTGACCGTCTGGCCCTGGAACTGGCGCAGCGCGCGCAGCGCAGCCAGTTGGGTCCCACCGTGATGACCGGGCAATTGGTGGATGCCCAGGCGGCACAGGATGCAGCCTTCAACGTGATGGGGACCTACGAGGCGCAGCACCAGATTTTTCTGGACAACCGCCAGGAGAATGACCAGCCCGGCGTCCACGTCATCACCCCCTTGAAGATTGAAGGGAGTGAAACCCGTGTCCTGATCAACCGTGGCTGGATTGGCTGGACCCAGGGGCGCTCGGTGCTGCCGGTGGTGGCAACACCCGACGGCCGGGTAAAGATTACCGGCATCGCCAACGTCCCGTCCACCAAGAAGTTTTTCCTGATGCCGGAGCATGCCGAGGCGCAGGCCACGCTGTGGTCGCGGGTGGACCTGCAGCGCTTCGAGAAACTGGTTGGCCATCCGCTGCAGCCGGTCGTTTTGCAGCAGACCGGCGGTGACGCGCCCGACACGCTGGTGCGCCGTTGGATGCCCCCGGAAGACCGCGTGGGCATGCACCGGGGCTATGCGTTTCAGTGGTTTGGCATGGCGGCTGCGCTGCTGCTGTTTTACCTGTTTGCCAGTTTCCGAAAAAGTGAGACGTCATGAGCCAGCCGCAACCGGACGAAGTGCTGGGGCTGACCGTGCATTCCTTGCCCAAGCCGGGCGAGGCGGCTGGATCTGCTTCGAGCGGCCGTTTGAAGCTGCTGGCGATTCTGCTGGCCTGTTCACTGCCGGTGTTGGTGGCTTATTTTGTTTTTTACGTGGTGCGTCCGCAGGGCGAGGCGCACCTCGGGGAGCTGATCACACCGGTGCGGCCGGTGCCCGCAGCACAGGGCACTGGACTGGACGGGGCGCTGGTGCCCTTGCCTTCGCTCAAGGCGCAGTGGCTGCTGGTCAAGGTCGATGGTGGCGCCTGCGTGCAGGACTGCCAGAAGCAATTGACGGTCCTGCGTCAGTTTCGCCTGATGCTGGGCAAGGACATGGACCGCCTGGACTGGCTCTGGCTGATCAACGACCAGGCGCCGGTGTCGCCCGCGCTGGCAGCCGGCCTCAAGCACGACGGCGCCACCGTGCTGCGCGTCGATGCCGACACGCTGGCCGCCTGGCTGCCAGCGCCCGCGGGCAAAGCGCAGCAGGACTTCATTTACGTGGTGGACCCGATGGGCAACACCATGATGCGCTTCCCCTCCACGCTTGACAGCGCGGCAGCAAGCAAAGCCAAGCGCGACATGGCGCATTTGCTGCGCGCCTCCTTGACATGGGATTCCCCTGGGCGCTAAGGCGCGTCACCAGGCCGCACCCCATGAACGCGCAACCCCTTTACGACCTGACGCCGCTGGCCAGCCTGCTGGGCCTGGGCGCGTTGCTGGCGTTGGGCCCGCTGGCATGGATCTACTGGCGCAACCGCCGCAGCGCGCCGCTGCATCGGCTGCAGGCCTTGCGCCTGTTCACCCTGTTTCTGACCTTTGACTTGATCCTGTTCGGCGCCTTTACCCGGCTCACCGATTCGGGACTGGGCTGCCCGGACTGGCCCGGTTGCTACGGCAACACCTCGCCGCTGGGAGCCCGTCATGCCATCACGGCGGCGCAAGACGCCATGCCCACTGGCCCGGTGACGCAGGCCAAGGCCTGGATCGAGATGATTCACCGCTACCTGGCCACAGGGGTTGGTGCCTTGATCCTGATGTTGACCGTGGCCAGCTGGCGGAACTGGCGCGCCCGCGTTCGCTCGGGACCGGCGGGTCGCTGGGTTGAGCTGTCGCCCTGGTGGGCCACTTTCACCCTGTTCTGGGTCTGCTTGCAGGGCGCGTTTGGTGCCTGGACGGTCACTTGGAAGCTGTTTCCAGCCATCGTCACGCTGCATTTGGCTGGCGCTCTTGTGCTGCTCGCGCTGCTGGCCGTGCTGGTCGTGCGTGGCAGCACCGCCACCGTGCCACTGGCCATGTCGCAGCCAATGCGGCGCTGGCTGGCGCTGGTCGTTGCCTTGCTCGGGCTGCAAATATTGCTGGGCGGCTGGGTCAGCACCAATTACGCGGTGCTGGCGTGCAGCGACTTTCCCCAGTGCCAAAACCGCTGGTGGCCCGAGATGAATTTTCAGCAAGGGTTTGAACTTTGGCGCCACCTGGGCGTGACCGGGACCGGCGAGCCCATCAGCTTTGCCGCCCTGACCGCCATTCACTATGTGCACCGGCTGATGGCCTACGTGGTGTTGACGCTGCTGGCGGTGCTGGCCTGGCAGTTGAACCGCCTGGCCGCGTGGCGCGTCCACAGCCGCGTGCTGGCGGCGCTGGTCGGCCTGCAACTGGCCACCGGCCTGAGCAATGTGGTGCTGGACTGGCCGCTGTGGGCGGCGCTGCTGCACACCGGGGGCGCGGCCGCGCTGGTGCTGACGCTGACCTGGATCGCGGCGAGCGCGGCGCCCGTCACCCGCGCAGCGGTGCCTGCCACGCTGCGCGCCCGCGCCGCCGCCCTGCCAGAGCAGACCGAATCCGGAGGGCTCGCATGAGCACCCTGGCCCGTCCCACAGTCATGTCGGTGTTTGCGCAGTATTACGCGCTGACCAAGCCGCGCGTGATCCAGTTGATCGTGTTTTGCGCCCTGATCGGCATGGTGCTGGCGGTGCCCGGCGTGCCGTCCTGGCGCGAGGTGGGCGTGGCCGCCATCGCCTGCCTGGGCATCTGGCTGGTGGCGGGCGCTGCGGCAGCCCTCAATTGCATCATCGAAAAAAGCATTGACGCCAAGATGAAGCGCACCGCCTGGCGTCCCACCGCCAAGGGCGAGCTCGGCGACCGGCAAACGCTGTTGTTTTCAGCCACCCTGTGCGCAGCCGGCTCGGGCCTGCTGTACTTTGCGGTGAACCCGCTCACCATGTGGCTCACGTTTGCCACCTTCATCGGTTATGCGGTCATTTACACCGTGATCCTGAAGCCGCTGACCCCGCAAAACATCGTGATCGGCGGGGCCTCCGGCGCCATGCCGCCGGTGCTGGGCTGGGCCGCCATGGCTGGCAATGTGGGGCCGGAAGCGCTGATTTTGTTTTTGATCATCTTCCTGTGGACGCCGCCGCACTTCTGGGCGCTGGCGCTTTACCGGGTGGAGGACTACCGCAAGTCCGGCCTGCCGATGCTGCCGGTCACGCATGGCAACGAATTCACCCGGCTGATGGTGCTGCTCTACACCTTCATCCTGCTGGCTGCCTGTTTGCTGCCGTTCATCTACGGCATGAGTTCCTGGCTGTACCTGGTTGTTGCGGTGCTGCTCAACGCCGTGTTTATTCTGCATGCGTACTGGTTGTGGCGCGACTACTCCGACCTGCTGGCGCGCAAAACCTTTCGTTTCTCGCTGATCCACCTGAGCCTGCTGTTTGCCGCCCTGCTGATCGACCATTACCTCTGACGGCCATTCGTTCGCCGGTGCCTGTCCTCTGGCCCGGTTTATCATCGACGGCATGAACAAACGAAACGCACTCAAATCACTGGCGGCCTGCGCCATGCTGGCAGGCACGTCGAGCCTTTTTGTGGCTTGCTCGCCCAACGCCCCCCAATTCACCGCCATTGACATCACCGGCGCCGATTACGCCAAGGACTTCGCACTGACCGACCACAACGGCCAGGCGCGCACGCTCAAGGACTTTCAGGGCAAGATTGTCATGGTGTTCTTTGGCTACACCCAGTGCCCGGACGTGTGCCCGACGTCGATGGCCGAGATGGCCGAGATCAAGCGGCTGCTGGGCAAGGACGGCGAGCGCATCCAGGGCATTTTCATCACCGTCGATCCCGGGCGCGACCAACCCGAGATGCTCAAGGAATACATGGCCGCCTTCGACCCCAGCTTTCTGGCGCTGGTGCCGACGCCGGAGCAACTCGTCGCGCTGGCCAAGGACTACAAGGTCTATTACAAAAAAGTGGACGGCCCCACGCCCACCAGCTACACCATGGACCACACGGCAGGCAGCTATGTCTACGACACGAGCGGCAAGCTGCGCCTGTTCACGCGCTACGGCACCAAGCCCGAGTTGACGGCAGCCGACATCAAGCAGTTGCTCGCTCAAGCGTCATAACAGCGCCGGTGCCGCCCGGCTAATATGCGGGCATGACAACGACTTCGCTGGCGTTCCTGCTGCAGTTGGCGCAGGTGATTGCGCCCCCGCTCTATCTGGCCTGCGCGCTGGCAGTGACGGTGCACGCCCTGCTCAACAAGCGGGAAGTGCACACGGCCATTGGATGGATCGCGCTGGCCTGGCTGACGCCGCTGCTGGGCGCCTTGCTGTACCTGATGCTCGGCGTGAACCGCATCCAGCGCGCCGGTGTGGCCCTGGGGCTGAAGGACACCTGGCACGGCGAGGGTTGCAGCGCGGCTGATACCGATGGCCCCTGTCTGCCTGAACTCGAGGGCGTCAACCGGCTCGCCGGCGGCATCAACGACCGCAGCTTGCTTGCCGGCAATGCGGTGACGCCGCTGGTTCAAGGCGATGAGGCCTTCCCGGCCATGCTCGCCGCGATTGACGGCGCGCGCCACTCGGTGACGCTGCTGAGCTACATTTTTAATGACGATGCGGCCGGGCGCCCTTTTCTGCAGGCGCTGGTGCGGGCAAAGGGGCGAGGGGTGCAGGTGCGGGTGCTCATCGATGCGGTGGGCGCGCGCTACAGCCGCGTCAGCATGGTCAAGCAACTGCGTCTTGCCGGCGTGCCCGTGGCGGCATTTCTGCCGCCGCGCCTGACCCGCTTGCTGGCGCAGGCCAACCTGCGCAACCACCGCAAGATCATGGTGGTCGATGGCACGCTCGGCTTCACCGGCGGCATGAACATCAGTGCCAGTCACTGGCTGTCTAAGCAGCCGCCGAAGGCTTTTCAGTGCCTGCATTTCGCGGTGCGCGGTCCGGTGGTGACCGACCTGCAGCGCACCTTTGCCATCGACTGGGGCTTTACCACCGGCGAGAGCCTGCTAGGCAGCCCGTGGTTTGCCGACAACCCGCCGTGCGGGCCGGTGCTGGCGCGCGGCGTCTCCGACGGCCCGGATGCCGACATCGACCGCATGCGCCTGGTGATGCTGGGTGCGTTGGCCAAGGCGCGCCAGCGGGTGCGCATCGTCACGCCCTATTTTTTGCCCGACAACGTGCTGCTCACCACGCTGCAGGTGACGGCCTTGCGCGGTGTCGCGGTGGACATAGTGCTGCCCGGGCGCAGCAACCTGCCCTTGATCGACTGGGCCATGCGGCCGCAGTGTGCCGACCTGGTTGCCAGCGGCTGCCGGGTGCACCTGACCGGCCCGGCGTTTGACCATACCAAACTGTTTCTGGTGGACGATGCCTGGTCGCTGATCGGCTCCACCAACTGGGACGCGCGCAGCCTGCGCCTGAATTTTGAATACAACCTTGAATGTCACGATGCGCAACTGGTGCGGCAACTCGATGTGCTGGTCGAAACGCGCATAAAGCGCGCGCACCGGCTCACTGCGGCTGAAATCGAGGGCCAATCTTTGGCGGGGCGGCTGCGCGACCGGCTGGTCTGGCTGCTGTCACCTTACCTGTAATGCAGAACTGCCCGGCAGATGCCTTGCCCCTTGTGCGTGAACCCTGCGAAACATCATGTCAGTGGTGCCGGGCGTGAGGTAAAGTGTCGCTGTTGATTGCTTCATCCGGTCGAGTGGCCGGATATAACTCAGGAGAAAAATATGCAAATCCAAGTCAATACCGACGACCACGTTCAAGGTGGCGATTCCCTGGCCCAATGGGTGCGCGACGAAGCTGGCAACCGCCTGGCCCGTTTGAAAGAGCATGTGACCCGTCTGGAAGTCTTTTTGACCGATGTGGACGGCGCCAAATCGGGCGTCAAGGACAAGCGCTGTCGTCTGGAGGCCCGCGTGGTCAACCGCAAGCCGGTCACGGTCACGGCCGAGGCCGACAAGATGGGGGCTGCCTTGATCGATGCCGTGGAAAAATTGACACGCGCTTTGGACGCCGACCTGGGCCGCGTCAAGGACCGCAACAGCCGCGACACGATTCGCACCGCGCAAGATCAAGAGTAGTGGTCAGCCGAGGCCGGTTCAAGCATTGCGAGCCGGTCCCGGTTCGCTTGCCACTTCGGCAGCATCCAGAGTGTCCGCTTTGATGGTGTCGCCCGACCAGCGCAGCGCCTTGGCGCTGATGGGCGGCCCCACCGTTTCGAGCACGGCCACCGCAGCCAGAATAACCGAGCTGACCACCGCACCTTGCAGTTGAAACAGCGTCAGGGTGGTGTTGGCCAGGCCAATGGCCAGCCCCGCCATCGGGATCAGCAGCAAGCCGGTGGTGGCGGCTTGGCGTCTGCTGGTGCCCAGCAAGTTTGCAGTGAGGCCCACGCCCAGCCACTTGGCCAGTGATCGGCCCAGCACCAGCACCAAGGCCGCAGGGGCGTACTGAACCATCTCGGTCAGATGCAGGCTGGCCCCGGCATAGACGAACAGGGCAATAAAAAACAACTCGAAAGCCGGGCCGAATTCAAGGTTGGCGATCAGCTCGGTGCGCTCGATGCTGCGCACCACGATGCCCAGCACCAATGGGGCGAACAAGGTCGAGAGCTTGAGTGTCAACGCCGCGCCCAGCGTGAACGCCACCGCGCCCACCACCAGCGCCAGATGGTACTGGTGCGCCTCCTTGGTCTTGCGCGCGGCCACGTGCAGCGCCATGCCGATGGCGCCACCCAATGCGGCTGAGCCCAACAATTGGTAAACGGGTCCGCCCACGATGGTGATCAGCGGGGCTTCGGCGTTGCTGTAAAGCAGCGGCAGCAGCGCGCTGAAAATCAGGAAAGCCAGCACGTTGTTGAGCGCCACCAGGCTCTTGGCGCGTTCGGTCACCGGGCCGCTGGCGCCGAGCTCATTGGCCACGTGGATCAGCACCGCGGGCGACGACGACACGGCGATGGCGGCAATCACGGCGGCTGCCAGTCCGTGCAGGCCCATCAAGTCCATGCCAAAAAAAACGACGACAAAGGTCAGCGTGCTTTCCACCAGCGAGATGATGATCAGATGGCGGTCATGCACCAACTGCTTGATGTCGAGCGACAGACCCAGCCGGTACAGGATCAGGCCCAGCGCCACGTCAATGATGATGCGAGATTCGGCCAGCGCGGCATAGTCCACCAGGCCAAGCACGTTCGGCCCGGCAATCAGACCCACCAGCATGAAGCCGGTAATGCTGGGCAACCATGGCCAGCGGTGCGTCACATAGCCACCCAGGGCACCACAAAATAGCAAGAAGCCAAAGTAAAACAGCGTGTTGGAGGCCAGGGGCCAATCAGGAAGAAAATTCATGAAGCGATCAAAGGAAGGGAGTTGGACAGCGTTTCAGCCGTGCGGCGCGAAGTATCGCACCCCGGGGTTTCAGGAAAATAACGGGAATTTGACCTTCGCCATGTGACCGTCTGATGGATATTTTCCGGGGGACCCTTGTTTTGTGATTCCAGGGCGGAAAATGCGCGTTTTCTCAAGAAGATACAAGCATGCAATTGATTGATTCACCCCTGGCAGGGTTGGCGGCCAGCGCACCAGGGCGGGTGTCATGACGCTTGAACTGCTGGCCGCGCTGGGCAAGAGCTTTCTCTTTGTCCTGGCGGCGCTGTTGCCAATCCTGAATCCGGCCGCCACCGCGCCTATTTTTCTAGGCCTGACCGAGGGGGCCTCGGCTGAGACGCGGGTTCTGCTGGCGCGGCGCATTTCGCGCAATATTGTTGCGCTGATGCTGGGCTCGATGCTGGTGGGCTCTTACGTGCTGGCGTTTTTTGGCATTTCTTTGCCCATTGTGCGGGTCGGCGGGGGCCTGATCGTGGCGGCCACGGCTTGGCGTTTGCTCACCGCCACGCACGCCACCGACAGCCGCACCGAACTGGCCGAGGCGTTTACGCCGGAGCAGGCGCGCAAGCAGGCGTTTTATCCGTTGACGTTTCCGATCAGTTGCGGGCCGGGCTCGATTGCCGCCGCCATCACCGTGGGGGTGACCCTGCATGCTGAAAAACTCACCCTGTCACTCGCGCGCATGGCGGGCGGCGTGCTGGCACTTTTTGCCATTGGGGTCATCTGCTACCTGGTGTTTCGCTACGCGCAGCGCCTGCTCAGGCCCCTGGGCGAGGCCGGGACTGTCATCTTTCTGCGTTTGTCGGCCTTCATCCTGCTATGCCTTGGCGTGCAGATTGTCTGGGACGGGCTGAGCGAATTGCTCAGGGGCTTGCTGGTGTCTGCCGGCATCCAATGAGTTCGCAACTGCCATGAGCCCGCTCGCCCCTGAATCGCCCCAAGCCAGCGATCCACACCTCCATAGCGAAAGCGAACTGGTCATCGAGGCGCTGGCCTTGGGCAAGAACAAGCGGGTGCGCAAGCTGCTCGGGCGCATGCACCCCGCCAAAATAGCCGCCCTGCTGGAAATGTTGACGCCGGAGCAACGGCTGGCCTTGTGGCAACAGGTGGATGCCGCCCTCGAGGGCCGCATCCAGTCGCACCTGAACCACGATTTGAGCGCTCAGCTTGGCGCCGGAGCCGGCGACGATGCAAGCGCAGAGATCGGGGTTTCAACACCGGGTGCAGGCGCAGACCCTCACAAGATCAATCACCTGACCCTGGTTCGCCAGGCGCTGGCACAGGGCAAGCTCAAGCGGCTGGCCAAAATCCTGCAACGCATGCACCCGGCCAAGGTGGCCGGCATGCTCGAGGGCTTGCCACCCCCGGAGCGCACCAGGGTCTGGAGCATGGTGGACGCCGAGCGCGCCGGCAAAGTGCTCACCTTTCTGCACGACGAAATCCGCACGGCGCTGGCAGGCGAACTCGATCCGGACGATCTGCTGGCGTCGGTGCAGGCACTGGAGCTCGATGACCTGGTGGATCTGATCCAGAGCCTGCCTGCCGCGCTGGGCAGCCAACTGATGCAAGCCACCAGTGGCGGACGCCGCCAGCAGTTGGAGTCCATGCTGTCCTATGCGCAGGATTCTGCCGGTGGCTTGATGAACATGGACGCGATCGAGGTTCGCGCCAATGTCAAGGTCAGCACCGTGCTGCGCTACCTGCGTTTGCGCGAGACCCTGCCGCCACAGACCGACATGTTGATGGTGGTCGACCGCAAAGGCCACTACCAGGGCGTTCTGCGCCTGAGTGCGCTGGTGACCGCCAACCTGGATCTTCGCGTTGCCGACGTCATGCAGACCGATGTCGAGGGCATTGCCGTGGCCGCCAAAGACACCGCGGTCGCCCGGCTGTTTCAGGACCTTGACCTGCTGTCGGCGCCGGTGGTGGATGTGCAGGGCCGGCTCATCGGCCGCATCACGGTCGATGACGTGGTGGATGTGATCCGCGACGAGTCTGACCGCACCCTCATGCAGATGGCTGGCCTGGACGACGAGGCCGACATGTTTGCCCCGGTGCTGGTGAGTTCGCGCCGGCGTGCGGTGTGGCTGGGCATCAACCTGGTGACGGCTTTCCTGGCGGCCTGGGTGATCGGGCAGTTTCAGGCCACGCTGACGCAACTGGTGGCGCTGGCTGTGCTGATGCCGATCGTGGCGAGCATGGGCGGCATTGCCGGCAGCCAGACCCTGACCCTGGTGATTCGCGGGCTGGCGCTGGGGCAGGTGCAACAGGGCAACATCCGCGTGCTGCTGAACCGCGAGGTGGGCATTTCCATCCTGAACGGCGTGCTCTGGGCGGTGGTGATTGCGCTGCTGGCGGTGGCCTGGTTTGGCAACTGGGGCATTGGCGGTGTGCTGGGCATTGCCATCTTGATCAACTTGCTGTGCGCGGCGTTGGCCGGGCTGGCGATTCCGCTGCTGCTGCACCGCCTGGGCATCGACCCTGCGCTGGCGGGCAGCGTGATTTTGACCACAGTCACCGATGTGATCGGATTTTTTGCTTTTCTCGGCCTGGCGACCGTTTGGCTGCTGTAGGAACGCCGGGGCAACGGCAGCTTCCCTCAGGCAGGGTTACTGGTTGGCAACGCCCAGTGTCTTGATGATGCCGCCAAACAGCAGCGTATCGGCCTGGATGCGCTTGGTCATTCCTTCCGGCGATGAGCCCACCACTTGCCAGCCCTGGGCAAACAGTTTTTGACGAACTTCCGGTGTGCGTGCGATGTCGCTGACCAAGGCGGCCAATTGCGCCACGATGGCGGGCGGCATCGACTTGGGCGCGGCCACCGCGTTCCAGATTTCCAGGTTGAAATCGGGCACGCCCACTTCGGCCATGCTGGGCAGTTCAGGTGCCAGCGCACTGCGACCGCTGGAGGTGACGCCAATGGCGCGCAACTTGTCGCCTTTGACCTGCGCCATGGCCAGTGCGGGCGGAAGCATAGAGAGTTGCAATTGACCGCCGATCATGGCGGTGGCGACCTGGGCGTAGCCGGGGTAGGGCACGTGAACGGGCTGAGTGCCGGTTTTGCTCTTGAACAGCTCCATGCCGATGTGACCGACGGTGCCAACACCGGGGGAGCCGTAGTTCCATGTGCTTCCGGCTTGTTTGGCGGCTGCCAGAAAAGTCTGGGCATTGGTGCCAGGTGCAGTTTTGGGTGCCATCAGCACCAGCGGCGAGACGCCCACCAGGCTCACTGGCAACAAATCCCTGAGCGGGTCGTAGGGCAGCTTGGGGTTGAGCAGTTTGGCCGTGGTCAGGTTGCCGTTGATCATCAGGCCGAGGGTGTGGTTATCGGTGGCTTTGGCGACATGGTCGGCGGCGATGTTGCCACCGGCGCCCACCTTGTTTTCGACGATCACCGGCTGACCCAGGGCTTTGGACAAGGGCTCTGCCAGCGTGCGCGCGGTCAGGTCAGGCGAAGAGCCGCCGGGA
Source organism: Rhodoferax sp. (assembly GCA_011391545.1). Classification (GTDB taxonomy): domain Bacteria; phylum Pseudomonadota; class Gammaproteobacteria; order Burkholderiales; family Burkholderiaceae_C; genus Rhodoferax. Next base: position 17,554 of record JAABQI010000285.1, read on the forward strand.
AACCCGACAATGATGCGCAGCGGCTGGCTCGGCCAAGTCGGTGTTTTGGCAGCACTTTGCGCTGCTGCCAGCAAGGGCAGGGCACTGGCAGCGACTGCAATGACAGTAAGTTTGATCCATTGACGGCGCATGGTGTTTCCTGAAAAAAATACCCCTGCAGACGGGGCTGTCAGGGGTATTGTGGCCCAAGGGCCGGGCAGTCTTGGCGGGGTCGCCAGCCGTTCAGGCAAATTCAACCAGCGCCTTTTTCATCTTTTTCATGGCGGCCACCTCGATCTGGCGAATGCGCTCTGCGCTGACGCCATAGACCGCGGCCAGGTCGTGCAGCGTCATGCCGCCCGAGTTGTCATCGTTCACTTTCAGCCAGCGTTCCTCCACAATGTGACGGCTGCGCTCGTCGAGCGTGTCGAGCGCCCGGGCAATGCCGTCGCTGGCCAGCAGGTCGCGGTGCTGCGCCTCCAGCATGGCGGTGGGTTCGTGCGCGGCATCGGTCAGGTAGGCAATCGGGCCGAAAGCGTCTTCGCCATCGTCGGAAGGGCTGGGGTCGAGAAGCACATCACCACCGGCCAGGCGCGCTTCCATTTCGATCACTTCTTCACGCTTGACGTGCAACTCGGCCGCCATGGCGTCGATCTGGCCAGGGTTCAGTGTGGTGCGGTGCGTGTCCAGGTCGGCGGCAGCATCATCACTGTGGTAACGCTGCCGGATGGAGCGCAGGTTGAAAAACAGCTTGCGCTGTGCCTTGGTGGTGGCGACCTTGACCATGCGCCAGTTTTTCAGGATGTATTCGTGAATTTCGGCCTTGATCCAGTGCATCGCGTAGCTCACCAGGCGCACGCCCTGGTCCGGATCGAAGCGCTTGACGGCTTTCATCAGGCCCACATTGCCTTCCTGGATCAGGTCGCCATGCGGCAGGCCGTAGCCCAGGTACTGGCGCGCGATGGACACCACCAGGCGCAGGTGTGACAGCACCAGCCGACCGGCGGCTTCCACGTCGTTGTCCTGGCGCAGTTTGCGCGCGTAGGACTGTTCTTCTTCCAGGGTCAGCATGGGCATGCGGTTGACTGCCGAGATATAGGCGTCCAAATGGCCCAATGCGGGCACCACCGACCATGGATTGGTCAAGGCCAGGGGGTTGCCAGAAACGCCAGTGTGTGTAGACATGCCAGAACTCCTTGTTGCTTTAAGTTGTAATATTAGCACTCTCTGAGAGCGAGTGCTAATCAAAAAGTTCAATGATCGGTGAAGGCGCGGGTCTCTTGGGTAGAGCCGAAGCTGTGCTACTCGCCCCCTTTTGGCGGTTCCTTGTGCAGGGTAAAGTCCAGGTCAAGCGGCTGTGCCGCAGACGGTTTTGTGATCCTGGATGCCGTTGAGGGCGGGCGATTGCCTGACTCAGGCGCTGCATTGCCAGGCTGGAATACGGCCGCCGCCAGTTCGTCATCGGTGGGGTGATCCCACCACGAGGAGTTGGCCGTCACATCCGACTTGCGCTGCCTTTGCCAGAGCCACGCCAGGCCGGCCAGACAGAGCAATACCAGGGCGATCAGGCCGTAAACCAGCGCCATGGGCAGTTGCTGGCCTTTCGCTTGTTGGAGCTGGCCGCGCAGTTCAAGCAGGGAGCGGTCATTCTTGGCCGCGAGTTCCTGCATGGCCTTGAGATCGGCTTGCAGCGCGGCAATCTGCCTGCTTTGCAGCAGGGCGTCCTCGGTTGGCGCAAACAGCATGGTGGTGTCCAGCGTGTCCATCCGGTCGGAGAGGATTTCCAGGGGGTCGAGTTTGAGCATCGGCTTGGCCGGTTGGGGGATCGCTTTTTGTGCCACGCGCGTGACCTTCGGCTTGACGGCTTTCTTCTTTGGTGCTTTGGCAGTCTTTTTGGCTTTGGTCTTGGCCTGGGATTTGGCCTTGGCCTTCGGTTTGGCTTTCGGCTTGGAGGCTGATGCCTTGCCGGCGGACGGGCCCGCAACGGCGCGCTGGGGCGATGCTGCCGCGCCAGTGGCGCCAGCAGCGTTCGACGCGGTGGACCGGGTTGCGGCGGTTGGCAAGGTGCTCAGCGGTACCACGGGTGCGCTGATGCCGGGCGGCAAGTCGGCCAGCAGGACGTAGCGGCGCATCTGGCTGGCACCACACGTGCTGCGGATCTGGATCGCCACGACGGGTTCGGTCACAACCTCTGGCAATTGCAGACGCAGGGTTTGGGCTTGAACCGTGATGCGAGGCGCCTTTTGCAGCGCCTCGGCATAGTAAATGTCGGCGCTTAAGCACCCTGCAGCAATCGCTTCATCCTGATCGGCCCGGAACGCAATGCGCAGGTCCAGCGGCATGCCGATCCATGCGTCGCCTTGCACCTCGCCGAGGGTGAGCGCCTGCGCCGCCAGAACCGAACCCGTCACCAGCACGGTCAGCGCCCTGGCAAGGCGTCGCAGATGGTTTTTCAAGGCAGCTATGCTCATGTTTGTTGTGGGCCTGGCCCTGTCAAATTTTTCAGTGGGACGCAGCGCCGACATTGCGTCCGTCATAATTCAAACCTGCAATTTCCGACAGCATAACCGGAGTTGGGCGCCACGGCTCGCCGTGTGATGCGCAAAGCGTCGGTTCCTGCAACTGGAAATGGCGCTTTGGGCATGTCGCAGGTCCTGCCCCTCACTTTTAACAGGCTCGGATTTTATGTGCCAACTTCTGGGGATGAACAGCCACTTGCCGGCCAGCCTGACGCTGAGCTTTACCGGATTTTCGCAACGCGGCGGCTGCACCGATCACCATGGGGATGGCTGGGGCATCGCTTTCTTTGAGAGCGATTGCGCCACCACTGGCAAGGGCATCCGCCATTTTGTTGATAAATCGAGCGCTGCAACCTCGCCCATTGCGCACATGCTCAAAAGTTACCCCATCAAGAGCCACAACGTGATCGCGCATGTTCGCAAGGCCACCGTGGGGCAGGTGGCGCTGGAAAACTGCCACCCGTTCGTGCGTGAACTGTGGGGCCGCAACTGGGTTTTTGCACACAACGGCGACCTGAAAAACTACGCACCCAGGCTGCACGGCGGTTTTCACCCGGTGGGCACGACCGACAGCGAACTGGCCTTTTGCTGGCTCATGCAGGAACTCGCTAAATCACACGCCGATGTGCCCTCGGTGGCCGAATTGAGTTGCACCCTGCGCGAACTGGTGCCGCACATTGCCCGGCATGGCACCTTCAACTTTTTGCTCAGCAACGGCCAGGCCTTGTGGGCGCACGCCACCACCAGGCTGCATTACGTGCTGCGCGCGCATCCGTTTCACGAGGTGCACCTGAAGGACCAGGATGTCTGCGTCAACTTGGCCGAACTCAACAGCGCGCAAGACCGTCAGGTGATCGTGGTGACCGAGCCGCTGACCACCGATGAAGCTTGGGTCGCCATGCGGGCCGGTGAACTCCATGTGTTCGTTGGCGGCATGCTGGCGGAGTGCAGCACGACGGGTAGGGCGCTGGCTGCCTGACTGGCCCTGAATCAGCCGCTGCGCCAACATGGCGGCCACCGCGCCGGCCTCTGAGACAATGCCGCTGTGCTGCAAATCTTTGTCATTACCTTTCCCTTTTTCGCGCTGGTGCTGTGCGGCTATCTGGCTGCGCGCAGGCGCATGCTGCCGCTCGAAGCCATCCCCGGGCTGAACGGTTTCGTGCTGTTTTTCGCCCTGCCGTGCATGCTGTACCGCTTTGGCGCCAGCACGCCGATCGGGCAACTGCTCGACGTGGGTGTTTTCACCACCTGGCTGTTGTGCGCGCTGATCACGGTCGGCTTCACCGTGGCGGTCAGCCTGAATGCGCGCATCGGCTGGAACGACGCCGCATTCGGCGCGCTGGTGGCGGCATTTCCCAATTCGGGCTTCATGGGCGTGCCGCTGCTGGTGGCCATCATGGGCGCGGCATCGGCCGGGCCGGTGATCCTGACCATGGTGATCGACATGATCGTGACCACCTCGCTGTGCATCGCGCTGTCGCGCCTGGATGGCGCTGACGAGCACGGTGCCGCCAAGGCCTTCAAAAAAGCCCTGACGGGGGTGCTGGCCAACCCCATGCCGTGGGCCATTTTGCTGGGTGCGCTGGTGTCAGTGCTTGGCTGGCAGCCACCCAAACCCGTGGCGCAAACGATTGGCCTGCTGGCCGATGCGGCCTCGCCGGTGGCGCTGTTCACCATTGGCGCGGTGCTGGCGCGCGCGCAAATGCTCTCCAAGGCGGGTCATGCTGCAGCGCCCGTGCTGCGTGACTATTTGCCGGTGGCGCTGTTCAAACTGTTTTTGCATCCGCTGCTGGTGCTGCTGGTGGGCGCCGGGCTGATCAGTCTGGGGTTGCCGCTGTCGCGCTTTGCCCTTAGCGTGATGGTGCTCACGGCGGCCTTGCCGAGCGCCAGCAATGTGTCGCTGCTGGCCGAGCGCTTTGGCGCCGACAACGGGCGCATTGCGCGCATCATTCTGGTCTCTACGGCGGCCGCGTTCGTGACATTTTCACTCGCCGTTTCACTGATGGTCTAGACCGTTCGCGAAGACTGTTTTGGCCAGGCATCTTTGCATTTTGATTTAGATCAACACCGGGTTTCCCCGGGGGTGTGTAATCGGCACAGGAAATTTTTTACACCCCCGTTATTTGAAAGATCGCAATGTCCGCCTGGTTTTCTTACGTCGTTTTCACCGTGGTGGTGGTGCTTGCCAGCACCGCGCTGTTCTTCTTCACGCTGACACGTGGCGCGCTGCTGATGCGCGGTGCCACGGGGCAACTGACGCACGATGCAGCCCACGTGTACCCCATTTATTCCAACATGCGCCTGATTCGGCTGGTGGACTGGCAGCCGATCATCTCGGCGATCTTGCTGTTTCAGTACAGCCGTCTGGTGTCCATCATCACGCATGGTTTGCAGCATGCCGACTTGCAGGGAAAACAGGTGTTGATCACCTCGTGCGCCTTTGGCAATGTGATTCCCCGGGTGGTCGAGGCATCGATCAAGTCGGGTGCCAGCAAGGTGCTGATTGCCGACATCATCCAGAACGAACTGGACCATGCCCAATCCAAGCTGGATGACTACGCGGGGCAAATTGTCTATACCCAGGACAACGCCGTTGCCATGCAGCAGCCTGATGCCTCGGTGCAGGCCAACGTGATGTTCTTCCTGCTGCATGAGTTGCCGCACCATCTGAAAGTCGAGGCCTTGAAAGAAGCCATGCGGGTGCTGGCCCCGGGCGGCAAGCTCTATCTGGGCGAGTTTCACCGTCCCCGCCCGTGGCTGTTGCGCGCCCTGAGCTGGACCTATTTCAAGGTCTTCGAACCCTATGGCCTGGCGCTGTGGAACACCCACGACCCGGTGCTGCAACTGCAAGCCATGCCCGGCGTGAGTTGCGAGCGCCATACCGCTTTCTTCGGCAATTTCCAGGTGATCGTGGCAACCAAAGCCGCCGCCTGAGCCAAGCCATTTGCCAATGTCCGCTCAGATATTGAGCGGATCCACATCGATCGCCCAGCGCATCACCCCTTTGCATTCGGGCAGGGCCCGGGTGCTGTGCAGCACGCCTTGCCAGGCCGTCAAGAACCGTTGCAGGACGGCGCGCGACGGGCTTTCCACCAGCATTTGCGCGCGCTCCACGTCGGCAATACGCGCCATGCTCATGGGCACCGCGGGGTAGAGCGTGAGCTGTGCCAGCAGTGCCGCGGTGTCGGCTTGCCCGGCGGCGGCTTGGCTGGCCAGGTTCAGGAAGGCTTGCGCCGTTTCCTGGCTGCGGGCTTCGGCGCGCACCAGAGCCTGAAAGCTGAATGGCGGCATGGCGGCTTGCTGGCGCTCTTTCAATTGCGAGGCGGCAAAGGCCGGGTAGTCGTGCCGCTTGAGTGCCTCATACAGCGGATGCGTGGGGTGAAAGGTTTGCAGCCACATTTCACTTTTGTGGGCCACTGTCTCGTCGCGTCCGGCCCGGCCCGCGGCCTGCATCAACAGGCTGAACAAGCGCTCGGCGGCGCGAAAGTCGCTGGAAAACAGCGCGTTGTCGGGATTCACCGCCGCCACCAGCGTGATGCGGCGAAAGTCGTGTCCCTTGGCGATCATCTGGGTGCCCACCAGCACATCCACGTCACCCGTGTGCACCTGCGCCAGCTGCGCTTCGAGCGCGCCCTTGTGGCGCGTGGTGTCGGCATCGATGCGCACGATGCGCACCGGCTGGCCGTCGGGGCGGCGGGTGTCCGCCAGCAGCTCGGCCAGCAGCTCTTCAAGCCGCTCGGTGCCGCGCCCGAGCGGTGCAATGTCGGGGTTGCCGCAGGCGGGGCAGGCGCGCGGCACGCGCTCGCTCAGGCCACAGTGATGGCAGCGCAGGGTGCGGTCGATCTTGTGGAACACGCGGTAGGCGCTGCAGTGCGGGCATTCGCTTTTCCAGTCGCAGTCGGTGCACTGCAGCACCGGGGCGTAGCCGCGCCGGTTCAGAAACACCATGCTTTGCTCGCCGCGGGCGATGCGCTGTGCAATGGCGGCGAGCAGGGGCGGCGAGATCACGCAGGACTTGGGTTGGTGGCTCATGTCCACCCGGCGCACAAGGGGCAACTGGCCGCTGCCGATGCGGCTCGGCATGGCCAGCCGCAGGTAGCGCCCGCCCTCGGCCGCCGGACGACTGTGGTGCCAGCTCTCCAGCGACGGCGTGGCTGAACCCAGCAGCACCTTGGCGTCTTCCAGGCGGCCGCGGTAAATGGCCAGGTCACGCGCCGAATAGCGCGCGCCTTCGCCGCTCTTGTAGCTCGGATCGTGTTCTTCATCGACGATGATCAGCTTCAGGCGGGGCATGGAGGCAAACACTGCCATGCGCGTGCCCAGCACAATGCGGGCCGCGCCGCTGTGCGCTGCCAGCCAGCTGTTCAGGCGCTGTGCCGGTGTCATGCCGCTGTGCATCGAGACCACGGCGTCAAAGCCGTAGCGGCTGCCAAAACGGGCCTTGAAGCGGTCTTCGAGCTGCGGCGTCAGGTTAATCTCTGGCACCATCACCAGCACCTGCGCATCGCTTGAGGCGGCCAGCAGCTCGGCGGTGCATTGCATGAAGACTTCGGTCTTGCCGCTGCCGGTGGCGCCGAACAGCAAAAACGGCCCGGGGTTATGCTGAAACTCGCTGATCACCTGGCGCTGCTCGGCGCTGAGCACGACCGGCTGGCTGGCAATGTCGGCATTTGCGCCTGGCGCTGGCAAAGGGTTTTTGGGGGTATCCGAAGCCCCCGCGGCCGCCTTGGCAAGTTTTTTCAGCTTGCGCGCCAGTTGCATGCTGCTCAGGTCGCGCAGTTGCGGCGGCAGGGCGGCCAGCGCCACTTCGCCCGCGGCGCGCTGGTAGTAGCTGGCGGCAAAGCTGATCAGCGCGCGCCAACTGGCGCTCAAAGGCGGCAAGGCGTCGAGTGCGGCGGCAATCGGGCGCAATCTGGCGGGGTCGAGAGTGGTGTCGGTGGCTTGCGCCGGGCAGGGATCCCACACCACACCGAGCAATTCGCGCTGGCCCAAAGGCACACGCACCAGGGTTCCTGGCGGCAGCGGAGCGTCGCTCAAGTAGCTCAGCGCACCCGCCATCTGACTGTAGGCCGGGGTGTGCAGCAGCACCTGAGTCAAGGCGGTGATTGGCGCGGGTGGTTGCGGCATTTTGTTCAAGTGAACTTGCGGATATGGCTTTAAGTGCTTGATTTTGAGGGCATTTGTCAGTCATCCAAGTTATCTGTGGATAACTTTGTTGATAACAGGTCGCCAATGCCTGCGAGCCCTTGAAAATCAAGGCTCCGCTTAGGCTGCACAGAAAAAAGGCAAATTAAATAACGCTTATGAATCAATGGCTTGCAATCGCTATGGGTTTTGTAGCGAGGGGTTGGGAGACATCTCGCGTTGCTGCATTGCATCACCAAATTTGTGCATAAGTGACAAATAAATTTGCGTTCAAGGCTTCAAAAAAGGTCAAAAAAGTGCTAGCAGTGCGGCTACAGGACGCGCGGTGGCGCGTCCGCGTCGGTGATCAGCAGGCGCCACGCATCTGGCGTGAATGGCTGTGCACGGCCTGCACCAGCGCTGCCACATGCTCGGGCGGGGTGTGCTGGCTGATGCCATGGCCCAAATTGAAGATGTGGGTCGGGCCGGCACCCGTGCCGCTGTGCGGGGTGCCAAAGGCGTTCAGCACCTTCACCACTTCGGCTTCAATTTGCGCCGGCGAGGCGAACAGCACATTGGGGTCCAGATTGCCTTGCAGGGCCTTGCTGCCACCAGCGGTGGCCCGGGCCTTGGTCAGATTCACCGTCCAGTCCAGTCCCAGCACGTTGCAATCGAGTTGTTCCATCTCGTCGAGCCACAGCCCCCCGCCTTTGGTGAACACAATGCTGGGAATACGGGCGCCGTTGTATTCCTTGTGCAGTTGCGCCAGCACGCGGCGGGTGTAGGCCAGGCTGAATTCCTGGAACGCGCCATCGGCCAGCACACCGCCCCAACTGTCAAAAATCATCACGGCCTGGGCACCGGCTTCAATCTGGGTGTTGAGGTAGAGCGCCACCGCGTCGGCGTTGATCTGCAGCATTTTGTGCATCAGGTCGGGGCGGCTGTAGAGCATGGTTTTGACCAGACGGTAGTCGTCCGAGCCGGCACCTTCTACCATGTAGCAGGCCAGCGTCCAGGGGCTGCCGCTGAAGCCGATCAGCGGCACTTTGCCGTCGAGCGCCTTGCGGATCGAGGTGACGGCGTCAAACACATAGCGCAGCTTGGCCATGTCAGGCACCTCAAGCTTGGCCACTGCCGCCTCGTCGCGCACAGGCGAGGCAAACCTGGGGCCCTCGCCCAGGGCAAAGGACAGCCCCAGGCCCATGGCGTCGGGCACGGTCAGGATGTCGCTGAACAAGATGGCGGCATCGATCGGGAAACGCTCCAGCGGCTGCAACGTGACTTCGGTGGCGTAGTCGGTGTTGGTGGCCAAGCCCATGAAGCTGCCAGCCTTGGCTCGGGTGGCGCGGTATTCGGGCAAAAAGCGCCCGGCCTGACGCATCATCCAGATCGGCGTGTAGTCGGTGGCCTGGCGCAAACAGGCGCGCAGGAAAGTGTCGTTCTTCAGGGGGGCGTAAGGGTTGGTGGTCGTTGAATTCATCATCTAATTGTCGCATCCCCCAACGTTAGAGAGGCGCCAGCGCGGCAAACCCTGGCCTCAAGGCGGAACGCGCTGATGCTGCAGGGGCCTTGGAAAGGTGGATGGCACCGTCGTCAAAGCGGCCGTCGCGGGCGCCGGCCTGGCAACAGCGCCAGGTGGAACAGCGCGTGGCAACGGTCACCTTCGTCACGCCACAGGGGTGTGTCGGGTGATTTCTCGGGATCAAGCACCTGATCGTGCTGCAGGCTAGAGCGTCGCCAGCGCGTCGCGCACCTCGCCCACCGACAGGATTTCCGACAGCACCACGGGCGCGCGGCCCGTCTGGTAAAGCACATACACCGGCACCCCGTTGCGCCCCAGCTGCGCCAGCGCGGCGGTAATGGTTGGGTCGCGGCGCGTCCAGTCGGCGCGCAGCAGCGTGACTTTGCGGGCGGTGAAGTCGGCCAGGACCTCATCGTTGGCGAGCGTGGTTTTCTTGTTGTACTGGCAGGTCACGCACCAGGCCGCGGTGAAATCCACAAACACCGGCGCGCCCGAGGCCAGCACCTGCTCCACCTTGCCAGGCGCCCAGGGCTGCCACAGCGCCGTGCTGGCCGTGGTGCCAGAATTGTCCAAAGGTTGCGTGACATTGTGGCCAATGGAACCCAGCAAAAACGCCAGCGCCGCGCCCGATAGCGTCGCCATCACCACGCGGCTTCGGCCCCGCAAGCCCAGCGCCCAGATCACCAGCGCCAGGCTCAGCAGCAGCGCGAGCAGGGCGGCAGCGCCGTCGATGCCGCTTTGCTGGCCCAGCACCCAGACCAGCCAGACCACGGTGGCAAACATGGGGAACGCCATGGCGTGGCGGAAGGTGTTCATCCAGGCCCCCGGGCGCGGCAACTGGCGCGCCAGTGCCGGCGACCAGCTGGCCGCCAGATAGGGCAGCGCCATGCCGATCCCCAGCGTGGCAAAAATCGCCAGCGACTGCTCGGCGGGCAGCGCCAGCGCCAAGCCCAGTGAGGCGCCCATGAAAGGCGCGGTGCAGGGCGAGGCGATCACCACCGCCAGAATGCCCGACAAAAAGGCATCCACCGACGGGTTTTTGGCTTCCAGCGCGGCCACGCTGCTGGGCACAAACTGGCCAAATTCAAACAAGCCCGCCAGATTGAGCCCGATCACGGTGAACAGCACCGCCAGCGCCGCCACCACGGCGGGCGACTGCAGTTGAAATCCCCAGCCCAGTTGCTCGCCAGCGCCGCGCAGCGCCAGCATCAGCGCGCCCAGGGCGACAAACGACAGCACCACGCCGGCGCTGTAGGCCAGCCCGCCGACGCGCTGGCGGCGCTGGTTGGCGCCATGACGGGCAAAGCCCACCACCTTGATCGCCAGCACCGGAAACACGCAGGGCATCAGGTTCAGAATCATGCCGCCCAGCAAGGCCCCCAGCAGCGCGACCCAGAGTGAAGTGGGCAGGCTCAAAGGGGCATTTGCGGACGGGCCGAGCCCTGTCGGGTTCAGCGCCGCGTTGGCTGCACCCGCCACCGCCGTGGGCGCATCAGCGGGCCATTCGCCGCTGACCCTGGCCTGGGTGACAAAGCCCAGGCGCTGCTGGCCCACTTGCCCGGCCAGCACCAGCGGCATCACCTCCGGGCTGCTGGCGCGGTGCTGCGCCATGGGCACAGCCGCCGTCCATATGGCGCCCTGCCAGCTTTGCGTCCATTGGCCCGCGGTCTCGATGATTTCAGGCGTTTCCGGGAAAAAGTCGAGGGTTTTGCCCTGCAGGCTGGCGGGCAGGCCGGCCACGGACACGTTCAAGGTGTGACCCTGAAGGGTGATGCTGCTGGCATCCTCAAGTGCCACCGGCTGGGCCTTGAAGGCGGCATCAAAGGTCGCTCCGTTGCTGGCGGTGGAGCCCTTGATCGGGAGGCGCAGCACAAAGGTGCCGTCTTGCGGCACGCATTCGAGCTTGCACACCAGCCAGCTGGCCTGCAGTTTGACTTCAAGTTCGGAATTTAAAACAGAGGGTTTGAAATCCGGCGTGATGGTCAGCGGCACCGGCAACAGCACGCTGCCGTCATAACCGTAGTTGGCCAGATTGCCAATCGGAATCTTGACCGGCAGCGGCCAGGCAATGTCGCCGGCCAACACGCCCGCAGGCAACGTCCAGCTGAGCGTGGTGGCCAGGCCGGAGTCGCCCGAGTTCTTCCAGTAGGTGTGCCATTCGGGCTGGTGCTTGAGTTGCAGGCCGACCCAGACCGTCTTGCCGGGCTCGATGCCATCGGGCGCGTGGGCCATCAGCTCGGCTTGCACCTGCTCGGTGGTGACCGTGTTTTTGACGGTCTCCTGCGCCCTGGCGCCAGTGGCCAGCGCACAAAAAGCAATAAAGAACAAGGCCGCGAAAGACGGCAGCAGGCGTTTCAGGTGGGGCATGGCGTGGTAGGAGGCGTGGCAGGTCGTGAAGTTCCGCAGGTTGGCTGCGCCGCCTCAATCCTGTGAGTCGTTGGCCGGGAACAGGGAAGACTGTTCAGCCGGTTTGGCAAAGACCGGTGGCAGTTTGGTCGGCGCCCTGATGCGCAATTGCTTGTTGACATTCATGCGGCCGAACACCACCTCGATGTCGGCCCCCGTCACGCCAAAAAGCGGCGCCAGAAAACGCACCATGTGGTCGGTCGCACGTCCTGCCACGGGCGCGGCGCAGACGCTGACCTTGAGCTGTTTGCCGTAGGGCTTGCCGATGGCATCCTTGCCGGCGCTGGGTTTGCCCAGAATATTGACCACCAGCACATCGCCATCCCAGGCGAAGAAGGAGTCACCAGTGAGGTTGCGGGCGCGTTTTTGAGGCATGGGGGTGATGATACTTGCCTGCTTCAGGCAGCCCGCACGCGCTACCAGGTGCGAACGCGCCCGGTGTCGATGTGGACAAACTGGTCGCGCGGGTAATAGCCCACGCCGCCCGCCTTGAGCGACAGGGCCGCATCACGCAACTCGGCCAGCGGCACGCCGGGCAGGCGCACGTCGATGGCCTTGCCGTCCATGTGCAGGCTGTGCTTGGCCACGCCGCCGCCTCGCGTGCTGCGCAACCGGGCGTTGGTGATCGGACCGCGGTAGCCCGAAATGATTTGATACGACAGCGGCACCCTGCTGCCCAGCACCTGGCGCACGTTGTGCAGCAGATCGAACAACTGCGGGTCGATCTGGCCGACCTCCCCCGAGTAATGGTCACGCAGGAAGTGGTTCAGCGAGCCCAGCGCCTTCGGCAGGTACTGCTCGCCCGAGGCATACACCAGGTCGATGCGTTCGCGTGTGTGGGTGTGGTCGAGCATCAGGCTGCGCGCGCTGGGGACGGAAGCCCGCGCGTGCTTGCCAGCCATTCCCAGCGCGCCGCCGAGCAGCATCACCTGGGCGGAGCGGTGCAGAAAGGAGCGGCGCGAGGGCTGCAGAGAGGTCAGGTGCGAACGTGTCATGGCGTCATATTTTACGTAACTCGGCAATTGGACAAAGCTCATGGGGTCAACTCATGGGATCAAGGCGGCCGCGTGCTCGCGGAGTGCCTTGGCCAGCAACTGGTCGTGGCCATAGAGGTCGGGGTAAAAAAACACCCGGCCCGCCTTGACCACCACGGTGCTGTAGGCAATCAGCACGGTGACCGGTTGCGCCAGACGCAGGGTGCTCGACTGGCCGCTGCTCATCGCTGCCCGGATGCGCTCCTCGGGCCAATCGGGATCGTCCTGCAGCACAAAATTTGCCAGCGCCACCGGGTCCTGCACGCGGATACAACCGTGGCTGAAGTCTCGCCGGTCGCGCTCGAACAGGCCTGGCGACGGCGTGTGGTGCAGGTAGATGTTGTCGTTGTTGGGGAAAACGAACTTGATGTCGCCCAGCGCATTTTTGGGCCCCGGCCGCTGACGAATGCGCCATGCCCCCGACAGCACAGCGTCCAGGTGCTCAGGCGCCAGCGTGGTGACCACCTGGCCGCCGGCCGCGACAAACTCCATGCCCTGGCGCGCCAGATAGCCCGGATCGGCGCGCAAATGGGGCACGGTTTCCTGGCGCGCAATCGAGGGCGGCACGTTCCAGTAGGGGCTGAACTCGATGAAGCGCATTTCCTCGTCGAACAGGGGGGTGCGCGTGTCCAGCGCCTTGCCGACGATCACCTTCATGGTCAGCTTGACATTGATTTTTCCGTTCTGCACCTCGTAGGCGCGCAGCATGAACTCAGGCACGTTCACCACCACCATGCGCGATGCCTGACGCAGGGGCGTCCAGCGCAGCCGCTCCAGGGTCAGCGCAATCTGCTCGGCCCGTTGCGCGGGCGGGACGTTCAGTTGCTGCAGGGTTCTGCGCCCGAGCACGCCGTCGGGCGACAGTCCGTGGCGTTCCTGAAAACGCATCAGCGCAGCGAGCAATTCCCCTTCAAGCCTTTCCGGAACCGGCGTCCCGGCGGTCAGATCGCCCAGCGCTTGCAGGCGCTGGGCCAGCAGCGACAGGCCATTCCAGGCCTGCCCGGCGTCCAGCTTGCGTCCGGGCAGGGCCGGCAACGGCGATTGCCAGGCCGGGTGATCGGCCAAGGCGCGGTAGTGTGCCAGAGCCTGACGCAGCGGCACGGCCATCGGTGCCTGGGTGGCCAGTTGCGCCACCGCCCGGCTCAGCCGCTGCTCGCGCACGGCCGTGCGCAGCCAAGCGGCGATGTCGGTGGTCGGGCCGGCGGGCGCTGCAAAGTTGGCTTTGATTTGCTGCGGGTTCACCCGCCCGAGGCTCAGATCGCTCAGGTAGTGCTGCATCGCCTGGGTCAGGGCGTTGTCCAGTTGGGTTTGCTCTGCTGACGTCAGCGCCGGGCCGGCCCCGGCCCGCGTCACGGCCAGGTGCAGGTCGGGCGCCTGATAGTGGTGTGGCTCCAGGCCCTCATCGGCGGCGGTGAGCAAGAACTGCACCGCTTGCTGCGCCTGCACGGTGGGCCGGTCGGCCTCGAACCAGAGGGATGGCTCTGTGCCCGGCAGGACGCTTGATGCAGACGCGCCGGTCACGCCCGCCAGGAGCCAGGCGCAGACCAGCCAACAGGCAATCAACTTGCGAATGGCTGCCAAAAACCATGCCTTCAAGGCGCCCTCATTTCCGGTGAACTTCATCGACCCGCGCCATGGCCAGCACTTGACCTCACGACGTCTGGCGCTTGGGCTGAGCTTTGGCTTCCTCGCCCTGTGCCTTCCATTTTTCATAGCATTCAAGGCCGCAAAAGTGGACAACATAGTCTGTGGCCTCGGGCACGGTGGCTTCGGACACCGGCACTTCCTTCATGCACACATCGCACTGGACCGACTCAAGCGCAACGGGCTTGTCTTTGCTTGTCATGACACACTCCTTTATCGCAGCCATCCGGCAGGTGTTGCCGAGGCAGAGGATGGCGATCCCACTCGGTCACTTTGAAGCCTTGATTCTGGCCACCGCATGGGGATTTGTCCAGCTCAATTCCCAAAAGCTCAATTTCCTAAACGCAGCATTGCCCATGGCCGACAAGCAAGCAGCACCTGCAAGCCACATGGCCCATGGCGTCAAACAAAAAAGCCTGGCCCTTGCGCACCTGCCGCAGCCAAATCTCCGAAGCGGCGTGGTCAGGACAGCAGGTCGCACAAGCTGCGTGCAATGACTTGGGTGGCGCGGCGCAGGTCCTGCAGGTCCAGCCGCTCGTCGGCGCGTTTGGCGTGGGACTCCAGCACGGTGCGCGGCCCGGCGCCATAGATCACGCCCGGAATGCCGCGTTGGGCAAACAGGCGCACATCGGTGTACAGCGGCGTGCCCATGGCGGGAATGTCTTCTCCAAAAATGGTTTTGCCATGCTTCTGGATGGCATCGACCAGCGGCTGGTTGCCGGGCAGAGGCTGCATGGCATGGGCCAGCAGCATGCGCTTGACATCGACCGTGATGCCCGGCAATTTGGCGGCGGCATCAAGAATCAGCTGGCGCAGCGTGGCTTCGACCTCGGTGGCGTTTTCCTCGGGGATCATGCGCCGGTCGAGCTTGAAGCTGACCGTTCCAGGCACCACGTTGGTGTTGGTGCCGCCGCTGATCAGCCCGACGTTCAGATAAGGGTGGTTGATGCCCGGCACCTTCGAGCGGATGGCCTTGTACAGCGTGTTTTGCGTGTACAGCGCGTTCAGGATCTGCACCGCGGCCTGCAAGGCGTCGACACCCGATTCGGGAATGGCGGCGTGCGCCATCTGGCCGTGCACAGTCACTTCGAGTTGCAGGCAGCCGTTGTGCGCGGTGATCACCTGGTAGCTGAAGCCCGCGGCAATCATCAAATCGGGTTTTGTCAAATTGTGCTTGAGCAACCAGGCTGGTCCCACCTCGCCGCCAAATTCCTCGTCGTAGGTGAACAGCAGCTCAATGCTGCCCTTGTTCGGTTTGCAGACCGCCTCAAGCGCGCGCATGGCAAAGGTGAAAGTGGAAAAGTCGCCCTTGCTGACCGCGCTGGCGCGACCATACACTTTGCCGTCAGCGATCTCGCCGCCGTAGGGGTCGTGCGTCCAGCCTTCGCCCGGGGGCACCACGTCGCCATGGACATTGAGCGCTATGGTTTTACCGCCCGCACCATAACGATGGCGCACGATCAGGTTGGTGATGCTTTGCAAGCCGGCGGCCTGCACCTCTGCAGCCGGCACCAGGTGCTTTTCGGCCTCGATGCCCATGGCCTGCAACAGCTCGGCCGTGCGCTCGGCATGGGGCGCGTTGTTGCCCGGCGGTGTGTCGGTGGGGACACGGATGAGTTCCTGCAGGAAGCGCACCTGTTCGTCAAAGTGGGCGTCGATCCAGGCGTCGAGTTGGGTGTGGGTGGTCATGGGCATAAGGGGCGGTTAGGTCAGGCATTTATTGCCACGCTAATTGACATTGCGGGAAGCGCTAGCGACGCGGCAATCCATCGGGCATGTCATTGGCTAATTGCATCAGCAGGTGGTTGAAAGCCTCGACCGCCAGTTGCATGTCGTCGCTGGTCGTGGATTCGAGCGGGTTGTGGCTGATGCCGGCGTTCTGGCCGCGCACGAACAGCATGGCTTGCGGCATGATCTCATGCAGCTTCATGGCATCGTGGCCGGCGCCGCTGGGCATGCGGTGGATCGGCAGGCCCAGGCTGGCCATTGCGTTCTCCCAGCGCTGCTGCCAATCCGGCGCACTCGGTGCGGCGCTGGCGCGCATGGATTCGGTGAGGTGATAGCTGACCTTGCGTTGCGCGCAAATGTCGGCCAATGCGCTCAACAGGTCGGCCTGCAGCGCGTCACGCTGCGCATTGCCGGGGGCGCGCAGGTCGAGCGAAAACTGGCAGCGGCCCGGCACCACGTTGACCGAGCCGTTGGGCACATTGAGCTGGCCCACGGTGGCGACCGAGTCGCCGTCGCGCAAGGCGCGGCGCTCGCAGGCCAGCATGAATTCGGCAACCGTGCAGGCGGCGTCAAAGCGCTGGTTCATGGGCGTGGTGCCCGCATGGCAGGCGGTGCCCACCACCTCGCCGCTGTAACGCGCGCTGGCATTGATGGAGGTCACCGCCCCGAGTGGCAGGTTCAGCGCGTTGAGCACCGGGCCCTGCTCGATATGCACCTCCACAAAGCCCAAATACTTTTCCGGATCGCGTTTGAGATTGGCAATTTGCGCCAGCAAGGAGTCGGTGTCTTGTGCACTGCTCAGCCCTGCCTGTTGCATGGCGTCGCGCATCGACACCCCGTCGGCATCGCACTGGTCGAGCCAGGCCGGGTTGAAGTCACCGGTGAGCGCGCCCGAGCCCAGAAAGGTGGCCTTGAAACGCTGGCCTTCCTCTTCGGAAAACGCCGCCACCTCGATGGCGAATGGCAGGCGTTTGCCTGCGCGATGCAGTTCACGCACGCAGGCCATGGGCACAAAAATACCGAGGCGGCCGTCGTGTTTGCCACCGTTGCGCACGGTGTCATAGTGGCTGCCGGTGAGCAGGGTTTTGCCAGGCGCAGTCGTCATTGCGAGCGTAGCGTGGCAATCCAGGCTTTCTGAATCCATGGATTGCCGCGTCGTACCTTCTCGCAATGACGACATCCCGTCATAGCGCCCCACCACATTGCCCACGGCGTCAATGGCCACACTGTCAAAGCCGCAGGCCTGCATCTGCGCCCGGATGAAAGCGGCGCAGGCGCAGTGCGCATCGGTCAGGTAGGTCACGGTGAGTTGATCCGGCGCTTCCGAGTACTGGCTCAGTTGCTCCTGCCAGTCCCACACCAAGTCACCCATCTCAGGCGTGATGTCAAACTTGTCCTTCAGGCGAAGCTCTGCAATGCGGTGGATGTTGCGCAGGCATTCCTGCATCTCAAAGTCGGGGTGACCGTGCAGGCGGCGCTCAAAAGTGGCCATGATCTCGGCCCGGCTCAAGCCCAGGCCACGAGGGCCGCGCACCGCCAGAATGAACGGCCAGCCAAATTTGGCGTTGTAGTCGGCATTGAGCTGCTGCAGCCGGTCAAATTCTTCTGCGCTGCAGTGGGTCAAGCCGGCCTTGCTTTGCTCGTTGGCTGACTCGGCCGTCAGGCTTTGGGTGACCATGGCCTTGCCCGCCAGCTCCGGGTGGGCGCGGATCAGGCCAAGCTGGGCCTCGCGCGGGGCGTTGCTCACCACCTGTGTCAGGATGAATTTGAGCTGGGGCAGCGACGAAAACGGACGCAGTGCCAGCGCGGCTTGTGCAATCCAGGGCGAGTGTTCGTACAGGCCGTCGAGCAGTTGCAGAGCCGCATCTTCCGGGGCGCTGTTGAGTTGATCCAGGGTCAGGGGCATGGTAGGAACGCTTTAGGCTGAATAGGGGTGAATGACTTTCCAGTGCCGCGCAATGTCAATGCGACGGCACACCCACACCTTGTCATGCTGAGCGATGTAATCCAGAAAGCGCTGCAGCGCCACAATGCGCCCAGGCCGGCCCAGCAGGCGGCAGTGCATGCCCACGCTCATCATCTTCGGCGCGTTCAGCCCGGCCGGGTCGCCCTCGGCATACAGCGCATCAAACGAGTCCTTGAGGTACTGAAAAAACGGGTCGGCGTAGGCGTAGCCCTGCGGCAAGGCAAAACGCATGTCGTTGCAGTCAAGCGTGTAGGGCACGATCAGTTGTGGCACCACCTCGCCATTGGTCTTGGCCACTGCCATCCAGAACGGCAGGTCGTCGCCGTAGTAGTCGCTGTCGTAGTCAAAGCCGCCGTAGTCGGCCACCAGCCGGCGCGTGTTGGGGCTGTCGCGCCCGGTGTACCAGCCCAGCGGCCGGCTGCCCATGAGTCCGGTCAATATCTCCATGCCACGCGCCATGTGCTCGCGCTCCACGGCTTCGGGCAGGTTCTGGTAATGAATCCAGCGCCAGCCATGGCAGGCAATCTCGTGGCCCAATTGTTGGCAGGCCTGTACCAACTCAGGGTAACGCGCCAGGGCCATGCTGACACCAAACACCGTGAGTGGCAGGCCGCGCTGCTCAAACTCGCGCAAAATCCGCCACACGCCGGCACGCGAGCCGTATTCGTAAATGCCTTCCATGCTGATGTGCCGGTCCGGGTAGCTGGCCGGGTTGGCCATCTCGGACAAAAATTGCTCACTTCCGGCGTCGCCGTGCAGCACGCAGTTCTCGCCACCCTCTTCGTAGTTCAGGACAAACTGCACCGCAATGCGGGCCTGGTCGGGCCAGCGCGCGTGCGGCGGCTTGGGGCCGTAGCCCTTGAGGTCGCGCGGGTAGGGCAGGGTGCTGTTGTAGTGGCTCATGAATTTGTGCGAAGACGGTTGCTGGCTCCATCGCAGTGTATACACTTTGACCCAATTTTTGAGGGCTTCACCATGGGACTGAGTACGCATGTTTTGGACACCATGCATGGCACGCCGGCGGCCGGCATGCGGGTGACTTTGTACGCCGCGGAGGGTGACGCCTTGAAGCTGCTCAAGCAGTTCGTGCTGAATCAGGACGGCCGCAACCCGGACGGGTTGCTGCTGAGTGCCGCGGAATTGCAGCGCGGCAGCTACCGGCTGGTGTTTGACGTGGCGGCGTATTTCAAGTCGCGTGGCGTGGCCCTGCCGGAGCCCAATTTTTTGAATCAGGTGAATCTGGACTTCGGCGTGGCCAACCCCGGGCAGCATTACCACGTGCCGCTGCTGGTCAGCCCGTGGAGCTATTCAACCTACCGGGGGTCGTGAGGTGGCGGCGTTAAAACTGTCCCTCGGTCAGCGTATCGAGCTGGAACAGGCCGCTTTTGTGCCACAGCCAGGTGTCGGTGTAGGTGACCCGGCCCATGCGCACGGGAGCCGGGTAGGGTGCTGCCAGGCGCACGGTGCGCTCAATCTCGGCGATCACCTCGGGGGCGTGATTGGGCGCGCGCATCCAGCTGGTGCTGGTGACCAGGCCCATGCCATCCACCTCGACCTGCAACACGCCCACAGCGTAGAGCAGGGGCGGCATCTTGCCGCGGTAAACCCGCTGCAAATTGCGCTCGTACAAGTGGCTGGCCGCATCCTGACGGTAAGCACGGGGTGTGATGGCGTTCGACACGTAAGAAGGCACAGCCACAGGTGGGGCCACGACCACGGGGGCTGGCGGGGGCGGGGGGGCTGGCACGGGAACGGGCGGAGGCGGTGTCGTGGTACATCCAGCCAAAATCGCGGCGGCGCCAGCTGCCAGGCGCAGCGGGATCTGCTTGAGACGTAATGGGGCAAAAATGTTCATAGGATGTCTCGAAAAAGGTGATGGCTTGCGCAATCGGATTTTGGCTGCCACTGCCAAAACCGTAATGTGCCTCAAAAATGAGAGCCTGTAACCCGATATAGACTCATAAAAGTAAGCGATTGTGACATCCAGCCAACAACTCATCAAGCTTTTGGCCTCGCAGGACGCCATTTGGGTGACGGTGCAGGCGCACCGCGGCTCGGTACCGCGGGAAGCAGGCGCCTGGATGGCTGTGTTTTCCAGCACCTCGATCGGCAGCATTGGCGGTGGTCATCTGGAGTGGCAGGCCATTGAGCAGGCACGGGCGCAACTGGGTGGACAAGCCGGTGCGCAGTTGCGGCGTTTTGCCCTGGGTCCGTCATTGGGTCAGTGTTGCGGCGGCGAGGTCACGCTGCAATTTGAGCCCGTAAGCAGCTCAGACAGGCCGCGCTTGCGCCAGCACTTGGCGGCACAGCAGGCGCTGTGGCCGCCCGTGGCCCTGTTTGGTGGCGGCCATGTGGCGGCCGCGCTGGTGCAGGTGTTGGGTCATTTGCCGTTTTTGGTGCACTGGCTGGACAGCCGCGACGGCATTTTCCCTGAAACCCTGCCTGTCAACGTCCATGCCGAGCATTCCGAGCCGGTGAAGCGTGCCGTGGCAGGGCTGGCACCTGGCTCCCGGGTGCTGATCATGAGCTTCAGCCATGCCGAAGACCTCGACGTGGTGGCCGCCTGCCTGCTGCGCCAGCGCACCCAGCGCGATCTGCCTTTCGTCGGACTGATCGGTAGCCGAAGCAAATGGGCCACTTTCAGCCGTCGCCTGGCCGAGCGCGGCTTCAGTGCCAAGGAACTGGCGCAAGTCACCTGCCCAATCGGTGTGCCGGGCATTGCCGGGAAGGCGCCCGAAGTGATTGCTGTGGCGGTGGCGGCACAACTCTTGCTGTTGAATTCAACAATCGACGCAGTTCCGTCATTGCGAACAAAGTGAAGCAGTCCATGACTTCTGAATGCATGGACTGCCACGCTTCGCTCGCAGTGACGGGAACATGATCAAACCAAGGAAGCCTGATGGAAAGTTATATTTTGGATTGGCTCAACCTGCTGCTGCGCTGGGCGCATGTGATCACGGCCATCGCCTGGATCGGTTCCTCGTTTTACTTTGTCTTTCTGGACAGCAGTCTGACCCCGCCCGAAGACGAAGAACTGAAGAAACAGGGCGTCAGCGGTGAACTGTGGGCGGTGCACGGTGGCGGGTTCTATCACCCGGTCAAATTTGCCGTCAAGCCGCCGCAGTTGCCCAAGCACCTGCACTGGTTTTACTGGGAAAGCTACAGCACCTGGCTCACCGGCTTTGCGCTGTTTACCGTGTCCTACCTGTGGAGCGCGGGTACCTACCTGATCGACAAGTCCAAAATGGACTGGGTACCGTGGCAGGCCGTTACCGTGGCGATTCTGTTTTTGGTGGTGTTCTGGCTGCTGTACGACCTGATCTGTCGCCTTTATGGGCAACGCAAAAACGGCGAAGCGATCGTGGGCGCCCTGGTGTTTGCGCTGGTCTGTGTGGCAAGCTGGCTGGCCTGTCACTGGTTTGCCGGGCGCGCGGCCTTTTTGCTGGTGGGAGCCATGCTGGCCACCAGCATGAGCGCCAACGTGGCGCACTGGATCATTCCGGGCCAGCGCAAAATGGTGGCCGCCATCAAGGCCGGTGAGCCGGTCGACCCGATCCACGGCATCCGCGGCAAGCAGCGCAGCGTGCACAACACCTACTTCACGCTGCCGGTGCTGTTTGCCATGCTCAGCGGCCACTACAGCTTTACTTACACGCACCCTCAAAACTGGCTGGTGCTGATTGCCATGATGTTTGCCGGTGCGGCAATACGCCAGTTTTTTGTCATGCGCCACGGCCACAAGCTGGGCCGCAACGGCAACCCCTTGCCTTATGCCCTGGCCGGCCTGGTGGTGATCGGGGTGGTGATGGTCTGGCTGGCACCTCAACCTGCACCCGCGACAGCTCAGGCGGTTGACGGTTCAAATGCGCCAGCGACAGTCGATACTGGTGTCGGCGGCGCCATTGGCTACGCCACGCTGCAACCCATCCTGGCGCAGCGCTGCACCCTGTGCCATGGCGCGCAAGTGCAGATGAAAAACGTGCGGCTCGATTCAGCCGCCAATGTCAAGCTGCACGCGCAAAACATCTACCAGCAGGTGGTGGTCAGCAAGCTCATGCCCATGACCAACACCACCGGCATCTCGGAGGCAGAGCGCATGGTGATCAAGCAGTGGTTTGAAACAGGGGCCAAAACCGATTGAGGCAACTTTACTGAATTGTTCAGCGGCCAACCGATTGCAGCGTCAACGCGTCACCCTCGCCCCCGAAGAACTGGGTCAGCGCCGTTTGAAACAGCGGCTCCTGCGGCGCGGCCAGGTGAAACAACGTCATGCAGGAGCGAAACTTCAGATCGTCGGGCGAGTGAAAAATGGCATGGGCTGATTTGTCCTGATGCTGCAGGACGGCCTGTGTGCACTCCCTGAGCCGCGCGCCCAGCACCGGGTGCGCCAGGTAGAGTGCCGCATCGGCCACAAAGTCCAGTCCATAAAACCGTGCGGTGGCGCTTCGGCCCAGGGTGCGCAATTGCGGAAACACAAACCACATCCAGTGCGACGTTTTGTCGCCGTTGCGCAGCTCTTGCAAAACCTGCGGGTAAACAGGTTCCTGGGCCGTGAGAAAGCGCTGGGTATCCACTTTTTACCCCTTCTTGAGCCGCTTAATGCAAAAACGGCGGACCGCTGTTGCGATCCGCCGAAGTCTTGTTGGGGGTCGATTGGCGCTTAGCGTGCGCGCTCAGCCAAAAACATCTCGATGCGACGGTTCCTGGCGCGGCCATCCGCGGTGGCGTTGTCGGCAATGGGCTCGTAGGAGCCGCGGCCGTCGATCTGGATGCGTTGGGAATTGACCCCGCGGGCCACCAGGTAGTTGCGGGCGCTGGCTGCGCGGTTGATCGACAGCGGGTTGTTGATGGCGTCCGAACCGGTGCTGTCGGTGTGACCGATGATGCGAATCTCGGTGTTGGGCTGGTTGGCCAGGCCCTGTGCAAACTGGTCAAGGATGGGGCGCAGGTTGGGCTTGATGACCGCGCTGTTGACATCGAACGAAATGTCGCTCGGGATGTTGAGCTTGAGCTGGTTGTCGGCGGTCTGCATCACGTCCACACCCGTGCCGGCGGTAGCCTGTTCCATTTCAGCTTTTTTCTTCTGCATTTGGGTGGACCAGATATAGCCGCCCAGCGCGCCCACGCCGGCACCAATGGCGGCCGACTTGCCGCTGTCGCCAATGGCAACGCCAGCCAGCGCGCCGACACCGGCGCCAATGGCTGTGCTACGCTGCGCCTCGGTCATATTTTCGCAACCGCTGAGCAGCACCAGGGTGGCAGCCAGGCCGGCAAGTACCGGACGACTGCGAGTTAGCAAAGTTTTCATGATGGTTCCTTCGGGGTTGTTCTTAAAACCAATTTATAACAGCCAATCCGCTGTTTTGTATGTGGGATAGCGAACACTTGTCAAAAAATGTAATGAAAAATTGAGAATCCGCATGGAGTCAGGGCGCCGCCTTGTCGGCCTCGGAGGTAAACGCGTCAGCATAGAACTCGTCTTCGGGCAAACCCGCCTTCACGTAGTCGGCACGCGCCGAGTCCACCACAATCGGCGCGCCGCAGGCATAAACCTGGTGGCCGCTCAGATCGGGCAGGTCCTGCAGCACAGCGCGGTGCACGAAGCCGGTGCGCCCTTGCCAGTTGTCCTCGATCAGCGCGTCGGAAACCACCGGCACATAGCGCAGGTTCGGCATCTCGGCCAATTTGGCTTTCACCCATTCATCCATGTAGAGGTCCGCCGGTCGGCGGCCGCCCCAATACAGCGTGACCGCGCGCGTGCTGCCCTTGAGCTGCAAGTGCTCGATGATGGCCTTGATCGGTGCAAAACCGGTTCCTGAGGCCAGCAGAACGATGGGTTTGGTGCTGTCCTCGCGCAGGTAAAAGCTGCCGAATGGCCCCTCGATGCGCAAAATGTCGCGCTCTTTCATGGTGCTGAACACAGGGTCGGTGAACTTGCCACCGGGCATGTGGCGAATGTGCAGCTCCAGCACCTGGCCGACCAGGTGCGGCGCACTGGCCATGGAGTAACTGCGGCGCAGGCCGCCCTGCAGCAAAAACTCGATGTACTGGCCGGCGTGGTAGGCAAACACGTCGTTGGCGGGCATTTGCAGCTTTAACACCATGACATCGTGCGAGACTTTTTGCAGCGAGGTGACGCGCGTCGGCATTTTCTTGATGGGCAAAGCGCCCTCCTGGGTGACCTGGCGCGACTCCAGCACGACGTCGCTCATGGGGCTGGCGCAGCAGGTCAGCACAAAGCCCTGCGCTTCTTCTACATCGCTGAGCGCCTTGCTCTGGTGCGCGCCGTGGTGCACCGTGCCGCTGATTTTTTTGCATTTGCACGAGCCGCAAGCGCCGTCCTTGCAGCCGTAGGGCAGGTTGATGCCCTGCGCAATGCCGGCCGCCAGGATGGTTTCTTCGGCTGATACGGCAAATTCACGGCCGCTGGGCTCGATGGTGATGTGAAAAGCCGTTGGGTTGGCGCTGCCGGTCATATTTTGGTTATCCTCAGAGCTTCAAATTGACAAAGGAGCCGATTTTGCCTGCATTGCGAAGCCCCCATGCGCTGCTTTATGCCACCCGGCCGGGCGCCTTGCCGGCGCGTTTCCGGCGCGAACGCGTGCTGCTGGTGGGCTGTGGCGATGTCGGCCTGCGCGTGGCCCGAGAGCTGGGGCCACGCGTGCGGCTGCTGGCGCTCACCTCGCAGGCATCGCGCGTGGCCGAGTTGCGCGCTTTGGGTATCACGCCGCTGGTGGGCAATCTG